>CAZENJ010000052.1:0-13641 GCA_964513485.1 uncultured Thermotogae bacterium | reverse complement strand
AAGACCGAAAAAACTGCTTAAAAAAGCTTTTTTACAAGCCCCGTCCCTTGGGGCGAGGTTCTTGACTTGTATTTTTCTGAACATCGAAACCCCCAGACAGTCTTAGTCTAGCTGTCCATGGCTTTCTCCTAATATACGCCCCACAATATGTCCGCTCCGTACCTTGAGCGAGGTGTTAATAGCGGTGTTAGACCAAGATTAATTTGGCTGTCTTCTCGATATTGTATATAATCCGGGCGGTTTAAGGTGGCGGTAAAAGGGCAAATATAGCAAATTATTTCCACACTCCAGTTGTCTTAATAATCTGTGTATTGTCAATCCTGAGCCTTTGCCAATTTTCGGCACAGGCCGATGCTGCTCTATTCGGAGTCTTGAGGAGCGGTGCTGGTGCAAGAGCGTTAGGAATGGCAGGAGATGACAAACCACTGGGGAGAGAAATAAGTCTCACTGTCGGAGTGGGAATAGAAATTTATGGACTCTCCGCGGATGTGGCATGGGTGCAAAATAATGGAGTGGATTCAAAAAACGCCTCAGACACAATCGTCTTTTCTTCGGAATTCGCTTTATATCTACTTCACTCCAAAATCCTTAAGCTCAGACGATTTTCAGCGTGGATCCCGTAAAACCTGATTTAGCGCAAAATTGTGCGGTTTTGTCGTAAGGGAGTCAATTACCCCGCCCTTCCGGAAGAACTCGAAATTTCTGACACAAACCCGCTGTTTCTGCTGGCCCTCGAGGTATTCTGATATGCCGGTGAAGAAGATTTCCTTGAGAGGTCTTTCAGAAAAGCTTCCACCTGGCTGGATTACCAGAGTCCGCTCTACGACGTCCTAATCGGTCAGATTCATACGTGTGATTGGCGCTACGGGCAATGGTTATTCGGATATGGCCTTTACCTTAAGCTGACGAGGGCAAGGGAGAAGTATTCAGAGTTGAAACGGCTGATGGTTGAAAGGCTGAGCCTAGATGATGTCCCGTACTATGCTATCTCCGCTTTTAAAAGGGTTTACAAAAATCGACGGTTCGATCTGCTCGGTAACAGCCTTGCAATTATCGCCGACATACCGTCAGCTGAGCGAGGTAGGGAGATAGTTCGGTGGACGGAAGAAAATTGTAAAAAGCTAACTAAGCGAGGCATATTGACCGGGAATTTGCCTCCAGTTCTATTCCCCTTTATCGAGCCCGGCGACGAGGACTGGCGGAAGCGATACGAAAAGTTCAATCAACCGGGTGAATACCACAATGGAGGTATCTGGCCGTTTGCCGTCGCCCTTTACGCATTAGCTTTGATCACACTGGACCTGATGGATAAGGCGGAGACGACGCTGTTCGAGCTGGCAAAATTGGTGAAAAAATCGAGGAACCCCGATCTGGATTACGGCTTCAACGAATGGTACAGAGCTCAGACCGGCACAACAAAGGGCAGGACTGGCAGACCTGGTCCGCCGCGTTATTCCTCTACGCAGCCAAGTGCTTCGAGAGGCAGAAGGTCCTTTTCCTCAATCAGCAGTAAGGAGGCTAAACTTGACAGGCCCGCAGCTTTCAAGTTACTTTATTGCTGAAAGGCCTCGTGCCTGATTGATGGCGTAAGTTATTTCTTAATTTTATTGTCGACACTAACAAGGAGGATTGAGCAATGAATTCTAATTTGACGGATGAAATCAACGAAGGCAAAGTACCAGAATACTCGTTCCGGCTGGATAAAGCCGAATCCGAGGAAAAAACAAAATTCCGCAAAGGAAGATGGGCTCTGGCCTTCAGGATCGATCCCAGGCCCAGAAAGTCATGGTACGACAAGTTAAAGATCTTCACCGAAAAACATCAGCTAAAATACGACTGGGAAAGGGGTGAGAATCACAAAAATCGGGGCTACATAATATTCTACACCGACTACGCCGGAAGTAGGGACAAAATGGTGGAAAAGTTAAGAGATTTCAAGGAAAAATGCGAGGAGATTCTATCTCGGGCCACAGAGGCTTTTCGGAGTGAGAAAATCGAAGAGCTCCAAAAAGAGAAATCAAGAAAACAAATCGAGCGCGAACAGAGGGAAATGTTTTCCGAGATTCTGGAGGAGATCGAGGACCAGAATTCCATTTAGGCATATAATTTGGGAGTTTTACAAGTTTCCAGGATCCGACGATAATTATCCCCTTATACCCTGGCACCCAGTCCTGAACTGCAAATCCCAAACCGCGTCGTTTTATAAAATGAGCGGGGAAGTCTTCTCCCGCTGGAGTATTATTGACGCTCATCCACTGGATTCTCCTTTTGCGGGATATCTATTATACGGGCAGAGATAGAATTGATTGGGCCGGCTCACCCCACAAGAAAGACTATAGTGTGCATTTGACAATAATGATAAACTTTGTTATACTGATTTCGTCAAAGCGGCCTAGAAGAATTATTGTTCTTACAAATCTTTGATTTACAGTCGCGAAATTTACGTTTAACTTACAACTGATAGACTTTCTCTCGCGGATACGGCAAACCTCAAGTGCAATTTTAGCTATTCACAGTTAGCTTTTCTACAAAGGAGTCGGTGAATTTGTACTTTTCCGGGTCTGAACGGTTAAAAACCGGTATTTCTTTTCTCCAGCAATACGAAACTTTCCCAAATCCTTTCGACGTTTTTACATTTTCCTTTTTTATAGGACCGAACCTTACTTCCGGAGGCAAAAATGGATAGGGGCCAGCTAATTAAATGGCTGAAAGAGCCGGCGAAGATGAGCAACAAGTACTCCCTCCACGTCGTTTATTTCTGTACCGGTTGTGGAATCATCGAGATACCCCCCTCGATAACGGCCCGCTGGGACGCTGAGAGGTTCGGCGTAAAGCCAGTGGCCACGCCCAGGCAGGCAAATCTTTTTCTAATAACCGGTTACGTCTCTCTAAAGACACTGAAGCCAATTATCAGGACTTACGAGCAGATGCCGGAGCCAAAATACACGGTCGCTTTCGGCTCCTGCCCGATAGACGGAGGAATGTACTGGGATTCCTATAATACGATCAACCACCTGGACAAATTTATCCCCGTCGACGGTTATATCGCCGGCTGCATGCCCAGACCCGAGTCAATTTTCGTCGGGGTGACCCACCTGTGGACGATGATCGACAAAGGTATGGCTGACGGCTACAAACGATACCGGGAAAATTACGACCGGTATCGCTCCAACCAGGAAAAGCTTTACGGCGACCTGGGCTGGCCGCCTCTGTTTGAGCGGGATGAGAAAAATGCTCAGTGAAATTGGAAAACAAATCGAACGGTCTTTCGCCGGGGTTTCAGCGGAGACTAGGGGGGAATACCGGCTAAAAGTCGAAGCCGACAAAGAATCCGTACTTTCCATACTGGGCTTCCTGAAGAACCACAGCTACGACCATCTCGCTCTGATATCCTGCGTCGATAGAATCGAGGCCGGACAACTGGAACTGGTTTACCTGCTCAACAGCTACATGGAAAGCGGCGACCGCTACGGGGAGCGGGAGAAGGGGACGATAATCCTGAAAACTACCGTTTCCAGGGAAAATCCCGAAATCGGTACCGCCATCCACGTCTTCCAGAATGCCGAACCTTACGAACGGGAACTGCACGAGATGTTCGGGATAGATTTTGACGGTCACCCCAGACAGATACCTCTTTTTCTCGAAAAGGATTACGCAATACCTCCTTTCCGGAAAGATTTCGACACTCGCGATTACGTGGAAAAAGAACTCGAATCGATTCCCGCCGTGGAGGATTAATAAATGGAAATTTTAAGCGAAAAGGCCGTATCGGATTCCACCAGGGAACTCGAGCTTTACTTCGGCCCGCAACACCAGGGAATGGTCGGTAATTTCAGTATCACGCTGAAGGTCGAGGGGGACAGAATTAAAGAGGCCACGGCAAATCCCGGCTACCTCCATCGGGGCTTCGAGAAATTAATGGAATACAGGAACTGGATACAGAACTTCCCGCTGGTCTGCCGGGTCAACGTTATAGAGCCTGGCTCAATGGAGATGGTCTATTCCCGGGGAGTAGAGCGTCTCGCTGGTATCGAGGTTCCGGAAAGGGCGAAATACGTAAGGAGCATCTACCTCGAGCTATCCCGTGCTGCTTCCCACCTCTTTGGTCTCTGGGCTTATTCAAACATGCTCGGCTTCGATACCGTGAGCAACTGGGCGATGTACCACCGGGACCTCATACTCGATCTCTTCGAGGAGCTTACCGGGGGGCGGGTTTATCATATATACATCTGGCCGGGCGGAGTCAGACGGGACTTCCCGGAAGGCTTCCCGGACAGAATCAGGGAAACCCTGCACGACATAGGAGGGAAAGTGCCCGATTACAACGATACCTTTTTCAACAACAGGATATTTCACGATCGAGCGAAAGGGATCGGTACGATAAATCGAGCAGAAGCGAGGAATATGGGCGGAACCGGTCAGGTCCTGCGCGCTACCGGCATGAAGTACGATATCAGAAAAGTCGAACCCTACGGTGCTTACGACGAAGTGTCCTGGGATGTCCCCACCAGAGAAGACGGCGACGCTTATTCGAGAATAATGGTTGTAAGAGACGAACTGATCGAAAGCGTCCACATGATATTCAAACTCCTGGACCGGCTTCCAGAGGGTTCCGTTTACAACAGGCCTCCAAACCCGTTCAAATGGAAAATACCTGCGGGAGAGTCGTACGTGAGACTCGAGTCCTCCCGGGGAGAATTGGGTCTTTACCTGGTATCAGACGGAGGAAACAGGCCTTACCGGGTACATTTCAGGACTCCCTCCTATCCTCACGGACTGACCGTACTTGAAGAGGCACTAAAAGGGGAGAGCATATCGGACGTCGGCAATATTATGATGAGCCTCTACGTTACCGCTCCCGAAATCGATAGATGAGCCGAGGGGGTATTATGAGTGACGAAAAGCCAAGTTTATTGAACCCGATTGAAGCGACAAAATACCTTTTCGAAGAGCCTAAAACCCTTCAGTATCCTTTTGAGTTCAAGGAGCCAGCACCCAGGTACCGCGGCTTCCACCTGAACGACTGGGATAAATGCACCGGTTGCGGTAACTGCGAGGACATCTGCCCGAATCAGGCGATAGAAATGGTGGAAATTCCCGAGCTTGAGAGCAGACCGGAAGAGGGCATGACGAACGAGAGGCCGGAAATCAACTACGGCAGGTGTTGCTTCTGCGGTCTCTGTGTCGATATTTGTCCGGCCGGATCGTTGAGCCTGTCTCGGGATTACCTTCATATCCACTTTGACAAGGATACATTTACTTTTATCCCAAAAGACGAGGAAAGTGACCGGGAAACTTTTCTTGCCGAAGAGGAATATTCAGTCCTGAAGGCAAATCTCAATCACCGAAAGAAAAATTACAAAGGGTTTACCCAGGAACTCGATTATTCCCTCTTCGAACGGGAGCGAGTCCCGATGCCCCAGGTCCCGCCGGACGAGAGGAAACTGTCGTTTATCGAGCAGGTCATAGGTTATTCCGAGGAGGAAGCAAAGAGAGAAGCCGAGCGCTGTCTGGAGTGTGGACTATGTGAGGAGGCCTGCCCGGCAAACCTCAATATAGTCGATTACGTCGGGGCAATTTTCGACGAGGACCCGGAAAAGTCTTTAAAGGAAGTATTCGAAGATAATCCCATTCCCGCGATCTGCGGCAGGGTCTGCATGAAACACTGCGAGGACGCCTGTTCTCTCTCGCTTCAGGGCGAACCGGTGGCGATAAGATGGTTGAAGAGGTGGACCGCGGACGAGATAGAAGACTATCAATCGGCCCTGGAACTTGAGCCGGCCCCGGATACGGGAAAGGACGTGGGGGTCATCGGTGCGGGACCGTCCGGTCTATCGCTGGCCTACTTTCTCCGTCTAAAGGGACACGGGGTAACGGTATTTGATTCTCTGCCCGGCGGAGGCGGGACCTTGCGGACTGGACCGCCGACGTACAGGCTTCCGATTGACGCAATCGACAGGGACGTAAAGTTCATCAAATCTCTGGGGGTAAATTTCCGCTTCGACACGACCGTGGGAGCGGATATCGGGTTCGAGGATCTTTACGAGGACCACGACGCGCTTTTTCTGGCGATCGGCAACACCGATCCCATGTCCACTGGTATTGAAAACGCCGACAAAGCACACCTTGCCCTTGATTTTCTCAGCTCAAATAAGATCGGGGACGGAGTGGGCGTGGGCAAGGAGACCATCGTCATCGGTGGAGGGAACGTCGCCATGGATTCGGCGCGGGAAGCTCTCCGGTTACAGCATATCCAGCACCCCGAGGACGGGGTAGTTACCAAAACGGTATCCCTGGAGGACCGGGATCAGCTACCGGCAACGGAAGAGGAAATCGAAGAAGCCAGGGAAGAGGGTATAGAATTCAACCCAGGCTGGGGACCGGAAAGGATCGAGCTGGACCGGGAAGGTAACGTGAAGGGTTTGCTCTGCAAGAAAGTGAAGTCGGTATTCGACGAAGATGGAAGGTTCAACCCGTCGTTCCACGAGGACAAGGAGATCTTTCTCTACGGCGACATGGTCATCGAGGCCATAGGACAGAGGCCGGATTTCTCCTTCATGCCGGATGAACTGTTTGAAAAGGTGGAATTTACGGAGAGAAAAAAGGTAAAGGTGGACGAACACGGGGAGACGTCGATCCCCGGTTTGTTTGCCGGCGGAGACATCGTCAACTTAAACCTCGATGCAGTAACCGCCATAGCTGATGCCAAACGGGCGGCAGAAGGTATCGATCGGTTCCTGAAGAAAAGATAGAAGACCTTGCCCGTAAAAAGGAGGAGCGCATGAAAGCTTTCACCTGGCTGAAGAACTTTGCTTATTCCTTCGTTCTTCTTTCGCTAGTCTGGCTGGGCCTCACCTCCACGTTCAACCGGCAGGAGCTCCTGGTCGGGTTGACGATCAGCTTCTTTCTCGCGGTCGTCATTTCAAGCGGTTACGCGCGGCTGGGCTTGCCGCCCCTCGGGATAAAGCGGCTCGTTTACTTTATAATCTACGTTCTGGTGCTGGCCCGGGAGATCGTAAAAGCAAATCTGGACGTGGCCTACAGGGCAATCCATCCCGACGTTCCGATAAACCCGGGTATAGTAATCATAAATACCGAACTCGAAGAGGATATGGCAAAGATGATTCTCGCCAACTCAATTACTCTGACCCCGGGCACTTTTACCCTGGATATAGTCGGGGACAAGCTCCTGGTTCACTGGATAAACGTTGAATCCGGATCGGTCGAAGAGGCCACGAGAATCATAGGTGAAAGGTTCGAAAAGTACCTGAAAGTGGTGTTTGCCTGAAGGAGTTTAACTATGGAAATAAGTATGATGGTTTTTCTCGCTATTATCGGCCTTGGGTTGACGCTGTCG
Source organism: uncultured Thermotogae bacterium (assembly GCA_964513485.1). Lineage (GTDB taxonomy): Bacteria > Bipolaricaulota > Bipolaricaulia > M55B111 > M55B111 > JAGXLP01. The sequence continues at coordinate 6,284 of CAZENJ010000052.1, read as the reverse complement.
TTCCTGCGGATGTTGAGAGGCCCTACCGCTCCGGACAGGGCGGTGGCGGTGGATACTATGACCACTTCGATAACCGCTTCCCTGGTTTTGCTCGGGTTTATCTTCGAAAGGTACGTTTACCTGGACGTCGCGTTAATTTACTCCCTGATATCTTTCGTCGGTCTGGTTGCGCTGGCGCGGTTTCTGGAAAAGGGGTTTTGAATGCACCTGCTTGGAGTGGTAATTACCGGAATCGGAGCCGCTTTCGTCTTCCTCGGTGGTCTTGGCCTTGTCAGATTTCCCGATATTTACGACAGGGTGCAGGCCGGCACAAAATGTACAACACTTGGGGCTTTTTCCACCATTATCGGTGTGGGGATAATGGAGCCCGCCTGGATCTGGAAAGCGATAATTATCGCCCTGTTCATCTTAGCCACCAACCCGATATCCAGCCATAACCTGGGTCGAGCGGCCTATAAAAGCGGGGTCCGACTAACTGAAATAAGCGTCGTCGATAAGGCAAAGGAGTTCGAGGAGTATAGAGAGGAATAATGATCTTCGTAGTTTCAGTGGTGGTCTTCTTCATGCTTGGAGCCGCGGTTGGAGTCTTCTACCTGCGCGATTTACTGGGTGCAGTGATCGCATCTTCCCTGGTTAGCCTGATGGCAACCGTGCTTTTCTTCCTGCTCCAGGCACCCGACGTGGCAATGGCGGAGGCCGCTATCGGCGTCGCGCTTGTGACGGGAATTTTCGTCATCGCGATCCGGAGAACGGAGAGGTACGAAGAATGAAAGATCTAAGGAGCCCGAGAGGAATAATTGCCCTCGTCCTGCTGGCCGTCATAGCGGCCGGATTATCTCTCACAATTACCGAGATTCCTTTCGGCACCCCTGACACGAAGGTAGGTTCTTATTACGTCGAAAGCGGCAGGGAAGAAACCGGGGCGGCAAATATAGTCACTTCCGTAGTAACGGGCTACCGGGCGCTCGACACTCTGGGAGAAGTCACCGTACTCTTTATTGCCGCGATGGGGCTTTCCGCGGTTCTTGCAATTGAAAAGAAGAAAAAGGAACGCGAGGTGGAGGAATCCAGCCTCGTTCTTTCAACCGGCTGCCGGGCTCTGTTCCCCTTCATCTTGCTGCTGGGCGCTTACCTCTTTATCCACGGTCATCTCACCCCGGGTGGGGGGTTTCAGGGCGGAGCCGTTATCGGTTCCGCCTTTCTCCTGGTTTACCTGGGTTATCCCGAGAGGAGGATATCGACCACGGGTACTGATGTAACGGAATCCCTGGGTGGATTGGCGTTCGTAATACTCGGATTAATCGGGTTCGCCGTCGGAAGTAGCTATTTTCTTTCGAACTTTTTACCAAAAGGTGAGATTTACTCCTTATTCAGCGCGGGAATACTTCCGCTGATTTACATCGCCATCGGGTTGAAAGTCGGTGCCGAGTTCGGCGGGATTATCGACAGGATGATGGAGGAGACCCGATGAACTTTCTCTCCGGCTACATTTACTATATCGGGGCCTTCGGTCTGGTGCTGATCGGCCTATTTATCATCCTGCTCAAAAGTAATCTCGTAAAAGTTATTATCGGGATCAATATTCTCGATACTGGAGTAAATCTGTTCTTAATCTCGGTCGGCTATCTCGACAGAGGGACGGCTCCAATTTTCGCTCCGGGGGCGCAAATCGAAGCTTTGTCCATGGTAGATCCCGTCCCGCAGGCTCTGGTTCTAACCGCAATAGTTATCGGTGCCTCCGTCCTGGCACTCGCTCTCTCCCTGACCATCAAACTTTACGGGCATTACGGCACGCTAAACCTGGAAGACATAAGGGGGCAGAGATGGTAAATCCCGCCTTTTTGCTCGCGGTTCCACTTGGGCTTGCCTTTATCGTTCCACTGCTAAAGTTCCTCTCGCCGAAAATACCTAAGTTCATTCCGCCGCTGGCGCTGCTATTCAACGTAGTTGTGTCCGCTCTTCTAATCCCGAAGGCCTCCGAAGAACCAGTTGTCTCCTCAATTGGCGGTTTCAGCCCGCCTTTTGCAATAAATCTCGTTGCGGGACCCGTGGGGGTACTTTTGTCCGCTTTTATCGCGCTAATTGGCCTTCTGGTTGCAATCTACTCGTTTGATTACATCAGGGAGGGCGCGGAGGAAAAATATTACGCCCTCCTTCTCCTGCTTCTAACAGGGGCAACGGGAGTAGCCCTGACGGGAGATATATTCAACCTCTTCGTATTCTTCGAAATACTCTGTATTTCCTCGTACTCACTCGTAGCTTATCTCGGAGACAGGTCGGGAGTCGAAGCCTCGGTGAAGTACCTGATTCAGGGCACGGTGGGCTCCAGTTTCCTCCTTCTGGGAATTGGTTTGCTTTACGGCCAGTTTGGTACTCTGAACATGGCCGATATCGCCAGCCGGATAGAGGCGACGGGTTCGACCTCAATATTTATCCCGCTGGTTTTGATGATTACGGGTCTCGGAGTTGAAGGAGCAATTTTCCCGCTCAACGCCTGGCTTCCCGACGCCCATTCGTCAGCTCCTTCCTCGATTAGCGCAGTCCTATCCGGGGTAGCCATAGGAATAGGTATTTACGGGGTAGCCAGGGTCGTCTTCACGGTCTTTGGCGCGGAACCGGTCTTCCAGCTCCTCGCAATAATCGGGCTTTTGACAGTCCTGGTCGGGGAGTTATCCGCATTCAGTCAAGACGACATCAAGAGGCTCCTGGCCTATTCCAGCATCGGGCAGATGGGCCTGATTGTATTTGGTCTGGGGATAGCCACGCCGGCAGGCGTCACCGGCGGACTGTTCCAGCTGCTGTCCCATGGCCTCGCAAAAGCGCTGCTCTTTTTGACCGTCGGTTACATGATTTATCGGTCGGGTTCGATGAAGATTTCTGGCCTCAGGGGAATGAGCAAAGTTACCCCGGTTGCTTCCTTCGGGTTCGCTATCGGAGCGTTTTCGCTGGTGGGTCTACCTCCCTTCATGGGTTTTCCGAGTAAACTAATGGTAATCAGGGCAGCGCTGGCAAAAGAAGAGCTACTTTTTCTGGTTCTGGTAGCCTTCGTATTGCTCGGCACGGTAATCGAGGGAAGCTATTTTCTCAGGATAGTCCAGGTGCTGTATTTTAAAAACAGGGGGTCAAACTCAAAAGCGGGTCATCGTCTCCTCCCGCTTTCCGGACTGATCCCGATATGTCTGTTGATCGTTTTGCTCGTAATCATAGGTGTATATCCGGGCCTTATCAGCAACTTTTTGAGTTCGGCCGCTTCGGAGCTTCTCGATCGAACCGGCTACATAACCGCGGTGATGGGGTTAATATGAATTTCAATAATAGACGACCTCCCGGAAAAGGAAGATACCCATGTTAGCGACAATCCTGATATTAGCTTTTGCCGGAGCGATAGTTTCTTATTTCCTCGGCAAGTTTTCTGCGAAATCGAGGAATTATTTTTCCGCTACCGTCTGGATTACGCTCATCGGACTGACGTCCTACGCTTACTTCATCACCCCAACAACCAGAGTATTCTACCCGGGGTTCATCGGTTTTGATCTCACGCTCAGGTTGAACTTGCTTTCCTGGTTTTTTGCGATAACCATCGCGGTTTTAGCCGCGCTTTCTGTGATCTTTTCGTTTGATTATATAAAAGGCCGGGAGAGAACGGACTTTTACTACTCGATGATCCTCCTCGTAAACGCCAGCATGCTCGGAATAGTCCTGAGCGGCGATCTGCTCGTCTTTTACGTTTTCTGGGAGATCATGTCCTGGAGCGCCTTTCTTCTCATTTCGTACAGCCGGGGAAGGGCTTTGACAGCCGGTTTAAGGTACGTGGTAATGTCGATAATCGGTTCAGGCGCCATGTTGATCGGGATAACCTCCCTGTATGAAAACTACGGAACTCTAACACTGGCGGAACTCCCGACAAATCTCGCCACGGCCTCGCCGCTTTACCTCCTGTTTATCTTCATCCTGTTTTTCGTAGCTTTTGGAATCAAGAACGCAATACTCCCGTTCCATACCTGGTTACCGCCAGCCCACTCGGAAGCCCCGTCTCCTTTTTCTGCCGTTCTTTCCGGTATGCTCATCAAGATGGGGACTTACGGGATTATTCTGCTGTTTTACGTTATCTCCGGAATCAAGCTTTTTCTGGGATTGAGCCGCGGCGTATGGAGTTTTCACTGCGTTCTCTGCGGGCTGGCCGCCGTAACCATCGTTGTTCCTAGCTTCATCGCCGTTCTCCAGGACGATGCCAAGAAGCTGCTCGCCTGGTCGACTATCGGTCAGGCGGGATACATAGTACTGGGAATTTCCTTCGGTACGAGCCTGTCCCTGGCGGGCGGGGTATTTCACTTCTTCAACCACGCGATCTTCAAGTCCCTGCTCTTTCTGGCGATCGGAGCGGTCGAATACAGGACTTCAACCCGGGACTTAAATTCCCTGGGAGGGCTTATAAAAAAGATGCCGGTCGCGTTCCTGGCGACTCTCGTCGGGATTGCCGGATTGATCGGGGTGCCCCTAACCAATGGGTTCTTTTCAAAATGGTTGATTTACAAGAGCCTGATTCTCGACAATCAACCCTTCCTCGCATTTGCGGCTCTAATTGGAACCTGGGGGGCAATCCTTTATTCTTATAAGCTTCTACACAACGTCTTTCTCGGGCAACTTCCTGAAAAATTTGAAGAAATCAAAAAAGTTCCCTTCAGTATGCGGCTGCCGCTGGTAGTTCTCTCCTCTGGCGTGATAATCTTCGGGATTCTCCCGGGACTGCCGCTTAATCCAATTAATAAAATTACGACTTTCCTCGGCTTCCAGCCCCTGAATTTGAGCCTCTGGGGTACGGTATCGGACACGGGAACGGTAAGCACGCTAAATATCTTTCTCGCGCTCGTCGTGGTGGCCGGCATAATCTGGTATATATTCAGGTCAGGAGTGGAACCCCCGAAAGTATCTCAGGAGGACAGCTACGCCGCGGGAGCCCCGATTCCGGAAGGCAAATACAGCTACACTGTGGACTTCTACGGTACTCTCGAACGGATGCTAAAACCGTATTTGAGGGATCCGATCGATAACTTTTATGCCTGGATCGTCGAATCCGTTAAGCAGATTTCGACCAGAGTAAGAAAGACTTATACTGGCTACGTCGGTACTTACGTGATGTATATAATCGCTCTCCTCGCCGCCTTAATTTTGGTTCAGCTGGGGTGGAAAATATGGTAATGACGGTCTGTGGAATAATATTTTCTCCTTTGATTGCCCTCTTATCGGGAATACTGATGCTGGGCCTGACCAGGAAGTTCATGGCACGAATTCACTGGCGTTACGGCCCCCCGCTACTGCAACCGGTTATCGACATCGTAAAGCTATTCTATCAGAAGGCCCCCTCGCACGGAAACCTGTTCGATTTCGGCGTCATCCTATCGCTGACGGGCTCTATAGTCGTCCTGTTATTCCTTCCGGTCGGGAAACTTGCTCCTTTGAGCTCGTCGGGAGGACTGCTGGTAATAACTTACTTAACCCTGATTGCTCCGCTCGGAGTTGCACTTTCCGGTGGAGAGGCAGCAAATCCGAACGCGAGCATCGGAATTTCCCGAAAGCTCGTCCTGAGCTTCGGCTACGAAGTCTCGCTCGTCCTGGGAATCCTGGCCGTTATGACCCGGTACGAAACGATTTCCATAGTCAAAGTGGTCGAAATCCAGCAGGAGTCCGGCTGGGCGTTGTTTTCCTGGCCGCTTTTCGCTTCCGGTATTGCTTATCTGTTGATCCTTCCGGCAATCCTGGGTATAAGGCCTTTCGACGTGGTATCGGCACCCCAGGAGATCTCTTCCGGCCCACACGTCGAGTACGGCGGTAAATATCTGGGTACTACCACTATTTCCCACGCCCTAACGGAATTTATCGCCATCGGGCTTTTCGTTAATCTCTTTCTTGGAGGTTGGGGATTGTGGGGAGTTATCTCCAGCACTGGCGTGGGCTGGCTCGTAGTCATGCTGAGCGTGCTGGCGTTCCTGGCAAAAATATTTCTTCTGTATATAGTATGCCTGTTAGTCAGCGCCGTCCTGCCCCGGTTGAGGCTCGATCAGGCGGTTAGTTTCCTCTGGAAATGGCCCGCGGTTCTGGCTTTTGCCGGCTTGATCCTGGCTTGGGTAGTTTAGTTTTTCGGGCTGGAACTTCATTTTATTTTTCTCACCTTTGAAGAAAGTTTACCCTGACCACCAACAAACCGTGTCAATTACCCCACCCTTCCGGACGGGGCTTGTAGAAAAACCTAATTTAAAACCAACAACTACGTACTTCAAAAACGC
>CAZENJ010000051.1:0-13849 GCA_964513485.1 uncultured Thermotogae bacterium | reverse complement strand
CCTTGTAAACCTAGTTAGGAGTTGAGTCTTAAAGGAGAGAATCGCACGATTTAGGACTGACAAAAAGTTCTTCAACAATCAAACCTTTTTGCTTGCATCCATAATCCGACTGAAAAACTTTTGACGATGGTCCTTGTCGTTCAAGATTGTAAATTATTAATGAAAACTCCCCGGCGTATTCGGAGAAAATTAAGATTACTCTCCCAGCTCTTTTATCCGTAAAACTCCTGGATTGCAAACACCTAAGACAACTTCAGTGTCCTCAGGCTTGTGATCTAAGAATCTCGGCTTATACTATTAATAGAAACAAATACTTATTCGTAATTAGTTTTTTATAGGGGTGATTTTGATGTCCGACGTAGATGACGTGATAAGCGAACAACTAAAATTGGAAGAAATTGAAGAGGGAAAATGTGCCGATAATATTTGCCAGCAGGAAGTAAGAGAAAAGTACCGGACCTGGAATTATCTAGGAGACCTCTTAAACGCAGGCAAATAAGCAAAGTGGCCTTATACCTCCGGGAAAGCTCTACCGACAGGCTGGATAGTCAGGCAGCTTGACGGAAAGAGACTGCCATGAAGTGTAAATCAGATGAGCTTCAGAAGCTGACAAATACGACCATAGCTCCTGAAGCTAGGACAGTCCGGGCAGAAATATTTGCCTGTATTTTATCCATTGCATCAGCCAAAAAAATCGCGAACTTAGCTAGATCTAACGGCGTCCGCTATAATTTGGCTAGGCGCGCCAGTTTCGGGGCACCGTGTCGTAGTCAATCGTCTCAAACATGATCTCTTCTGATTCCTCCCCGACGATCTCTTCCCGCTGAAATTCCTCTCCGTCGTACCTTAGCTTCAGGCCCTCGTAGTCGGGACTCTTGCCGGCGTTTTTTCCTTTCCGCTTCGGCTCTTCCCCGGATTTTTTCGGAGTAATTCCTTCCGGGGTCTTTTTTCGAACAGTTTTCAGGTTTACCGGCCGACCCCACATTTCGTAGATATTTTTCAGAACCTTTTTACCATCCGGGAGATGGAGATTGACCCCGTTGAATTCATGGACGAGCAGCAACTCGCTTTTATTTTCGAAATTACCGGTCTTCACTTTGATCGTGGGTCGACCAAGATTGGTAAACCTGAACAGAAGTTTTTTCTTGATCGAGTCAAAATCCCTCGCGGTAATATGATAATTCCCCGTCTTCGTCAACCACTCGTATGTAAATAGATTGAGCCCTTCCATTACTTCCTCGGTAAAGTACGCGTCAATGAATGAGACGTCGTTGAGATTTTTCCGCAATTCGAGCATCTTCTCCAGCCCTCTGCCTTCTTCCCGGTCCCAGCGCTCCCGCCTTTTTCTATCCGAACAGTTCTCCCATTCCCTTCCATGTCTGCCTTTGTCCCAGCGCTCCCTGACGTCTTCCCATATTTTCTTACCCAGTAAATAAGGATTCAATCCCCGCCCCGCCAGAACTCTGCTCAGCATGTCGGCGTGATCGAGAAATTCTTCCGCTTCGGCAAGTTCTTCCTCGTTCATCACCCTTGACTGCCAGTAAGCGGCCCAGCCCTCGTTCATGACTTTTGTCATCAACTGAGGCGCAAAATAGTACGATTCCTCCCGGATCAGGGAAATTATATCCTTTTCCCAGGACTTCAGGCCCCCGTTCTCGGCCAGGAAACCCAGTATATCGGTCGTGGGAAGTTGTTCTTCCTCTTCTCCGGTACTGCTTTTCTCGTTTTCCGCGTCACCTTCGTCTTGCTCCACCCATTCCGGAGGATTGATAAACCGATCCATGTAATCCCTCTTCACGGGTATCTTCTCGCCCCCGGCTTCTTTCGTCTCCTCTTTTTTACGGGGGGACTGGTATGGGAGGTATTGGTCTATGTTAAACTGCAACGAGAGGACCCTGTCCAGGAAAGACTCAACCCGAGAGACTCCGTGACTTCCCATAAGCTTTTCCACCCGGTTTCCGTGTTCCCGGGTAACTTTGACCATGTCTTCCCTGGTGGGGGAAAACCACCTGTTATTCTTGAAGAAATCACTATGCGCATAAACGTGGGCCATGATCGCTTTGTTCTGAATCGCCGAATTGTCTTCCCTGAGGTAGGCAAGAGCAGGGGACGAGTTGACGACCAGCTCGTATATTTTCACCCCCCCGTACCTCGCCTTCTTGCGTTGCTGATCGTATTTCATTCCGAACTTCCAGTGAGGATAGCGTTCGGGAAACCCGTCGTAAGCGGATATCTCGTCCATCCTTTCCTTGCTTACCAGGCCAAATTCTACCGGGTAAGGATCCAGCCCGAGCTGGGCGATTGTTCCCCTGACCTCCTGTCTGAGCTTCTCCAGTCGAGAAGTCTTCATATTGCCTCCCGTTAACTCCCGAGGAAGGCCTTTATCGATTGCAGCACGCTCTCCCCGTCCGGAATAACCGACCCGACAAATTTCTCGTCGTCCAGCTCCTCGTTCAGAACTGAAAGGTGGCCCCCTGGTTCTTCCTTGCCCGGTGAAACCTGACCGCAGCCAAAAAGGTTTACCCGGGGCAGAATCCGGGATCGAAGTACGGGCAGGCAGGCCTCCTTCGTGTCTTCCCGGAAGTTCTCGCCGTCGGAAAAATGGAAATTATAGATATTCCACTCGTCACACGGATACTCTTCGTCGATAAGGCTCGCGGCAAGCTCGTAGACGCTGCTTATCCTGGTCCCGCCCCCGGTACTGAGACGATAGAAATCGTCCTCGCTTACCCGCTTCGCACTGACGTCATGGACAAGATAAACTCTCTCCAGTTCCGGATAATTCACCTGGAGCCACACGTCAATAAGGTAGTTCTCTTGCCTTATTATTTCCGTCTTCTCTCCGGTCATCGAACCGCTGATATCTCTCATAAAGAATATTACGGCCTTGATTTCCGACTCCTCCTCTTCCTCGGGGTAGAGGTACTCCTTATCTTCCTTTACCGGGGTCACCGAGAAGTTTCTCCGGGAGGGCACGGGAACCGGCCCGACCTCTTCCACGCCGGCTTCATCCTCAACCGAATTCATCAACGCCTGCCGCAACAGGCCCTTTTTGTAGGCACGTTTCTTGATCAGTAATGTCTCCGGCCCGGTCAAAGTTCTATCCCTGTAAGCCCTTGATTCCTCGACACTCGTCTTCCCCTCTTTTGTTTCAATCCGCGGCAGTTCCAGCTCTTCCTCCAGGATATCAGCAAGCTCTTCGAATTCTATTTCTACTTCCGGGTAATGGCGACCCGGGCCGCTGCCGGGTCTGGCTTCCGGTCCGGGTTGATCGGGTTTTACCGGTTGACCGATTTTACCGTCCCCGCTACCCAGGCCTCCGGCGGAGCGAGGATCGTACCGGAACTCGGGGATGTCTATATCCTTAACCGGAATTTTTACAGTGTCTCCGCCCTTTTTACCGGCAAGCGAACCACGGCTAATCAACTCCTCCAGGTCCTCCCGAATTCGTCCTTTAATTATTCGCCTGAACCTCCTGTGGTCCTTCCTTATTCTCCTTCTCATTTTTCCTCACCTATCTCTTCCCTGGCAACTTCCGCGCCGGCGTGATCTATGACGTTCTCCGCACAGACGTCACAGTAGCCGTACTCCTCTTTCAGCCTTTCTATCCACTCGGTTTTTCTCTCCTGATGTGAAGGATCGGTGGACTTGTCCGAAACCATGGCGGAAAAATTAATATTGTGCTTCTTGTCCTCCCACAGCTTTCTTTCCAGGGCTCGGCGCAGACGGTCGTTATCCTGAGGATCGAAGGACTCGCCGTGCCGCGCTTTCTCGCTGATCCAGTTGGATATCTCCTGCCGAAAATCCTTCTTTCGGTGTTCGGAGATCTCCAGCTGTTTCTCGACGTCCCTCAAAAAGTCTTCGTCCGGTTCCTTTTCTTTCCCGGTATAGGGATCCGTAATTTTTTCTCCCTGCAGATAAGCCATCAGGTGATCCAGGTATTTGTTCCCCACCTCGGTTATCTCCTCCGGGTCCCGGCTGATTACCCGCCTGACCTCGTCCTGACTTATCTCGGCCAGCCGATCCCGGGTTAGTTCAATGTACTCCCTGTATTGCTCTATCTTGTCTTCTTCTACCGCCGAGTGGTGTTCCAGATTGTCTTCAAGGGAGCTCAATACTTTGTAGGGATTTATGCAACCTTCACGGTCGTTTACCAGCGTTTTCGAGATCATATCCCTCACGTAACGGGGAGATATGCCGAACATCGCTTCGTCTTCGGTTTCATTTTGCAGTTCTTTCGGATCGATATCTTTGTTCCGGATCGTTTCTCCGTTATAAGCCCTGAGTTTCTGAAACAGGCTTATATCCCCGGAAGGCTCTTCCAGGCGAGTTAGAGTGGCCCAGGTAGCGGCCATCTCCAGCGTATGAGGAGCGATATGCTTTCCGCCGATCCAGTCCTCGGGAAAGAACTTGCGATATATTGATTCTTCGTCTTCGACTCTGACAACGTAAGGTATATCCACCTTCCGCGTCCGGTCGTTGAAGGCCTCCATCTTCTCGTTGTCCTTCATCGCTTCGTATTCCGGGTTATTGGTTCGACCCAGGATAACCGCATCTATATCTATTCTGGGGTTCTTCTTCGGCTTTATCACGTGCTCCTGCGTCGCGTGAAGAAAATCGTAGAGAAACTCTTCCTGGAGTTTGAGCAGTTCTTCGCCGTCAAATACTCCTCTATTGGCCACGCACAATTCCCCGTCGTAATTGAAAGAGCGGGGGTCCGACTCCGAACCGTAGACCTGGACAAGCCGCCAGTTGATCCCTCCGGTTAGCTCTTCCTCGTCCTGATTCTTCTTGTCCTTCGGTTCGAAGGTCGCCAGACCGGTCCTGTCCTGTTCGCTGAAGATCAACCTTTTCACGATGACGTCCTCCAGCACTCGGGACAGATCGTCATCGTATTTCGCCATCTTCTTCTTGAAATAGTATCTGCATTTAGGACATAGTCGGCCTTCGACTCTCAATTCGTAAGGGGCGTCAAGTTTGGCATTTAGTTCGGAGATTATTTCGCCCCGGTAATTTTCCGGGATCAGTTTTAACGGCTCTTCCTGAATCGGACACGGCGCCCTGTTGCTCGGCTCTTCTTCCATATCTTCCAGGTCCCATCCAAAAGTATATAACCGCCCCGCTTCGGTAGCAGAATACTCTTCCAATCCTTTTCTCAATAGGCGGCCGATCGTGGATTTGCTGGTGGCGACGGGTCCGTGAAGCAAAATAATTCTCCTGTCCGGCCCCAGCCCCTTCGCGGCCGCCTCCAGGATATCGACGAAATCCTTCAGAGAACCATTTATGCCGTATACGGCGTCCTCCCCGCCGCCAAACGGATCATCAAAAAATTCGTACCGCGGCACCTCTTCTCCTCCTTCTTCGACCGTCGTCTTTCCATAAGATCTAACCATGTCAAATAACCGTTGATAGGAATTCCTGACTATTTTTGGATCCTCTCTTATCAGCTCCAGATAGTCGGAAAAACCTGTTTCCATGTACTTGTCCTTGGCTTGAGCCTCTTTGAACTCTCCGGAAATTTGGTCAAGGAAAGTATCCCCGTCGTTACTCCTCATCTCCCTCACCCCCTTCTTGAATGGCTTAAGCAATTAACAGAGACAAAACTTCCCAGCGGCGAGTCTCTTTCTATCCCTGCCCAGCAAATCTTCAGTTAGTTCCGCACATTTCCCGCACCGGAGCAAGAATTGCGGTATAAGGCAATTGAATAAGATAATGTGTTCCGATTCGAGCAAATATCCGGGAGGGCGACGTTTCTCTTCAGCCTTATCGTCAACAGTAAAGCAGCAGCCACATTTTAAGCTCGAGGATATTTATTGCGACGAGAGAAGTCGCTGAAAGAAAGCAAATGGGGCGTGAAAACTTTTGGATTCGCTGGGTCAACTATTGGGCCCGCGTAGAAGTTAAATGTCGTTACGAGAGATTTTCGGATCTTGAACTAGGACTTTCATAGAGTTTGGGACAAACACCCACAGAAACTCCGGCTAAAAAAGATCGAATACAATCCCATGCGACTAACTTCCTATCCAGTACTAAAAAATTATACGGTCGGTGACCTCTCGGGAACAACCCCGTTAATAAAAAACGAGCCAGGTTTTACCGGTCTTGAAGTCCCACCCAGGTCGGGGATCGGGCCTTGCAGCCTGATCGGGAGGGTAAAACCGAACCGGGAAAGGAGGCAAAAACCCGGTCCGTAAAAACCTTTCCCAATCGTCGGTCCCCTTCCTGGGTGAAAAATTCAGGGATGGTTAACCTGGACGGAAATGGCGGGTTCCTGATTCTTTAAACTTTGACCGGGTGGAGCCAAATAACTTGAGACAAACTTTTTTTCTTGCTCCAATTAATTATATATTACGGTTCTATCTTTCTCTAGGCTACAATCTCCTCGAGGCTCTGAACGGCGGTGTGTCTCTAAATTCCGGAGCACCCAATTTTTCATAACTGGCCGCCAGCCGCTACAGCGGGTATATAAGGCACTCTCTTATAACCGGCGACTTATTACAGATGCTATGCTACTACCGAATAATCCAGTGCTTCTTAGCGCTTATCACCAGTTATATGAAAATTTCAGCTCCCGCGGGGTCAATCTTACTTCCAATCCCCCAGCTGCCGACGCTCCGTGACCATCTCGTCGTCCCAGAGTCCTGTTGAAATTCTTCTCGATCTCCGCAAATGTTCTCTATTTTCCTGCTCTGGTTCGATTACTTGTACTCAAAAGTCTGGAAAATCCATCTCTGCTCTGGGGTTCTGCCGGACATCACTAACCCTGCAACTTGGGGTCGGCGATATCCCTGATTCCGTCACCTATCATGTTAAAAGAAAGGACTGTGACGAGAATCGCTGCCCCGGGAATCAGGGACAACCACGGCGCCATGATCAGGTGATTTACCCCGGCCCGGACCATATTTCCCCAGCTCGGAGTCGGCGGAGAGACACCAAGACCGATAAAGCTCAAATTTGCCTCGATCCTTATCGCGGTCGCTACCCACAAAGTCGCCATGACGAGTATTTCGCCCAGAATATTTGGAATGATGTGGCGGAAGAGAATTCTGGTCGGCCTTGAGCCAACCGCTCGCGCCGCTTCTATGTAGCTTTCCTCGCGAATCGAAAGGGTCGGGCCATGTGCTATTCTGGCGAACCTCGGGGCCATGGCAATGCCGATAGCAATTATCAGTTTGTCTAGGCCGCTCCCCAGGACCGCCATGATCACCAGGCCCATTACCAGGGTGGGAAAGGAAAGTCCGATATCAACTATTCTCATTAACAAACCCTCGACCCAGCCCCCGGCATAACCGGCTATAACTCCCGCTATCGAGCCGACAAACATGCCCAGAGCTACCGAAAAGAAGCCTACCGAAAGAGAAATGCGGGAAGCCCAGATTATCCTGGACATCACGTCCCGGCCGTAGTTATCGGTTCCGAAAAAATGGACCCCCCCAGGAGGGTTATATTGGTTCAAAATATCTTGCTCCACGGGAGAATAGGGAGATATGACGGGAGCCAGAACTGCAATGACCCCAATAATTATCGTCATCACCATACCCACTACGGCGATCCTGTTTTTCCGAAAAGTCCGCCAGATCCTCCGTCTTTCTTCCATGTTACCCCTTATTCGTAACGGACACGGGGGTCGACAAAACCGTAGGACAGGTCAGTCACCAGATTTATAATCACTACCAGCCCCGCGTAGATGGTCAGAAGCGACTGTAGCATCAGGTAATCGCGCTGTTTCATGGCCATCACCATGAGCTTACCCAGGCCCGGTCGGCTGAAAACGATCTCCGTCATGACCGAACTGCCGATGAGGACTATAGAATACACCCCGAGGACGGAGAGTATTGGGACTAAAGCGTTCTTCAGAATATGCTTGTAGATAACTGCCCGCTCCCTTAACCCCTTGGAACGAGCGGTGGCCACGTAATCCTGACGAAGAATATTCAGGATCGAGGATCGGGTCATCCTGGTGACGTAGGCAGTCATGATCAAGCCAAGGGTCAGGCCCGGCAGGACCAGATGATAGAGCAGGTCAGATACGTTGGCCTGCTGTCCGCCGCCGACGGTCGGTAGCAAATTGAGCTGAATTGAAAAGAGCATCATCAACAGAATTCCCAGATAAAATGCCGGTATGGATAGACCGGCCAGGGAAAAGACTCGCCCCAGGTAGTCAACCAACGTATTTCTCCTAATAGCGGTAAGTATTCCCAGCGGGATTCCAAACAGGGAACCGAAAAAAACCCCCGTAGCGGTCAGCTCGAGGGTAAAGGGCAGAGCGTGGAGGACCTGACCCCCAACCGGCCTCCTCGAAATGAGGGATTTCCCGAGGTTGCCCTGAACCAGCCCCTTTAAATACTGAAAATACTGCTGCCACAGCGGCTGGTTCAGCCCCATCTTCCGCCGGAGATTTTCTATCGCCTGCTTCGAAGCCTGCTGGCCCAGAACCGCCGTAGCGGGGTCACCGGGCGCAACCCTGACCAGGAGAAAAACCAGGGTTAGCACTACAAGCAAAGTCGGAACTGCAACCAGGACCCTTCTGATAATATACGAGGTCATTTAAGTGTCCACCTAAAAATAATCCGGGAGGAGACGCAGCCCCTCCCGGAAGATTGTTTCTCGGTAATTCATTCAGCCAGTATCTTCGTATTCCACTTGATTTGCGGGGTAAGCGCAAGCGTTGATTTTAGCTCGTAACCCCACTCAACCCCCGGTTTCTTGGCAAATGAGAAGCCCAGTGTTGTAATCGGATAAGCGACTGCGTCGTCCAGAATTTCCTTCTGCGCCTCGCCCCAGAGGGTTTTCTGGAATTCGGGATCCTCGGCCGTCCGGGCGATTTCGATGAGATTGTCTATGTTGTCAATGGTCCCGTCCCCGTCGGCATCGACGTCGCCGTAATGCGAGAAGTTGGTAATAGCGGTCGGCTTCGTGACTATGGAGGCGGAATGGTAGAACTGAGTCAGAATCGAATTTGCGGTGGGGAAACGGGCACAGACGTAGATCACTATCGGGTTGACGTCATCACGTATCTGGGAATGGTAAGCCGAGTGGTCTATCTGTTTGATGTTTATCTTTACCCCGATCTCGCGCAGCATTTCCTGCGCCACCACGAGGGTCTTCTGGTAACTTTCCCTTTCCGTAATCACCACGTCGAGCTCGAATCCATCGGGATACCCGGCTTCTTCGAGTAATTCCCTGGCCTTATCCAGATCCTGCTCGTAGAGTAGACCTGCCTCGGCCACTTCTTCTCTGGTCAATCCTCCGAGATAGTTGGCCGGAATGGGAGAATAAAGTGTGGTGGTGATCGCGTCCCCGTAGAAGCTATTTATCGTCGCCCTGTTCAGTGCGTAAGCTATAGCCTGTCTCACTTTTATTTTATCCAGGGGCTCCCGGGTCAGGTTGAAGTGCATGGTTACCGTCTCACCGGGGCCGAAAACTACCGATTCTACTCCTTTGTAGTTCTTAACTTTTTCAATCCATGCCTGCTTTCTTAGTCCCTCAATCAGGTCCAGCTCGCCCGTCCTCAGACCGGAAAGCCTGCTGCTGATGTCCGGCATGTAGCGCCAGACGACCTTTTCCAGTATGGGTTCACCCCGGAAATATTCCTCGTTCCTGACGAACTCTGTCTTCTGCCCGGGGACGTAGCTGTCGAAAACAAATGGTCCGGTACCCACGGGATGCGTGGTGAAGTCATCCCCCAGTTCTTCGACAGCCTTTTTGGAGACTATAAACCCGCCGGAATAATCGGAGACCAGCCCCGGAAGCGACGGAACGGGCTTTTCCAGGGTCAATTTGACGGTATACCGGTCGAGAGCTTCCACGCTTTCCAGGTTATCGTACCCCCCGGCATACGCCGAATGTTCCGGATTAGCCGCTCTTTTAATTGAAAATACCACGTCTTCACTGGTCATTTCGTAACCGTCGGGGTGGCCCGGGAAGGGGTGGAACTGTACTCCTTCTCGCAGATGGAAGGTCCATTCCAGACCGTCCGAGGAGACTTCCCAGCTCTTTGCCAGATCCGGCTCTATCTTTTCCGGGTCCATGTCCCCCGGCTTAAACCGGACCAGCCCGTTGAAAACCATGTCCACGGCACCTCGATCCTGGGTACCGACAGCCAGATGCGGATCCAGCGTATTCAAATCGGAAGCAGCTACTCCAACGTTCAAAACTTGCTTTTCCGCCAGCTCTTCCTGGGAGAGAACGGCCGGCGCCATGAGCAACACGGCCATAAGCCCCGCAAGCAGAATACCTCCCAAGCTGAATTTCTTGCGCATTGTTCTACCTCCTTGGTTTTGATAAAGCTCATTCTGAAAAATATTTATATAAATCCGATATTTGCAAGAAATTTGTCATTATCACCCCCGAGTAATGTAACTTCATCAAATTTTATCACAAAACTCTTCTCAATCACAACAAAACGAGGCTGCAATACGTCTATCCAATTAACCAAACTTCAATAAATCCGCAAATCCGATCTCGGGTCAATCCTCGCTCTTATTAACCCTTTCAGGCAAAATCATTTAATTCTGGCCTCCCCACTCGTATAATGTCTTGAGAGAAAGTGTATCTGCGGTTGACAACGCAGGTACTTCTTGATAAAACGGGATGATATAAATGGCCAATAAAACTGTCCAGCAACAAGTGAAAATAGACGGAGAAAAATTCTACAATGCTTTCGCCAAGGGGGCAGAAAAGGTTATCGAAAAGAGGAAACTCCTGGACGATATTAACGTCTTTCCCGTGGCGGACGGTGATACCGGGAAGAATATGGCCCAGACACTGAGATCGATTGCGGAAAATACAAAACCGACTAATTCGGTCGGCACTGTCAGCGAGGAGATGGCCCAGGCCGCCCTGCTGAGTTCGAGGGGTAATTCCGGAATTATCTTCGCTCAATTCATGAACGGAATAAGTAAAGCTACCAGGCAAAGAGATCACCTTCGTCTGACGGAGTTCGCCCGGGCGATGAAGGTCGGAGCAAATCATGCCTACAAGGCCACCAGCCAGCCGGTAGAAGGAACTATCTTGACCGTCATGAAAGAATGGTCGGACTCCTTTCACGAATTCGTCTCCCGGAAGAAAGACCTGCCCGCTTCGCTTGAAAGTTCGCTAAAGGCCGCAAATGAATCCCTCGAAGAGACGAGAACCAGGCTCAAGGTGTTACGCGAGGCAAACGTAGTCGACGCGGGGGCCAAGGGATTCGTCCTCTTTCTCGAAGGTATCATGGCGTTCTTCAAGGAAGGCCGAACCGCCTCCTTCAAAAAAATAAATGACCTGGAAGAGGGCACGGCCCATCGTATCGACGAAAGTCAGGGGATAGCAGGTCCGAGATACTGCACCGAAGTCGTTTTGTCCGAAGCAAAACTAAACACCGACCAGTTGCGGGACCTCGCCGAAGGGTACGGAGAATCCCTGGTTATAGCCGGCTCTGCCGGTAAATATCACGTACACATCCATTCGGACACCCCGGCGGAGCTAATTTACGAACTGCAGAAGACGGGAACCGTCGTTGATCAGAAAGTCGACGACATGCAAAAACAACACGAAGCAGTTTACGAAAGGAACGGCAGTATAGCCATCGTAACTGATTCCACCTGTGATTTGCCGGAGGAGCTGGTCGATCGTTACCCGATATACCCCGTATCTCTCGCCGTCAGCTTCGGCGAGGACCAATTCCTCGATAAGAAAACAATTACTCCGGACCAGTTCTACCGTATGCTGGAGGAACTGGGAGAAGACGAGGAGTTCCCGACAAGCTCCCAACCTTCCGTCGGACAGTTCAAGGAAACCTATTCTTTCCTACTTGATAATTACGATTCGATCGTCTCTCTCCATATTTCGGGGGAGCTAAGCGGGACCGTGAAAGCTGCCAGAAAAGCGGCGGAGGAGATAGACCGGGAAAGAATTTCAATAGTCGACACCAGACAGCTATCTACTTCCCTCGGGCTCATAGTCCGCGAGGTAGCCCAGGAATTAACGCCGGAATCAAGACGGGAGGATCTGGTCGAGCTGGCAAAGGATCTCCGAAAGCGGACGAAGATTCTGGTCAGCGTCAGGGACCTGAAGTACATGGTAAGAGGCGGACGGGTAAACCGCCTGGAGGGTTTTCTTGCTCGGCTGCTTAATTTTAAGCCGATCATATCTCTGGACGAGACGGGTGATTCGGAACTTCACGGTAAACCCCTCTTCCGGAGCACCAACTATAAACAGATCGTCAAAATGATGAAAAACCCGCACAACGGTTCCAGAATTAAAAATTACGCAATCGGCCACGTTCGGGCCGGGGGTGAAGCGAAAAAACTGGCCCGAATGATCGAGTCGGAGATCGGACTGAGCCCGGATTATACTATGGATATATCTCCGCTGATCGGTTCCCACGCGGGAATTGGCGCGGTTTCAGTTTCTTACCTCACCGAATAATATGAGTTTTCAGGCCCCGCTGACGGTTGCCCTATCGGTATTTGCCTACATGACCTTCGTCTATCTTGTCGCGCAGATCAAATCCGATTATTCCGTCGTCGATATCGCCTGGGGGCCGGGATTCGTCCTGGTCGGAGTTCTTTCACTTTTGCTAGCACCCACCACAACCATACGGGGAATAATTGCCGCCGTTCTCGTCGGCACCTGGGGGCTCAGGCTCGGCTTTCATATATTACAGAGGAA
The DNA here is from genome assembly GCA_964513485.1 of uncultured Thermotogae bacterium. Lineage (GTDB taxonomy): Bacteria > Bipolaricaulota > Bipolaricaulia > M55B111 > M55B111 > JAGXLP01. Next base: position 1,198 of record CAZENJ010000051.1, on the reverse strand, counting down.
CTGGGGCAAGGAAGAGGATTACCGCTATCGCGAGATGCGGGAAAACTGGGGCGGAAATGCTTTTCTGATAAGTTATGTACGGATATTTCTGCTTCAGGGACTATTGCTGCTGGTGGTTTCCTACCCTCTCATCCTGATAAACTTCCTTCCGGAAGAAGGGCTGGGGCTCCTCGATTACCTGGGAATCATAATCTGGCTCATAGGGTTCGGATTCGAAGTCATCGGCGACTATCAGCTATCCCGGTTCATCAGCAACCGAAAAAGCGAGTCAAACAGAATTATGACTGAGGGGCTGTGGCGATACACCCGACACCCTAACTACTTCGGCGAAGCTTTGCTCTGGTGGGGGATATATTTACTTGCGGTCTCCGTTCCCTATGGCTGGGCCGGGTTCCTCGGGCCAGTAACAATTGGTTACCTTTTGCTCTTCGTATCGGGCGTGCCGTTGCTCGAGAAAAGGTATGCCGACGATGAAGAATATCAGAAATACGCAGAAAAAACCAACAAGTTCTTTCCCTGGTTTCCGGGCTAGAAAACTGATCTCAACAGGATAAAACACACATAATTGGGTTCAAATCCGGCCGATTGGCAAAACTTTTCGGGGATCCGACCAACTGACCGTTATGAAAATTACGCTGGTCTTTCTTTGAAAAGACAATTGAGCGGAACTTTCCCACTTTTTGTGGAAAACTCTGTGGATAACCTGTGAAAAAGATGGGGAAAACCGGGAAAAACTGTGGAAATACCCTGTTGAAAAAGTATCGAGCCACTTATCAACACCGGTTTTCCAGAGGATTTAACGTAAATCCACAGCTTTTCCACAGGGCTTTCCACAAATTAATATTGCCTATCATCCGTGCTTACAGGTATTTTTCCACAATTATCCCTTTCCCTCTTACTACTACTATAAAAATATTGGAATATAAAAAAGTTCAAGTTATAAAGATTGGATGCGAAAAAGTTAACAAGCACTCAACGAATCAAAGTATAAAAGGCTCAAATAAGATAGGCGTATCTTGCATACTTCCTAAACTTTATTTGTGGTTCTCCTGTCAAATCCGGTCGGGCACGGTGCCCCTCCTTGCTGTTAAGGTCAACGTAACTAATCCCATTTCCCGGGTCGGGTTGGTAGGGTATGGAAAACCTAAATTCAACGATTCTTTCCGGGGATTGAAAATAATATTTGGACCAGGGACCA
>CAZENJ010000050.1:0-13890 GCA_964513485.1 uncultured Thermotogae bacterium | reverse complement strand
TTGCAGGACGTAAAGGGCATTGCGGAAACGAGATCCAACACTATAAAGGCCGGCCTGAAGCGTCTGGAAAACAGAATTACACTAATGGAGGAGTTGGAAACGTGAACGACCCAGAAAAGATAAACGAGTCAGTTTCGCGAATAAGAGATAGTTTTTCATTCAGCCCGGAGATTGGTATGGTACTGGGCTCCGGCCTGTCGGAGACTTTCAGTTCGCTCGTCGAGGATGTAGAGGAGATAACCTGGGGCGACGTTCCTTCTTTCCCGGAACCGACGGTTGAGGGCCACGAAGGCAAATTTCTCTGTGGAAAGCTCGAGGGCAAACCCGTTCTGATCCAGCAGGGCCGGCTACACTGGTACGAAGGATTGAGCTGGGACGAAGTTATCTATCCAATTAGGATCCAGAAAAAGCTCGGTATCGAAAAACTGATTATGACGAACGCCGCCGGGGGGATCGACGAATCGTTATCGCCCGGGGATCTAAGCCTTATAACCGACCATATAAACTTCTCCGGCGACAATCCTTTGCGGGGACCGAACAACGAGGAATTCGGGCCAAGGTTTCCGGATTTATCGCACGCTTACGACGAAAAGCTTCGCGGAGAGGCCCATGCAGCCGCGGAGGAAATGGGAATCGAGCTAAGAGAGGGCGTCTACGTGATGACGTCCGGACCGAGCTACGAGACGCCTGCGGAAATATCGGCCCTGAGAACTCTCGGAGCCGATCTCGTCGGTATGTCCACCGTTCCCGAAACGATTGCCGCAAATCACTCCGGGCTTGAAGTGCTCGCGATCTCCTGTGTCACGAACAAAGCCGCGGGCCTGCAGGACCAGTTAACCCACGAAGAGGTGCTTAAAGTAACGGAGAAGACGAATCAAACCCTGGGAAAGCTGCTGGCAAAGACGGTGAAAAGGATTTAACACGGGGAAACCGAGACCTTACCGGGGAACTTGCGGTCGAAATTAAGCGATCATTCTTCCTGGTTTTTCTTCACAACTTTCCGGTAACTACCGATTGAGCGGTACTTTTCCCGCCGTTTCCGCATAAGGGCATCTTTGTCGTACCCTTTTAGCTCCTCCAGGTGAGACGATATGGCCTGATCGAGGTTTCGGGCGGAAGTTTCGAAATCCTCGTGCGCTCCCTCAGGACCCTCTTCGACGACCTGATCGACCACGCCGAGCTCCTTCGCGTGGACTGCGGTAAGTTTGAGCGCCCTTGCCGCTTCGTCGGCCCTGTCGCGGTCGTTCCACAGAATAGCGGCGCATCCTTCGGGCGAGATAACGGAATAAATCGAGTTCTCAAGCATGAGCACGCGGTCGGCCGCTCCAATGGCTACCGCTCCCCCGCTACCCCCTTCACCAATTACCGTGGCGACCGTCGGGACCTCGATCGAAACCATGGTCGCTATGCTCCTGGCGATCATACCGCCAATATTCCTCTTTTCCGCTTCTTTTCCGGGATAGGCACCCGGAGTATCGATTATGGTTAGAATCGGGAAGTCAAACTTTTCCCCGAGTTCCATCAGCCGGCGGGCCTTTCTGTACCCCTCGGAACGCAGCATACCAAAATTCGTCTGCTGCGACCGTTCCGCGTCGCCCCCCTTGCTCTGAGCAATTACGACGATCGATTCGCCCTGATATTTGGCCAGACCACCAACGAGAGCACTGTCGTCGCCGAGCAACCGATCTCCCTGCAGCGGGTAGAACTCCTCGGTCAGATAATCGATGTATTCTTCTGAACCCGGCCTATCCGGGTGTCTGGCAAGTTTTACCCGATCCCAGTCATCCAGTTCCTCTTCCCGCCTTTCCTTTTTCGACCTCAGTTTCTCGCTCAGCGTATCTATCTCTTCGCTCAGGTCCAGTCCGTTCCTGGAGTGCAAATTCTTCAGCCGCTCTATCTGTTCTTCCAACTCTTCCAGCGTTTTTTCTTCACTCATAATATATTACCTAGAAAAAACTCAATATCCTTGCCAGTTCGTCGCGCATCGCGTCCCGCTCCACGACGGAATCAACTATACCGTGTTCGAGCGCAAATTCGCTCGACTGAAAGTCCTGCGGCAGGTCTTCCCCGATGGTCTTTTCAATCACCCGGCGACCGGCAAACCCGATCAGTGCACCCCGTTCGGCAATTGTCACGTCTCCCAGGCTGGCAATACTTGCCTCTACCCCTGCCGTAGTCGGGTAAGTCATGACCGAGATAAAAGGAAGACTGGCCTCCGAAAGTAGCTCCCGGGCGGAAGCAGTCTTTACCATCTGCATTAGAGACAACAAGCCCTCCTGCATTCGGGCCCCGCCGGAAGAACTAACCAGAACAAACGGTAGTTCCGCCTCCACGGCCCTTTCGATTCCACCGACGATCTGCTCCCCGACCACGGAACCCATGGAACCACCGATAAATCTGAAATCCATTACCGACATAACCGTCGGCCTGCCGTCTACTTCCCCGGTCCCGACTATGATGGCGTCAAACATTCCCGTCTCGGCCTGATTTTCTTCGACTTTTACCTCGTAGGATTGCGTATCCGTAAAATTCAGTGGGTCGTCGGATTCAATTCGCTTGGTTTTGTCGACAAATGTTTCCTCGTCGACGAGAGTCTTTATCCTCTCCTTGGCCGACAAAAAGAAATAGGAGCCACAGTTGGGACAGACGTGGTTGTTTTCCTGGAGTTTCTTCTTGAAAATCAGCTTCCCGCAGGATTCGCACTTTTCCCATAGCGCCTCGTCTTTCTCCTGTTCTTCCTCGAAATCAACTCGTAAATACTCTTCATCACGAAATAATGGCATTTTAATCCTCTGCTTTTAGTACTTTACTTCCAACACTATTGTCGAGGAACTTTGAAGGGATTACAATCCCCATCGATAGCACCAGCCTCAACCCTTCCTCGACCGTCAGATCGAGATATGTCAGGTCGTCCTTCGGCAAAAACACGACCATTCCGCTCAACGGATTCGGGGTCGTGAAGATGAAAGTTGCAACCGACTCCTCCCCAATTATATCCTCGACTTCCCCGAGGTTTTCATTGGTGACAAAGCCGACCGTATAGGCACCCCTTCTCGGGTATTCGAACATTACGACGTCACGAAAGGTCGTGGACTCGCTGCTCAGCACGGCGTTGATGATCTGTTTGACCGTGACGTACATCTTGTTTACCAGCGGCGTCGAACCGATCAGGTTATCCAGAAGCGTGTAGGCCTTCCTGCCGACGTAAATTCTGGTAATCAAACCGACCAGAAAGACCAGAAAAAAAGTTAAAATAACGCCAATGCCCGGGAACCATCTTCTTCCGATCGTCATCATGAGAAAATTCCCGATCAGATTCCCGAACTCCGATCCTCTGCCGGCAAAGCTCAAAATCATTCGATAAACCAGCCAGAGGATGTAAAACGTGAACCCCACCGGCAAAATCACTAGCAGGCCGTTGATAAATGTATTCTTAACGTAAGCCAGTAGTCTTCTCATGGTAAACTAGAACAATACTTTAGTAATTCTAGTACATTGCTCCCGCTCTGTCTAACTTAAGCTGATAGTTGGAACCAATTGGGTCTTGGATTATAATCAAGCGAAATGCGAAGAGTCAACTGGACCATCACGGAAAAACAACACAAAAAATTACAGAAGCTCTCACGGGATACGGGATTACCCATATCGGAACTAGTTCGGAGATCGCTGGATAAATATCTCGGTCTGGTTGGAGAGGAACCGCTCAAACAGCTTGACGAGGAAGATCACCAGGACGAGTGAGTGATACTTTATTTTTTTACTAACGTGACACGAACGGAAAAACGGTAAAGGAGGTAAAAATTTTTAATCTCGCATCAGAAGAAGAAATCAAAAACGGAAAAGTAACGGACGTATACTTCGAAAGGTCTCAGGCGATACTCAAAGAAAACGACATCGATCGGCGCGTAAGGATGGAAGTGAGGACCAAAAGCCTGCCCGGGGAGGGTCCCGGAATCCTCGCCGGCCTGGACGAAGTGGTCCAGCTTTTCGAAAAGACTAACACTTCAATCTGGTCCCTTCCCGAAGGAAGCGCTTTTCTACCTTTTGAACCGGTCATGATGATAGAAGCAAACTATCGGGACTTTGCCCCACTCGAGACGCCTCTGCTGGGGTTTCTCTGCCAGGCTTCCGGAATCGCCACGAAAGCCAGGGAGGTCTCGGAAGCAGCGGGAGACAAACCGGTCTTTCATTTCGGCTCTCGCCGCATGCATCCGGCTATTGCACCGATGATCGGCAGGAGCGCCTATATCGGCGGCTGTGACGGTGTTGCGGTAACGAAGACCGCCAGACAGCTGGGACTCGAACCCGTCGGCACCATCCCCCACGCCCTAATTCTGCTGCTGGAGGACTCGACGACGGCAACCGGCATGTTCGAAGAGCTTTTCGGCGAGGAAGTCAGCACCGTAGCTCTCGTGGATACCTTCGGGGACGAGAAGTTCGAGGCCCTGGAGAATGCGGACTTGATAGACGGCCTGGACGCCGTTCGGCTGGATACCCCCTCATCCCGGCGGGGCGACATGCTCGAAATTGCCCGCGAGGTCAGGTGGGAACTGGACCTGCATGGCTTTGACGACGTAGATATATTTATTTCCGGCGGGCTGAACGAGGAGACCATCCCCGAACTAAACGAGGTCGCGGATGCCTACGGGGTCGGGACGGCGATTTCGAGCGCCCCGGTAATCGACTTTTCCCTGGACATAGTAGAAATAGAAGGGGAGCCGGTATCGAAGCGGGGAAAGAGGTCCGGAACAAAGCAACTCTACGTTTGTGACAATTGCGACAAGCGAACCGTGGCTTCTTTCGGGCTGGAGAAAAAGGACTGTCCGGCCTGTAACGGGAAGGCAAACCCCTGCCTGGAACCGTTACTGGAAAAGGGTAAACTGGTTAAGGACTATCCTTCAGAAAAAGAAATCAGGGAGTACTCTTCCGCTCAGCCGTTTTTGACGGACTATTGATCTCGGGCGGTAGGGGGCAGAAGGACGCTTTTTTACAGGAAACCGCTCAGTTGCAATAAACCTTCCCATCTACAACAATTACCTCACGAGGTGATTTTGGTGAGTTTTTCGAAGAGAAAACTTTTGGCTCTATCGCTTATTTTTTTATTGGTAACGCCCTCGTTCGCCCTATTAGCACAGGACGGAGGGGAAACCGGTAACTCGAATCAGCCCAGGGTGGTTGCTACTGTTAACGGTGTGGAGATCACGAGCCAGGAATTATCACAGAGGACCCAGATCTACCCGATCATAATGACCCTTTCCCGCCAGTACAGGTCTTTTGCTCAATTCTTGATGACCAGCGAGGCGGGCAGTGAATTCCTGACCGAATACAGAGAATACGTCCTTGACCTGTTGATCGAACAGGAACTCCAGAACCAGAAGATGGACGAGCTCGGAATAACGGCAAGCGAAGAGGAAGTTCAGGGCGAAATCGACAAGATCATAGAGAATAACGACCAGTTCAAGGACCAGCAAAGCCTGGAAGATTACCTGAAGAACAACCAGAATATGTCCATGGAGGATCTGAAGAACACCATCAGAGAGAGCCTGAAACGGGGGAAACTGCGAGAGGAAGCTACGGGCGACATCTCCGTCTCCGAGGAAGAAATAACTTCTTTTTACGAAACCAATAAGTCCAGCTATACGGACCAGGAAGGTAACGTAAAGCCCCTGGAAGAAGTCAGGGATCAAATAAAGGAAAACTTGCTCGGCCAGAAGAAAAACGAAGTCTGGGCCAGCTGGCTGGAAGAAGCAAAAGAGGAAGCTGAAATAGAAAAGAACCTGGAAAACATATAAGGTTCTATCCTATAAAAAGAGCGCTCAATTAGTTGATTGCGCGCTCTTTTTATATTTACGCTGTGGGAAATTCTCTCCGTGCGGCTCTCGCACCCCTAAGGACACCTTAGCGATCTTCGCCAGTTATTTTTTACCTTTTTTCACCTTTTTCATGGTTTTCGCGCAATGCGGAGTCGGCCATTTTTTCGACCAATTCTGGAAAATCGATCCCCGCCGCCTCCGCCGCCTGTGGGAGATCACTCGTTTCCGTCATCCCCGGTAGCGTGTTGAGTTCCAGGCCAAACAGCCGGTCCTGCTTATCGACGATGAAATCGACCCTGCTGTACCCGCTACAGCAGAATTCTCGGTGAGAATCAAGCGCTTTTTCCTTGACTGTCCGAGTCAACTCTTCCGGCAACCTGGCTGGGCAGATAAACTCCGTCTCCCCCGGTGTATATTTAGCCCTGTAGTTGAAAAACCGCTCCCGCTTCACCCTGGTCTCTATCAGGGGCAGAGGGCGTAAGTCGGACCCGTCGCTGAGTATCCCCGCCGTCACCTCTTTGCCGTCAATATACTCTTCCAGGTATATTTCCCCGTACTTCTGCCTCACAGAATCCATGGTCTCGCCGAGCTGGTTCTCTTCGTCGACGATTTTGATCCCCCGGCTCGAACCTTCCGCTATTGGCTTGAGCACCACGGGGAAACCCAGTTCAGATCGGACCCTTGTTTCGAGATCGGGGTCCGAAAGCTTCTCCGGCCCGAGATACCCGGGTGTCCTCACCGAAGCTCGGTTAAAACCTTTTTTCGAAGCGAGCTTGTCCATCGCAATGGCACTCCCCAGAGGTCCCGTACCGGTATAAGGAACTTCGATCAGTTCCAGCAGAGCCTGTACCGTGCCGTTCTCGCCGATTCCCCCGTGCAGGCAGTTGAAGACGAGATCTCGTCCGGTAACCAGATCCAGTAGTTCCTCCTCCTCGCTGAATTCTCCTCTGGTCGGACGATATTTGTTATCGGCTTCCGCCAGAGCTTCGTAAACGTTCTGCCCGGACCCGAGTGAGACCTCGCGCTCGGAAGAAGTACCTCCCATCAGCACGCACACATCTATTTCCTCTCTTTTCTTCATGTTAGACCTCGAGATTCTTTGGTTTATAAACGATTAATTTTAGCTAAAACAGGTTAGAGATCAAAGCTGTGGAATAATGGCGGGAAAGAAAAAGGCATCCTTCCGAGCGGAAGGATGCCAGAACAGTATTCAAACCCGGAATTATACTTGAAATTACTATTGCTGCAACAGCTTTGCCGCCTTGACGGTATTGGACATGATGAGGGTCGTCGTCATCGGTCCTACACCACCGGGGACGGGAGTTATGTACGAGGCCTTATCCTTGACCTTCTCGTAGTCCACGTCACCGGTAATGCCGCTATCCGTCGAATTAATACCGACGTCTACAACGACGGTCCCTTCCGAAACCATGTCCTCGGTGATGAAGTTCTTTCTCCCGACGGAGGTACAGAGTATATCTGCCCGCTTCGTCTTTTCCGGGAGGTTTTCCGCCTGGTATTCAGTGATCGAAACGGTGGAGTAACCCTCCCGCAGAGCCAGCAGAGAAAGGGGCAGGCCAACCGCACCGCCGCCCACGACGAGAAATTCCTTGCCGACCAGATCGATCTCCGAATACTTTAAAATTTCCATCACCGCGAAGGGCGTCGCCGGCAAGAGGACTTCCGGATCGTTTTTCAATTCCTCGTAGCTGGCTCTTGCCGCACCACCCGAGAGCAGTTGTCCGCTATTTACCGGGTTTATACAGTCCACGTCCTTTTTGGGGTTTATCTCCGTCCTCAGTTCACCTATGTTCAGGCCCTCCGGAAGCGGCAATTCAATAAATAGACCGTGAACCTCCGGGTCCTGATTGAGCTGACGGAGCTCCTCGAGCAGTTCCTTTTTCGATACGTCCCCGTCGAGCTTGACCCCCTTGTACTGGATACCGAGCTCCTCGGCGAGCTTCTTTTTTGTCCGGTAATAGACTTTGGCTCCCGGATCGTCCCCGACAAGCACGGGAGCAATTGCCGGTTCAATACCTTCTCCTTTGAGTGTTTCAATTTCCTTCTTCAAATCTTTTCTATATGATTCTGCAATTTTGTTGCCGTCGAGCTTTGACATGAAGATGCCTCCTATCCTCGTAATTAAACGTCGTTATGCTCGCTTATCAGGCTCAGAGCCTCGTCCCTTGCCGCCTTGTCCGTCTTAAACTTGCCCCGGATGGCGGAAGTAACCATCTTGGAGCCGGGTTTCTCTACGCCTCTGATGGTCATACAGAGGTGCTCGGCCCGAATTTTGACGAGCACGCCGTAGGGTTCAATCTGCTCCATCAGGACATCCGCGACCTGTGAAGTGAGTCTCTCCTGTATTTGCGGCCTGCTGGATGCCACCTCCAGCGCCCTCGCCAGTTTGCTCGCTCCGACCACCCTTCCGTTTTTCGGCATGTAGACGATACTACCTTGCCCGATAATCGGAAGCAGATGGTGCTCGCAGAGAGAATGAAACGGGATATCGTCGAGTACCACCATCTCCTGATAGTCTTCCTGGAAGAAAGTAGAGACCTCTTTGCCCGGGTCCCGGTTGATTCCGGAAGCAAGTTCTTCCATCATCCGGGCGACCCTGTCCGGGGTCTCTTTTAACCCGGGCCGATCAAGGTCTTCTCCAATTCCTTCCAGTATTAGCCTGGTTCCCTCAGCTATTTTGTCTTTATCCACTGGTTTCTCCGGATATTCCGACTTCCCGTTAAAAGAGGCCTTTTACGTTTCCGTCCTCGTCTATGTCGACGTCTTCGTATGCAGGTTCGGACGGAAGACCGGGCATCGTGCTCATCTCTCCACAAAGCGGGTAGACAAACCCGGCACCGACGCTGGCTCTGACCTCTCTTACCGGCAGGGTAAAGCCTGTCGGCACGCCCTTCTTTTTCGGGTCGTGTGAGAGGGACAGGTGCGTCTTCGCCATACAGATGGGAAGGTCGCCGAATCCGGATTCCTCGTAATCGGCTATCTGTTTTTCCGCTTTGCTGGAATAGTCCACTCCGTCCGCTCCGTAGATCTCTCTGGCGATCGTCTCTATCTTTTCTTTGATTGACTTATCGAGGTCGTAAAGGAATTCAAAGTCGGATTCCTCTTCCGAAGCCGCTACCGTCGCTTCTGCCAGTTCGACCGCTCCGTCTCCGCCATCAGTAAAGTGGTTGGATTCGACTGCGTCGAAAGCGCCGGCTTCTTTTGCCTTTTCTTTTACCAGCTCGACTTCCTTGTCCGTGTCTGTCTGGAATCGATTGACCGCGACTACGACGGGCACGCCGAACTTCTGAGCTATCTCGATATTCTTCGCCAGGTTATCCGCACCCTTTTCCAGCAATTCGAGGTTTTCCTCTTTATAGACTGGATCAAGTTCCTGACCGGCGACTACTTCGGGACCGCCTCCGTGTACCTTGAGCGCCCTCACAGTAGCAACCAGCACGACGGCGTCCGGTACGTTTCCACTGTAGCGGCATTTAATGTTGAAGAATTTCTCCATGCCGATGTCGGCCCCAAAACCCGATTCGGTAACTACGTAATCCGCCAGTTTTAGCCCTACCATATCCGCCAGGTTGGAGCTATTTCCGTGGGCAATGTTGGCAAACGGTCCGGCGTGAACGAAAGCGGGTTGACCTTCGAGAGTCTGGAGCAGGTTCGGTTTTACCGTGTCTTTCATCAGTACCGTGGCCGCTCCGGCCGCTCCGAGGTCTTCAACGGTGACCGGTTCCCCGTCCCAGGAGTAACCGAGGACGATCTTTCCTATTCTCTCCCTCAGGTCCTGCAAACCATCGGTCAGGCCGAGAATTGCCATCAGTTCCGAGGCAACGGTAATGTCAAAGGCGCTCTCTCTCGGATAACCGTCCCACTTGCCGCCGAGACCGACGTTAATATTTCTCAGCGCGCGGTCATTTATGTCGACAACCCGATTCCAGGTAACGGAGTAAGGATTGATATCCAGCTTCTCCTTGCCTTTTTCCGCCCAGGCCTCGTCGGAGTAATTCCTTTCGTGCATCATTCGTGCATCCAGGGCGGCGGCTATAAGGTTATGGGCTGCCCCTATCGCGTGAATATCACCGGTTAGATGGAGGTTGAAGTCCTCCATTGGGATTACCTGAGAGTAACCTCCACCGGCAGCTCCTCCTTTGATCCCGAACGTCGGGCCCTGAGACGGCTGTCTGATCGCCGTCATTACGTTCTTACCTATCTTGCCAAGTGCCTGCGTGAGACCGATATTGGTCGTCGTCTTGCCTTCGCCGAGCGGGGTGGGCTGGATCGCGGTAACGTCAATGTATTTACCGTCCGGTTCGTCCTTGCGCTCCTCATAGGCGTCCAGCTTCACTTTTGCCTTGTAATCCCCGTAAAGCTCGAGTTCATCCCTCTCCAGACCTACCTTGCTGGCAATATCTTTAATGGGTTTTAAATCTGCCTCATGCGCAATATCAATATCGCTTTTCATCGGAAGTTTTCCCTCCTAAAAATTTTGTAAGTTATTTATGCTTCGGCCTTTGTTCTGCTATACTCACCACGGGTCCTCGCGTCGAACCGGCTTAACCGGATCGCTTGTACTTGAGATAGTTCAAGCAGTTTTTGTCCACTCCGAGAAGGGCCTCTGCCGCCTTGAGCGTGTCCATCATCGGTTTGTCGGTCGGATCGATCAACGCCGCGTCGAGACCGGCTTCCAGAAGCATGGCAAAAACCGTGCGGTTGATCAGGGCTCTATCCGGAAGACCAAAAGACATATTGCTCAGACCGATATTCGTCTTTACGTCGAACTTATCCTTGATCTCCCTTACGGAGTCTATAACGTACTGACCCTGCTCCTGATTGCTCCCTATGGTCATCGCGATGACGTCCATGTAAAGGTTATCGGTGTCAATTCCCAGTTTCTCGCACTTATTCATCAGGGCTTCGGTCTCGTTTAACCTGTCTTCCACGGTTTCCGGCATTCCCTCTTCTCCCATTGCCAGACCGATTATATCTGCCTCGTATTCCGAAGCTACCTCTCTTGCTTTGGCCTTGTCCTCTTCGTTGCTGATGGAGTTGATTACTGGCCGGTTCTCAACCTTCTCCAGCCCGAACTCCAGTACCTCGGGGTCGGGGGTATCGACACAGATTCGGACGTCGTCGACTTCGTCTTCCACCAGATCTATCAGCCAGTCCATGTCTTCCTTCTCGTCCTCCATGGATTCACCGGCGTTAAGATCGATGACGTCGGCACCTGCTTCGTCCTGTTCCCGGGCCAGTCTTCGAATCAAATCTTCGTCTTTTTCCTTCAGGGCTTGCTTGACTTCGTCCCTTGTAGAGTTGATTAATTCACCGATTGTTAAGAACATAAATCTTTACCTCCGAGTTTTTCTACGAATGATTATCTGTTTTTCTTTTTTCCGCCCCTCTCACGGAGCGGTTTATCCACGAAAATTCGTTTTCGGCGGATGCAGTTAGATCCTATCCTCCTTATTCTTCCTCAGCCCGCCAGCGCAAAACGGGTTCACGAGCCGCTTTCGTCTCGTCCAGCCGCCCCACCGGAGTTGTCTTTGGCGCCTGGTGCAACAGGTCAGGGTTTTCAGCCGCTTCTTCTGCTATTTTCCTCATCGCCTCGGCAAAATTATCCAGCGATTCTTTCGACTCGGTCTCCGTCGGCTCCACCATAAGGGCTTCCTTCACGATGAGCGGAAAGTAGACAGTCGGTGGATGGTAACCATAATCCAGAAGGCGTTTTGCGATATCCACGGTCTTGACACCTTCGCCGACGTCGCTACCGCTGAGAACGAATTCATGCTTGCACAAACCTTCATAAGCTACTTCGTAAAGGTCTTTTAGCTTTTCTTTCAGGTAATTCGCATTTAAGACGGCATTGCCGCTAACTTCTTTCAACCCTTCGTCCCCCAGTGCTCTGATATAACTGTACGCTTTCACCATAACGCCAAAAGACCCGGGGAAACTATTAACTCTTCCAATCGTTTGCCCGTGGTCGTAATTGAACCCGTACTCCTCACCGTTCTTCTCCACCGTAGGGACCGGAAGGTAAGGAATTAATTCCTCTTTTACACCTACTGGTCCGGAACCCGGTCCACCGCCGCCGTGGGGCGTGCTAAAAGTCTTGTGGAGATTGAAGTGAGTAATGTCCATGCCGATATCTCCCGGCCTGACTCTTCCCAGAAAGGCGTTCAGATTGGCTCCGTCGAAGTAACATAGACCACCCGCCTCGTGGACGATATCGGCGATTTCTGTTATGTCTTTCTCAAATATTCCCAGGGTATTCGGTACGGTGAGCATTATACCCGCAGTATCCGGGCCGACTTTTTCCCGCAACTCGTCCAGATCCACCGTCCCCGCTTCGTTCGACTTTATTTCGACAGCATCGAAGCCAGCTACGGCTGCGGAGGCCGGATTCGTCCCGTGGGAAGAGTCCGGAAGTAAGATCTTTCTCCGCCGTTCCAGTTCATCATTGACCTCGTGATACTTCCGTATCATGAGCATTCCGGTCAGCTCTCCATGGGCACCGGCCGAGGGCTGAAGCGTAATACCCCTCATTCCCGATATTTTCTTTAGATATTCCCCTAGCTGATATGCCAGTTCCAGGTTTCCCTGTACTATTTCTTCCGAAGCCAGAGGATGGTGTCCCCGAAACCGCGGGTCAGCTGCCAAATCCTCCATAGGCTTCGGATTGTGCTTCATCGTGCAGGAACCGAGCGGGTATAGTCCATCATCTACTCCATAGTTCATCTTCGAAAGTTCCGTATAGTGCCGGATCAACTCGGGCTGGGTCACTTCCGGGAGAAGGGGATCCTCCGAACGCAATAGTTCCGAATCCATTTCCCGCTCAGGTCCCTCTTCTGCCAGAGACTCTTCGGAGAACTCCGTACCCTGCTTGCCGCTCTCGCTCTTATCGTATATGGTGGGCATGGTTATTCGACCTCCTTCCTCAATAGCCGGGCGAATTCGTCCATTTCTTCCTTCTTTACTTTTTCCGTGACAGCAACCAGGAAGCCTTTCTCCGGTCCCGCTTCACCCAATTCTTCCGGGTGCAAAAGGTCTATTCCTTCTTCCCTCATGTTCTCCCAGATTTCCTCGGGGTTCTCGGGGACACGAATAGTGAACTCGTTGAAGAAGGGTTGATCCCAGGCCAGTTCCACCCCGGGTATATCGACAAGTTTACCTGCAAGGTAGTGTGCTCTGTCCCAGTTTATCCTCGCCAGCGTTTTCAAACCATCGGGCCCGAGAGAGGACAGGTACACCGTGGCGGCCAGAGCGTTCAGGGCCTGGTTGGTACAGATATTCGAAGTAGCCCTTTCCCGTTTTATGTGCTGCTCTCTCGTCTGCAGGGCCATGACATAACCTTCGTCGCCGTCGTCGTCGACGGTTTTGCCGGAGACCCTCCCGGGTAAGTATCTCAGGTAATCCTTTTTTGTGGCAAATAAACCCAGCAACGGTCCGCCAAAGTTTATCGGATTGCCCAGTGGCTGACCCTCTCCAACCACTATGTCTGCTCCAAAGCTCCCTGGCGGTTCCAATAACCCGAGAGATATTGGATTCGTGCTAACCATTAAAAAAGCTTCACCTAATTTCTCCTTCAACCCCCCCAGATCTTCGACGATTCCGAAGTAGTTCGGCGATTGCACAACCAGTCCGGCCACGGAGCCCTCTTCGTCCAGTATCTCTTCCAGTTCTTCCTTATCGATCCGGCCGTCTTTGTTGCCAAGTTCGATAATCTGTTTTTCTTCCAGCGGCAGGTAGGTTTCGATTACCTCTCTGTACCGTGGGTTCAGGGTGTCGGCTACGATTACTTTATCCTCACCGAGATATTCCTGCGCCATCAGGACTGCCTCCGCGGTAGCGGAACCGCCGTCGTACATAGAAGCATTGGCGATCTCCATGCCGGTAATTTCCGAAATAGCAGTCTGAAATTCGAACATCCAGGTAAGAGTGCCCTGGCTGATTTCGGCCTGATAAGGGGTGTATGCAGAATAGAATTCGGATCTGCCTGTCACGTGGGATACGACCGAAGGGATGAAATGATCGTAAAGACCGGCGCCAATTAGGTTTAATCGGTCGCCAG
>CAZENJ010000049.1:0-14046 GCA_964513485.1 uncultured Thermotogae bacterium | reverse complement strand
TGACTTCGACTTTATATTTATTGGACATAAGAATCTATGCTCCTTTTGGATAATTTTACATTATTCGCGTTTCAGCCAGAGAGCAAAAGTTTCATATGCAAAGCAACTCTAATAAAAGGTAACCATATTCTGGCAAACTTCAAGCTTCATTAGCAAGTTTTATAAGTTTTTAAGTCCTCGTCAGCTGCGAGGTCTCCTTCTTTTTTTACCTCGGTCCGCCACCTTATCGCTCACTCTGTCGAGAGGAAGAAAGTATGTAGTAAGGCAAGCGTTTCTTTCCCCTCCTGGTGGGGGATAGAAAGAATGGGGGAAATTAAAATTCTTACCTCCCCGGAGCAAGCTCGGGTTTTTCCGAAGAACCTATGACCGTAAAAACCTGTAAAGTTCCCGCAGTCCCAGCAAGATTCTTTCCGCTACTCTGTTGATTTTCGTGAATTTGTACTCCCTGGAAGGGTCCAGCGGGTCGACCCGGATCGTGTACATGCCGGCCCGGTTGGCACCCAGGACATCGGTTAGCAGCTGGTCCCCGATCATCGCAACCTCTTCCGGCCGGACGCCGAGTTCTTCGGCAATTTTCATGAAGCCCTTCCTCCTCGGCTTGCTGGCGTTAAACAGATGAGGAAAGGGCAAATCCGAGATGAATTTCTCTATATTTTCCCGGCGACTGTTGGTAAGGATCCCCACCTTGAGACCGAGTCCGGTCAGGCAATCGAAAAGTTCCAGTATTTCCTCCTCCAGCCTTTCTTCCTCCCAGCGGGCTATCGTATTGTCCAGGTCAAAAACGCAGGCTCTGATTCCGGACTCCCTCAACGCTTCGTAGTTAACCTCTTCCACTGTCCGGAACTGGTCGTCGGGAAAGAAAAAGCGCGGGAAAGAATTATTGTTCACCAAAACTCACCAGGTAAGATATGTAGTTCTCTAAGGTCATTAGCGGCTAAACGGACTCCACACGAGGGGCTCAGCGGTCATTTCACCCAGCTCTGTCACTTTTGCTATCGGCTCCGAATCAGTTCCATATTGTTTAACCGATCCTCCGTCTTTAAAGAACAAAGCTCCTCCCCGGATGCCCTTCTATCGGCAGGTTAATTAACTGGATTTCCCCTCAACTATAATCCGACCCACGAAAATAAACCGCCGTAAATCACGGATGATTTCTATCACCCGATCGAGATACGACGGAGAGGTCAATATTCGAAACTGCTTATCGCCCTCCACGACGCGGTATTCCCGGCGCACGTTGGCAACACCGTCGTAACCTTCTATTATCGCGTCGAGAAAATGGAGGTCCTCCTCCTCCAGCTCGACGTAGACTTCTACGCTATCAGCCGGAGGGGGAGGTATATCTTTCGTTAAACTCTTGCTTTGCTCTACCATTTATTTAGCTACCCGTGCTCTCGGAAGAGCCATTTGAGGGAGAAACCTGATTCAGGAGTTCCTCTACCCGCGCCTCTTTGTAATCCGAATCCAGTTCCGACAGTCGGTTGAGCTTGTCTTTGGCCGTCGAAGTGCTTCCCTGGTTGATATTGATCTCGGCTATCCGGAGCAGCGCTTCTTTGCCGACTTCCGTCAGGTTATCCTTTCCGTTCTGCTCCTCGTCCGCTTTGAGCAGACCTTCGTAGAAGGAAACCTTCTGGACGGCGGAGTCGGCCAGTTCCAGCCCTTTCTGGTAGTTCTCCTTGGCCTTACCGTAATCGGTCTTCTTCATGTACGTCTCGGCCAGGCCGAGGTACGCCTCTCGTTCCTCCGTCTTTTTGTCCGTTGTCTCGAGTATTTTATCGTACTGGTCTGTCGCCGAGTTGTAGACGTGCTGTTCCCGGTAGGCACGGGCCAGAGTGAACCTGGTTTCAATGGCCTCCGGTGCCAGCTCTATCACGCGCTCGCCGATCCTGATCCTGAGCTCCGCTGCCTGGGTCCGGGCCAGGCCTTCCCTGTACTCCTCCAGTGCCCGCTCCGACGAGCCCTTCTTCCGGTAGTAATCACCGAACAACATGTAAGCTTCGGCGTTGTACGGGTTGGTATTGATCACGTTGTTTAGCTCGGCTTTGGCGTCCTCCAGCTGACCGCTATCCAGATAAGCCCGGCTCAAGCTGAGCGAGGTGTCCGCGTCGGCTCGGATGCTCAGGGCATCGTTGTAGTAGTCAATTGCTTCGTCGTAGTTCTCCCCTTCCAGGTAGAGGTTTCCAAGACCTTTCTTCGCCTCGAAATTATCGGGGGACTCTTCCAGGACCTTCTTGTAGGTCTCCTCGGCTTTTCCGTATTGATCGGCTTCCAGGTATGCATTTGCCAGTTGATTCATTATATTGACGTTTTCCGGCGCCCGGTCCAGTGCCTGCTTGAATTGCTTTGCCGCTTTTTCGTAATCTTGAAGCTCTACCAGCATCCTGCCGTAATCCAGGTAGGCTGCCACGTAGTCCGGCCGTGCTTCTATCGCCTGCTGGAAGCTACTCGCGGCAGATGAATACCGTTTATTGTCAAACTGATAGCGCCCCAGGTAATAGTTTGCCACGGCGTTCTCCGGGGCAAGTCGGACTACTCTGTTTAACAGGTCGCCGTCGCTGCTCCCGGCTTGCCGGACGACTTCCATATAATTTTCGATGGCCTTCTTCCTGTATTCATCGATCTTTGCCTGAGTTTCTTCGTCCACCTGGTCTTCCTGATCTCCTTCTAACTCCGATATCTGCTCCTGGTATAGCCGACCGAGGTAGTAAGGGGCGTAAGGGTCAACTTCCGGCGTCCGGTTTTTCAGATCTTGATAAGCCTCCACGCCGGCCTGGAAGCCCCCCTGGGCCTCCCGGTAAGCTTTGACCGACGGTAATTCGATTTCTATCTCTGCCTTTTTCTTAACTTCTTCGTACCAATTATTATACTTCTCCTGCTCCCTGGAGCTGACGTAATCTTTCCGGACTTTATCCTTTATTTCCGCCAGTTCCGGGACCACGCGCTCCTGTTTGTCAGTAACTTTGAGAACTTCCCAGCCTTGCGGCGTCCGGACCGGGCCTCCGACTTCTCCAACTTTCAGGGAGAAGGCCAGGTCGTCAATGGCCTGAGATTTCTCACCTTTTGAGAACCAGCCCATATCCGTCTCAAGGTCGTTCTGTTCCGCGTACTCTTCAAAATAGTCCGGTTCCGCGGTTATCCTTTCCTTAATTGTTTTGGCTTCAGTCTGGGTCTCGAAGACCAGGTGATCCGCTTTTACCCGGGAAGGTGTCTGAACATAAGTATCGATATTGTCCTGGTAATAAGTTGATAGTTCTTCGTCGGAGGGATCTATACCGCCGACGACTTCGTCTTTAAGCTTTTCCTGTTTCAGCTGCCTCCGAATGCTCTCCTTCGTACTCTTCTCGAATTGCTCGTATGTCATTCCCTGCGAGGAAAGAGCGCTCTTGAGCTGTTCCAGCGTCCAGCCCTGCTGTTCCAGAATTGAGTCCAGCTGGTCGTTATACTCTTGTTCCACCTTTGCTGATTTTGCCTCGAGACCTCGTTCCTCCGCTTCCTGTTCCACGAGGGCCCGTCTAACCAGGGAATCCACGGTCCGGGATTTCATCCGGAGCTCGTAAAGTTTTCCGCTGGCACCCTCGAGCAACCTGGAAAAATCCTGACCAAACTGGCTGTATAGCTGTTTTTGTCTCTGCAGCGCGTTATCGTAGGTGGACTGGAATTCCGACTGGTAAATCTCCTCGTCGTTGACCACGAGCGCAACCTGCTTGCCGGAGCTTCCGTCCGAGGATTGCCCTCCTCCACCGGGGCGCATGTACTGAAATGCCGCCAGACCAACTGATCCAAGAAAAAAACCAATTACCATGACCCAGATTATCGTCTTCTTGTGCCGATCGAAAAACCTATTCACTCTCTCACCTCTTGATTATCTCGCTCTATCTGATCTCCGTGTCAAATCAATCGCCGTCATCCAGAAAACCGGATAAAGTCCTGTATACTCCCAACCCACCGGAAAATACTCCCAGGACGAGAAATATTAACTTAAATACTACATCCGTTCCCGCAAGCCTGTCCAGCCAGTAGCCTATACCGACGGAAATCAGGACGGAAAACGCAAAAGTAAACCCGATCTGCCCGACCTGACTTACCGTCTTTAAAGCCGTCTTCCAGCCGTCTTCGTCCTTATCAGCCATAAATAAAAGGGCTAAATATCCAGGATATCCTCTCCCCCGCCTGCATCCTTTCGCGTTTCCGGATCAGGCTGTTCGTCCGTTCTCTCTTCCTCGTCAGAATTTTCCTCCTCCCTTTCTCTCCCTTCTTTTTCTCCCGCTTTCTCCTTCTTGGCTTTGAAGGGTAGCCTGGTTTTTACCCGCATCCGCATGGCGGTCTTGTTCTCTTCGTCGATTTTAACGTCGACGAAAGAAGGAACGAAAATAAGATCGACCCCGCTGGGTGCCATATAGCCACGGGCAATCGTTATCGCTTTTACCGCCTGGTTGACGGCTTTCGGCCCGATTGCCTGCAGTTCGGCCAGTCCTTCTTCCCGGATGGTGTTGGCCAGGGCCCCGGCAGTTGCAGAAGGGTCCGACGTCGAAGAAACTTTTAGAATTTCAGCCACGATCTCGCACCTCCTAAAAGTTTTTGATTCCTTCAGCGAAAATCAGGCAGAGAACATTACTGTGCGGCCTCTACGAACTGCGCCTTTCGTATGACGTTTATTTTGACCTCCCCCGGATAATCCAGGTCTCTCTCAATTTCTCTCGCGATGTCGTAAGCCAGCTTGCTGGCCCTGTTGTCATTTACTTTCTCCGGAGACACGACAACTCTGATTTCCCTTCCCGCCTGGAAGGCGTTTGCCTTCTTCACGCCTTCGAACGAATGCGCTATCTCTTCCAGGTTTTCCAGCCGCTCAATATATTTTTCGTACGTCTCCCGCCTGGCACCCGGTCTCGTGGCCGAAAGAGTATCTGCGGTTTTTATCAATATCGGGAGCAATGATTCCGGCTCTTCCTCCTCGTGATGTGCCGCGATGGCATTCACGATAAGCTGCTTTTCCCCGTACCTGCGAGCCAGCTCCGCTCCTATCTCGGCGTGGGTGCCGGTCACCTCGTGATCCACGGACTTGCCAATATCATGCAAAAGACCGGCTCTTCGCGCCAGCTTGTGTTTCAGTCCGAGCTCTTCGGCCAGCATGCCGGAAATGAAGCTGACTTCCAGCGAGTGCCGCAGAAGATTCTGCCCGTAGCTGGTCCGGAACTTCAGCTTGCCCACCAGCGGAATCAGTTTGTTCGACAGATCGACACCGGTATCGAGCGCCGCATTCTGGCCAGCTTCCTTTATCCTTTCCACCATCCTGTCCCGGGCCTTCTCAACTTTCTCTTCTATCTGGACCGGGTGAATTCTACCGTCCTTGACCAGCTCTTCCATGGCCAGCCTAGCTATCTCGCGTCGGACCGGATGAAACGAAGATAGAACGACCATCTCCGGCGTGTCATCTACCATGACCTCGACGCCGGTCAGGGCCTCAAACGTTTTGATATTCCTGCCGTTACGGCCAATCACGCGGCCCTTAAAATCGTCCGAGGGGAGAGATACCGAGGAAACCGTGTTGCCCTCGGCCTGTTCGGCGGCATACCTCTGCATGGCCGTGGCCAGTATCTTTCGTGACTTCTCGTCCGCCTTTTCCTCTGCCCGCTTCTCCGCCTCGTTTACCTTGCGCGCGTAATACCTTTCGGTCTCTTGTTCTATCCGTTCCATCAGTTCCGACTTCGCCTCTTCCGAACTCATCCCCGCCAGCTCTTCCAGATACTCCTTCTCCTTCCCTATCAGCTCCTTCCCCTTCCGTTTGAGCGCTTCTATCTTTTCCTGATCCTCCTTCAGCGATTCCTCTATCTCCTCCAGATGATCGCTCTTTTTGGAAAGCCGGTCGGCTTTCCGCATGATCCGTTCTTCCCGCTTTTCCAGGTCCTTTTCCCGCTTCTTAAACTTCTCCTCTAACTCTTCCCGCTGTTCCTGGACCTTTTGCTGCCCTTCCAGAACCTTTTCCTTCTTTATATTCTCGCCGGTCTTTCGGGCTCTCTCTATTATGCTCGCAGCGTCCTCCGCTCTGTCGGATAGCTTTTTCTCGTAGTACTTCTGGCCGGCGTAAACCCCGATCGCCAGCGAAAAAACCACCGACAAACCAATATATATAGCCAGCATCTTTATCACACCTCGTAAAATCAGCTAAAACAGGGGGGCTATACATCGTAATCGCTCCCATTCACTCCCCTGAAGTCAAGAAAAATACCCCTGTACTCATCTATCCAGTTAGGCAAATCCTGAAGTATCAGAGTGGTCATCAACTGTTTGTTTTCTTCCGGTTTTTCCAGAGCACCCTGAAGTTCGTTTAAAAACATTCGATTCTCGCTCATGAATTTTGGAACCGGCCGCCCCCCGAGCAACGTCTCCGTATCGTTCGACGCGGCAAGTTCCTCTACAGCCAGGTTGAGCCAGTGAAGTCCCTCCAGCAGCTCCTCTATTTCTTCGTCGTCTACCTGAGATAGAACTTCCCCCTCGTTTACATAGGCAAAATCGTCTAGCCATTCGCCTAAACCGTCGAGATAGCTGAGGGCATCTTCCGCTAGTTCGACTGTTAGCTCATCCACTGTTTCCGTAACCAGTTCGATTTCGATATCAGTCAATTCCGACCCCAATCTCTCTTCCAGTTCAGTCTGATTCAAGAAGTTGCCGTCTATTTTTACCCCCACGAGCCTTTCCCCTGTCGAGGAGAGTTGATCCTTGGCCTGCTCGATTAGGTCTTCGAGGGTTTCCCGATCGTCGATCTCCAATTCTGATTCGGCTAATTCAATTTTCATGGTAAAGCAATTTTATTTCTCATTTCGGCTAAATGCAAGATAGAGAGCAGCAGGCAGCACCGTTAGGGATAGGACCATGGCAAAACCGATACCGAGCAGAGCCGTACCGCCGAGAATCCTGAGTCCCGGAGTCCGGGCGAGGAACAAACTGCCAAAGACCACTATAGTGGTGATTGACGTGGTAACGACGGCGAGACCGGTACGGGAAAAGGCGGAGAGGATCGAATCGATCAAACCATCCCTGTCGCTTTCCTCCCGCCAGCGATAAATCAGATGGAGCCCGTCATCGACCCCGATCCCGATCAACAGCGGCGAAATTATTATATTGATGAAGTTAAAGTTCATCCCCATCAATTTCATCCCGCCCAGCATCCACAGGTAACCCACCACCAGAGGGATAACCGCCAGAAGAGATAATTTAACGCTAGAAATACCGCGATAGAGAAGCAGGCTTATCATCAACACGGCCAGCGTCGTAGAAACGATAAAATCGTGCCTGATATGACCCTCGAGCTTGTACTGAATCAGAGGAAGGCCGAAGTAATCCTCTGAAAGCCGGGAAGCCTGGCTGACGAATCGATTCAGGTTTTCCGACTCGTAGATAGACTTTTCCACGCCGGCAAAGACCACGTACTCGCCCGCTTCGGTAGTCAGGGTGGAGCGGACTTTCTCGGGCAGTGCTTCCACTAGATCCTCACCCACTCCGTCGCTAAATATTCCCTCGAGCGGGGCAATCCCCTCCTCCAGATATTCCAGATGATGCCTCAAACCCCGGATCGTCTCCAGCTTAGCCGCTCGATCCAGGCCGAGCAACTCCGCCCTTATCTCCAGGAGCTGATCGATCAACTCGTTCAGCCGAACCGTAGTCCTGGAACGGCTGGATAGCGTAGAAGTCAGCTGTGCCGAGGATAGGTCCCCGATCAGCCCTTCCAGCTCCTCCACATGTAATTTTCTATCCTTAATGATTCCTTCCAGGCCGGCAAGTGATCCATCCAGTTTTTCCAGTTGCTCCAGCTTGCCCGTCGTCTCCCTCGCGGCCCCCAGATCCTCCGGCAGGTAATCACGGAGCGATCTGATCGAATTAACGATGTCAATCCCGCCCAGCCCGGATTCCAGCTTTTCCATTTCTTCCAGACTATCCGGGAAAAAGACGAAACTTGGACCGATCGTCATATCCGATGAGCCGAAATTATCTTGAACTCTTTCCTGCACCCGGACGCTTTCGACCTCGGTGGATACGCTGTTGCTGGTAAATTGAAAGTCAAGCTGAAGTGCGCCAACGAGCGCGAGAATCGATAGGATCACGGAAACAACTAACAGGCTCTTCCCGTACTTGAGGGATTTATCGACCACAAACCCCAGTTTATCCCGGTAATCGAAAAGCTCGACGGCCCTTTTCCGGCGACGCCAGCGCTGAAAGGAAATGATCAGCGCGGGAAGCAAAAAGAGATAGACCAGAAAAGAGATCATTATCCCCAGACTGGTAATAATCCCCATCTCGACCAGACCCTGAGAGCGGGAGAAAATAAGCGTGGTAAAGACGGCGGCCGTGGTCAGGGCGGCGATAAATATTCCCTTACCCTTCTTCATTATGGTGATCTTGATTGCTTCACTGACGGAGTGGTCCGCCAGCCTCTCTTCGCTAAACCGGAACAGGAGGTGAATCCCGTAATCTATACTCAGCCCCAGAACGAGCGCCGGCAGGAAAGTCGTCAGGAGATTAAACCCGCCGACAGAAAACTTGGCCCAGCCCAGGGCAAACAAGACGGCCACGATCAGGGGCAGGGCGACAAGGGCGGAGTAGAAGAGAGAGCCGAGGGCAAAGAAAAACGCTATCATCACGGCGACCGAAGATATGATGGTGGTCCGGAGCATATCGACCCGGAGGGCCGAATTGCGCTCGGCGTTCGTAACGAAGGACCCGGTCAGATCGATCTCGTAATCGCCGCTCTTAAATACCTGACTCCGCCTGGCTTTCCGGACTGCCACCCGGGCCGCATCCGTAAGCTTTCGGCTAAACTTTATATTGTGTGATTCCGGATGACTCGGTCTTGCCCTCATCAGGAGCGTGTTCCGGTCCGGAGAAAAATACCGGCCACCGAGCGTTTCTTTCCGCCGCTGACGGACTTCCCGGAACTCCCCCATCAGGGTGTCAAGCCGCTTTTCCCATTCATCCAGCCGCTCGATCGAACCCAGTCCGGCAAGAACTGTCTCATTTCTCGCTCCCAGCCGATCCAGAAGGTCCATCAGCCGTTCTTCGGAAACTCCGTCACCCGCTTCCAGCTCCTGGAATCTTGATCTCAGGTCGCCGTAGGGGTCTTCGAGCGCAAAACCTCCGCTACCCGAGTCGAACTCGCGGAAAAAGCTCTCCAGGTCGGCCTCCAGAGACCGTACTTTCCCCAGGGTTTCGTCGTTGAGCGAATAGAGCAACTCGTACTTCTCCGGGATCGAGGCTTCTGCCCTGTAGTTAACCGATTCTATTTCCGGGATCTCGGAAAGCAGCGGCTCGATTACTCCGGCAAGTTTTAATAACCTCTCCTCCTTCTCAGCTTTTTGCAATCCTCCGTCAGCTTCCAGGGATAGGACAACCGTGAGGTACTGGGTGCTGTTGACGGTCTCTTCTCTTCGCTTGTATTCCTCGATCAGCGGATCATTTTGAGGCAGGAGATCCATAAGGGAACTTCTAATCGGGAAGGGAAATATATAGGCGAGGACCAGGGCCACCAGAACCAGAACTACCCCTATCACCCAGTAAGCCCGATAACGAACCAGCCGATAAATATACTCCAGCAATCTATCCAGCATCCATTACGGGGCCAGGGCTACCGGGACCCGGAACACCTCAATTTGAAACCAGCAATATTTCTCAAGGATAAAGAGCTCAGGACGACTCGGGGCTTCTCACGTCTATGTCGCAGCCCACCAGATCCACGGTCAGACGAACGTTCTGTCCATTCTGTCCTATGGCGTACGCAAGGTCGTCCTTGGGAACGATGACCCGGGCGATCTCTTCCCCCTGATCGTTCTCACGGAAGTCTATCGATAAAACGCTGGCCGGTTCCAGGCTGTTTCTGATCAAAATCTCCCGGTTATCGCTCCAGCGAATTACGTCTATCTTTTCGCCGTTCAGTTCGTCAGTAATCTCCTTTACTCTGGAACCCCCTGCACCGACACAGGTACCGACGGGGTCGATTTGATCGTCCAGGGATTGAACCGCGACTTTGCTCCGCTTCCCCGGCTCACGGGCTATTTTCACTATTTCCAGCAGTCCGTCCTCTATCTCCGGTACCTCGAGCTCCATCAGCTTGGCCACGAATTCCTGCTTGGTCCGGGATACGTGAATCAGCAAACCTCCGGGCTTCTTCTCCACCCGATACAAATAAGCCCTGAGGCTATCTCCCTGCTGGTAGCGTTCACCGGGAATTCTTTCCGACCCGGGGAGCAGGGCTTCCACTTCCCCCAGGTTCAACCAGACGTCGCTCCCCTCGAACCGATGGATCGAGCCGTTGACCAGCTCACCCTTTCGCTTCTGGTAGGATTCGTAAACCAGCTCGTCCTGCTTTTCCTTAATCAGCTGCCGAATGACGTCCTCGGCCTTTTTCGAGGCAATTCTACCAAACTGACCCAGTTCTATCTGTTCCCCGTCGATAAATATATCCCCGGAATTTTGATCGATGTCAACCTCCACGTCCTCGTTCGTGTTGTACTGCTCCTTGTAAGCTGCCTGCAATCCCTTCTCGACCATATCGTAAAGTTCGTCCCTCTCTATTCCCTTGTCCTTTGCCATATCTTCCAGTGCTTCGATAAATTCGATATTCATTAGCTACCCCTCTTGGGTCACTACACCTCTAATTGATCTCTTTGGTAGTTGCCTTGGATACGCTGTCGAGCGGGATATTTACGCTTTCCCCCTCGACTTCCAGCTCTATCTCTTCACTCGCCTCGTCGTAATTCCTTAACAAGCCGACGAATTTCTTTCTATCGTCGATCGGGCCATATGTACTAATTTCCACTCCGCCTCCGACGGCACCGGCAAAATGCCGGGCCTCTATCAGGGGGCGCTCCACTCCCGGAGAAGAGACCTGCAGTACGTACTTCCGGTCGATCAAACCACTGTCGTCGAGTTCCGAGGACATTCGACCGCTAACTTCGGCACAGTCCGCGGTCGTTACCGGTTCTTCCTTCTCGATCAGGAGTTCGAGCACCCACTCGTCGCCCCGTTTTTCCCAGCGGAGCAGGTATAAGCTGCTCTCGAATTCTTCGAGAACCTCGCTGGCCAGTTTTTGTAATTGCTTCTGCTTCTTGCTCATAGCTAAATGTGATTATATCAAATTCCGCATGGCAACTCAACTTTAAAGGAAATAGGGGGTGGCGTATAATGGAGTAGCCTCTGAATATAAGGTGGTTTTGGCCTTTTATGGTGAAAGGTTAAATTAATATGAATGAAAAATTATCTACAACCCTCAGAGTAAGAAAAGAGGAAGAAGGGTACCGACTGGACAAGCTGCTTGCTACGGTTTTTCCCGATAGATCACGCAGTAAGTGGCAGGAATTGATCAAAAGCGGGAACGTCAGGGTGGACGAGGAAGAGATAAAACCGAGTTTTACCGTCTCCCCGGGAGAAAAAATCGCGCTCCGCGTCCCTTCCGACTTCGATAGAACTCGACTCGTGCCTCAGGACCTGCAACTCAATATTGTTTACGAGGACAGCGTCCTGATCGGCGTCGACAAACCGTCGGGGATGGTTGTTCACCCGGGGCCGGGTCACGAAAAGGACACGCTGGCCAACGGACTGGTCCACCGCTACGATCGGCTGCCGAAGCTGCCCGATCCGACCAGGCCGGGAATAGTCCACCGCCTGGACAGGGATACCAGCGGGGTCCTTGCCGTCGCCCGGACGGAAGAGGCCTATCTCGATTTGAAGGATCAATTCAAAACAAGGAAGACGGAGAAAGAATACCTGGCACTGGTCGAGGGGCGCTTCGACGAGGACGGCGGAATGATCGACGCCCCGGTGGGCAGAAGTTCCAGGGACAAAACAAAAATGGCCGTCAAGCTTGGCGGAAAGGAAGCAAGGACGGAATTCTCCGTGATCGCGGAGCTGGGCGATTTTTCGCTGCTGGAAGTCAGACCCCAGACGGGAAGGACGCACCAGATCAGGGTTCATATGAATTATATCAACCACAAAATCGTCGGGGATTCCTATTACGGCGGACCGGAGTACGGGAGATTGATGCTCCACTCGAGACGGCTAACTCTAAGCCATCCGGAGTCCGGGGAGAAAATCACGCTGGAAGCGCCTGAACCAAAAGAGTTTACGGAAATTAGAAAACGTTAGTTGCCCTGGCCGGTCCGGGATGCCTGTTCGCGCACACCGATTCTGAAGTAGACGAAGGCCGAGACGAAGGAGGCCGCGATCCCGACGTAGATCAGATAGAGAGCAAACGGGAGCCGAAAATAAACTGAAATCAACCCGAGCGTGAGCAAGGCAGAGCTGGTTTTGCCCCAGTAATTGGCCTTCACCACTTTACCCTCGTACCGATACATAACCCCGCCACCGAGTATCAACGCGAAGTAAGGCAGAAGAAGGAGGAAAAAAGCGACGATCGGTATCCGACCGACCCAGGCGAAGTAACCGAAGAGCGACAGGAAAAGCGACTTGTCAGCCAGCGGGTCGAGGACCTGGCCGAGATCGGTAATCTGATCCAGCCTGCGGGCGACAAGACCGTCAATCAGGTCGGAAATCAGAGCCAGAGTGAGAAAAGAAAGTGCCCACCAGTCCCTGCCGTACGCCAGCGCAGCGACAATAAATGGAACCAGGGCTAACCGGATGGACGTAATTAAATTTGCGAGATTCATCAACGGGAATAATAACTGTAGGGAAGGTGCTTTGCAACGATACTCGAATGGTTTGACATTTTTGGAAAGGGAAATTAACTTTCCCACTTTCTCTCCCGATCCCTCCGGCGGGGAAAGTCGGCCCAAACATTCGCCCCCCCGCGGACAAGTTGTCAAAGCCGCTCAAATTTAGGTAAAATTATTGGACCAAACCTTTCAAGAAAAAGGGAGCTCTGTAGAAAAAATGATCCTCAACGACAAGGAGATAGCAAAAGCTAAACCCCTGAAGCCTTTCGTCGACGGCCTTAACGCGGACGAGGAGATCAGTTACGGACTCGGCTCATTTGGGTACGATATCAGAATCGACGACGAATTCAGGATCTTTACCGACGTCCACTCTACCGAAATTGACCCGAAAAACTTCAACGAAGACGCCTTCGTCGAGGTAAAGGACGACAGTTGTCTGATTCCCCCGAATTCTTTCTGTCTCGGCAAGTCGCTGGAGAAGTTCGATATGCCGGACGATCTTTTCGGCCTGGTGGTCGGGAAGAGTACCTACGCCAGGTGCGGAATAATTGTCAATATGACGCCGATAGAACCGGGCTGGAAGGGTTACCTGACGATAGAGATTTCAAATACAACCCCGTTGCCGGCAAGAATTTATTCCGACGAGGGCATAGCCCAGGTGGTGTTTTTCCGGGGCGAGAGACCGGAAGTCACTTACGACGATAGAAACGGAAAATATCAGGACCAGGAAGGAATTGAGGTGGCAAAATTATGAAAATAGAAATGGTACGATCGACCGAAAACCCGGAGTCCATGATCGCTCAGGCGGCAAGAATTTCCCATAAATCGCAGGGCGGAGAGGAAGATTACTCCGGCGGCGAAGACAGGAAACTGATCAGAAAGCTCCGGAGCTGGGGGCACTGGTCACCGTTCGAATTCGCCAGCGCAACTTTTTACGTGGAAGGTATCAGCCGCAGCTGTCTGGCTCAGCTTACCCGCCACAGGCTGGTCAGCTTTATGGTCCGCTCCATGCGTTACGTCAAACAGGACCCGGAAGAAGTAGTTATCCCCGAATCAGTTGAAGAAGCAGATCTGTCCGAAGAATACAAAGACCAAATCGAAGTAAACCACGAGCTATACCAGAAATCACTGGACGCGGGAGTTCCAAAGGAGGACGCCCGATTTCTCCTCCCGATCGGAAGCAAGACGTCCCTGTACCTGAAAACGAACTTCAGGGAATACCGCCATATTATAGAATTAAGGGGCGCAAAAGAGGCACAATGGGAAATCAGGCAACTGGCAAAAGGCTTTCTGGAAGAACTTTCGGAAAAAGCACCGGCCGTTTTCGAAGATCTAAAGGATTAGTCAAGCGCAAAGACATTTTCCCCGGCTATTTGGTTCTGGGGGT
>CAZENJ010000048.1:14010-14078 GCA_964513485.1 uncultured Thermotogae bacterium | reverse complement strand
GGTCCTTTCTGTGGCATCGGCCTATGTACCGACTGCGTCATGAAAGTAAACGGGGAACCAAACGTCAG
>CAZENJ010000048.1:7598-14000 GCA_964513485.1 uncultured Thermotogae bacterium | reverse complement strand
GCTTGCGGCAGATATTACCGTGTTCAGGAAAACCAAGAAACGGCAGGAGCCCCGGGGTCCTTTCTGTGGCATCGGCCTATGTACCGACTGCGTCATGAAAGTAAACGGGAAACCAAACGTCAGGACCTGCATAACGCCCGTAGAAGATGGAATGGTGGTTGAGAAACAGGGGAATGACCGGGAGGTCCGAAAAAATGCTACATAAAGAAGTCGCCGTAGTGGGGGGCGGTCCGGCCGGGCTTACCGCTTCTATAGAGCTTGCCAAGAGAAACGTGGACGTTACTTTAATCGATGAAAATTTGCAGGCTGGAGGCCAGCTACTCAAACAGACCCACAAGTTTTTTGGATCGGAAGAGCATTACGCGGGTGTCAGAGGTTTTAATATTGCCAGAGAGTTAATCGAAGATGCAAAGGACCTGGCGGTCGATTTTTTACTTGAAGGTTCAATTTATTCCGTTTACGAGGAGAAAGTCCTGGCAGTAAAGAAGGAAAAATCTACCCGGTTAATTTCACCGGAAAGGGTTATTTTCGCTACAGGGGCCTCCGAGAAAGTAATTAACTTTCCGGGCTGGACACTGCCAGGTGTAATGGGGGCCGGAGCCGTTCAGACTTTTATGAACCAGCATAGGGTTTTGCCGGGAAGGAAGTTCACGATCATCGGATCCGGCAACGTCGGCACGATCGTTGCTTATCAACTCTTACAGGCCGGAGCCGAGGTAGCTGCAATTGTCGAAGCGGCGGATGAAATTGGCAGTTACTACGTTCACGCCAACAAGGCGGTCAGATCGGGTAATATCCCGGTATATACTTCTCACACCATAAAAGAAGCAACGGGTGAAGAATCCGTCGAATCCGTGAAGATAGCGGAAGTAGATGACAGCTGGCAGCCAGTCCCCGGTACGGAAAAAACAATTGATACCGACGTGGTCTGTTTGGCCGTAGGGCTGAGGCCCCGAACCAAATTAACATCTTTAACCGGATGCCGTTCCATATACTCTTCCACGCTCGGCGGCGAAGTCCCGCTGCACGATGAAAACATGGAGGCTTCTACGGACGGTGTTTACGTAGCTGGTGACGTGGCAGGAGTAGAAGAGGCAAGTATAGCTATAGAAGAGGGCCGACTTGCAGGAGTTTCGGCTGCGAGCTCCCTCGGTTATATTGGTAACTCGGCTGAAGCGGATCAGAAGGAGGAAATAAGGGGTAGATTAGAGTTGCTAAGAGGGGGAAAATACGGCGAGGAAAGAGCGGAAGAAAAAGAAAGAATCAGGGGTATCTTCAATGAACGATTCACAAGAAGAGAAAGCAGCACTGTCCGAAGATAAATTATTCGAACTTCCCGGTTTTCCCGACGAGGAAGATCTGGAAGACGGTCCCGTTGCGGTGGTCGAATGCCCCGAGGAAATTGCCTGTAACGTCTGTGAGGCCGCCTGTCCATTTGGAGCGATAAAAGTGGGCAGGGAGATCAAAAGCGTGCCGGAGATTGACCCCGAAAAGTGTGTGGGCTGCGCTCAATGCGTGAGTCAGTGTCCCGGGTTGGCGGTTTACGTTGTGGACATGAATTATACCGACGAAGAAGCTCTTTTAACCATACCTTACGAGTTCTCCCCGCTGCCGGGAGAGGGGGAGTCGGTTACGGGAATCACCCGGGAAGGCAATGAGGCGTCACCTGTCAAAGTCGAGGGGGTTGATGAAAAAGAAAACGGAACCGCCATAGTAAAAATCCTCGTCCCCAAACCGGAAATCCATAGAATCCGGGGCATTTCAATAGAAGAAAATCAAAGTTAGAGGAGAAAAATATGGCAGAAATCAATGAATGTTCTTCAGAATCCAAGCAAAACAAGAGAGAAAAGATTATATGTAGGTGCGAAGAAGTGACGGAAAGCGAGATAAGGCAATCCATCCGGAAATACGACCTGGATACCGTGGCGGAAGTTAAAAGAGCTACGAGAGCGGGTATGGGACTATGTCAGGGCAGGAGTTGCGAAACTTCGATAAAAAGGATCCTGTGCGAAGAGACCGATAAGGATATTTCTGAAATTAGCGCCGATTCTACCCGCCCCCCAACAATTCCTGTAGAGACGGGAGTGATTGCCGACGTTATAAGAGGTGGAAGTGAAAATGAAGAAGCCTGAGGTTTTAGTAGTCGGTGGCGGCATAATTGGTTCTTCTATCGCTTACTATCTCACAAAGCGGGACGTGGGAGTTACGGTTGTCGAAAGGGGTAAATTACTGGGCGGCGCTTCCGGTGCCAATCAGGGTGGCATTCCTGTTTCGTTATTTGATCCTCCTTTACTGGATCTGGTCCGGGAAAGCAGAAAGTTATACGATGAACTATCCGGGGAATTAGGCGAAGACCTCGGTTTCGACGAGACGGGGCTCTTACTGCTCGTACTCGATGAAGATCAGGTTTCTTTGCTAAATAAGTTCAGGAAAAGGCTGGAAGAGAGGGGGCTTGGGGTCGAGGGGTTATCCAAAGGCGAACTCAGATCAGAGCAACTCCTGACCGATAACGTCAAAGCGGCAATTAAGACTTCCGAGGATGCTTCCGTGGATCCGTTTAAAGTCGGTTTCGGTTTTATTAACCGGGCAAAAGCTAACGGAGCGACCTTCCTAAAAGACACGGAAGTGACGGATATAAAAACGTCCGGAAAAAAAGTAACCAAGGTTAAAACCAACCGGGAAACGCTGCAGCCAAAATACCTGGTAAATGCTGCCGGCGCAGGAGCTAAATCAGTCGGGGATATGGTTGGGCTGGACATACCCGTCAAGCCGAGGCGAGGCCAGGTACTGGTAACGGAGCCCACCCCCAGAGCAAATTACCGCTACCTGATGGATTTCGACTATCTGGCTACGGCCCTGGGCGATGGAAGCGACGAGGAGAAAAGCCAGAGAATGGAGCTTGGTGTGGCTTCTTCTTTGATCCAGGAACCTTCAAGCAACTGGACTATTGGAGCCAGCAGGGATTTTGCCGGGTTTGACAAAAAGACTACAAGAAAAACACTTGGTTATCTGGCCGATAGGGCCACGAAGTTCATTCCGGACTTCGAAGACTGCAATATAATTAGAAGCTATGCCGGCTTGAGACCTTACTGTCATGTTGATGGTGAACCGATTCTGGGAAGAGTTGAGAAAATAGATAACTTCTTTATCGCAACAGGTCATGCCGGTGAAGGAATTACTCTTGCTCCGATCACCGGTAAACTTCTCGCCAGTGAAATCGTTTCGGGAAAGAAAGCTGAACTACTTGACGGCTTTCGCTATTCGAGATTCGACTCAAAATAGTCGTAACTTTACAGAAAAAATTTCATAGGAGGAATACGATAATGGCAAAATTTGAAGGCATAATACCCCCTGTTATAACTGTGTTCGATTCCGAAGAAAAAGTAGATATCGACAGAACTTTGGAGTTCATCGATCATCTGATCGAAAAGGGCGTTCACGGCATTTTCGTCGCGGGCAGTACGGGTGAATACACCCTGATGGATGACGAAGAAAAAAGGGAACTAATTCAGGAAGCGGCTAAGCTAACCGAGGGAAGGGTTCCGCTTCTGGCCGGAACCGGGGCCAACGATACGAGTACTACGATAGAGCTTTCGCAGTTTGCCCAGAGCGCGGGAGCCGATGCCGTGACCGTAGCTTTGCCGCATTATCCCAAACCGAGCCAGGAAGGTCTTTTCGAGCACTATAAGAAAGTTTCTCGGAGTATTTCCGTTCCACTTCTGGTTTATAATTGGCCAAATCAACACGCCGGACTAAATATTGAACCAGATATCGTTCGTCGATTGGCCGAAAAGGATCTGATCGCTGGAATAAAGGATTCTTCTGATCTTACCTGGGATATTGGCCACCTTGCTGAAATCCAGCGGCTGGTCGGGGATGAGATTTCGGTGCTAACCGGATTTGCCAATATGCTCGTTCCGGCACTTTCCCTCGGCGCAGATGGTTCGGTCTGTACTGTAGGAAATATAATTCCGGAAAGGGTTGTCGAAATCTATGAGACGTATAGAGGGGGTAACTACGAAAAAGCAAGAGAACTGCAACTGGAGATTCTGCCAATTATCGACGTCTTATCCGTCGATCCCGGCGCCGTCAAAGCTGCCCTGACGATACTCGGACACGATGTGGGAACTTCGCCGTCGCCGATCATAGATCCTCCGGAAGAAGCAAAGAATGAAATTAAAAAAGCTTTACAGGCCGTAGGTGCTCTCTAGTAGCGGCTGTCCCGACTTTATATCCAGGAGGTATCATGAGTAAAGGTCAATTCAGGAAATTGAAGGTAGATCTTAGTTCTGATATGACCGAAGAGGAACAACTTGACCCGGTAGTAATGAAGAATTTTTACGGTGGTGTCGGATACGCAGCAAAACTTCTATACGAGGAAACTGAGCCCGGCGTGGATCCCCTGGCACCGAAAAGCAAGTTGATTCTCGCGACCGGTCCTCTAACTCATCCAATGGTGCCCGGCGGAGGGAGCCTCGAACTCTGTTTCAAGTCACCCCTGACAAACGCCTGGGGAGAATCGCGCGTCGGCAGCGATTTTGGCTTCAACATGAAGAAAGCGGGATTTGATTATCTCGTCATCGAAGGTGCCGCCGACAAACCGTCCATGTTATTGATTGACGAGGCCGGCACGAGAATCGTAGAAGCGGATGAATTAGAGGGCAAGAAAGTATCTCAGAAGAAAAAGCTGGTCGAGGAGCGAGTCTCTGAAGAAGGCTACGAAATAATGACCATCGGGCCTGCAGGCGAGAACCTGGTATCTTTTTCAACTGCAATGGTGGGGGACAGGGCAGCAGGACGGGTAGGAGCCGGTTCTGTTCTCGGCTCTAAAAACCTTCTTGCTGTTGCAGTGAAAGGCAAAAAAGATATTCCTCTTTTCGACAGAGGTTCACTCGTAGAGACCGCTCGGGAGGCTAACAGAAGAATTCGTGACAACCCGGAAACGTCGGGCTGGACAAAGCACGGCACAACGGGTGATATTCCCGGTTGCGATGAATCCGGAGACTGGCCCAGCAAAAACTGGAAATCGAACTCCTGGGGCAAAGGAGAAGAGATCTACGAGCATTTCTTAGAAAATAACCTGGTTACCAACGAGGGGTGTTATACCGGCTGCCCTATTGCTTGTGGAAGGAGGGCGAAAGTCGACGGAGGAAAATACGAGACGCCGGAGCACGGAGGAGCCGAATACGAATCCATATCCGCATTTACTTCCTTCGTCCTGAACGAAAACGTGGATGCGGCCGTTCGCAGTACTTATTTATGCAATGAGTACGGGCTGGATACGATATCTGCGGGAGCAAATATTGCCTTCCTAATTGATTGTGCGGAGGAAGGACTTATCAATTCAAAACGGGCCGAGGACCTGGATCTTTCCTGGGGAAATTCGGAAATTTTGCCAAAATTAGTTAAGAAGTTTGCCTTTCGAGAAGGGTTAGGTGAACTCATGGCCGACGGGGTAAAGGAGGCAGCCGAAAAAATTGGCGACAGGGCGAAAGAGCTGGCAATCCATGGCAAGGGCCTGGAAGCTCCAGCTCACGATCCCAGAGCCGGAAAGACACTTGCAGTCAGTTACGGCACTGCGAATAGAGGCATGTGTCATATTCACCCCGTCGAGGCGATGGCTTATGATGCCGGAAAGGTAGATTTTGGTCTACAGGAATACGGTCTTCCCGATCCGGATGAGGTACCACGCTGGAAGGAAGAAGGCAAGGGCGAAATGGTAAAGACTCTTCAGGATGGCGGCATCGTACCGGACATCGTCGGAACCTGTAAGTTCTTTATGTACCTTGGTGTTTCTATAGACGACTACGCGGAAATGTTACAGGCCGTGACCGGGTGGGAGACTACTGGAGAAGATCTTCTCTTCGCAGGGGAAAAGGTGATTAATCTTCAAAGGTTGTTCAATATTAGGGAGGGGCTGACTGCGAAAAACGATCAAATACCTGAGAGAATGAAGAGCCCGCCCGCGTTTGGCAAGTATAAGGATGAATCAGACTGTGCAATAAGTGATTATCAGGGCATGTTGAACGAATATTACGAAGCACGTGGCTGGAAAAGAAAAACTGGAAGACCTTCGGAAAGAAAACTAAAAGAGCTTGGAATTGAAGTCTCTAACGAGAAATGAGTTTTGCATGCTCTCGATCTTTTACCATGAACTTCTACAAAATGACTTTTGCACCGTAAGATTAGAGCCGCAGCGGTTGGTGGCATAAAAAGCTCATTTTAGACTACATTCATCGACGTTGCCTGCAAGCTAGCAAGAACCTCTGGATATCCGCTTTTGCAAGCCACAAGAGAAGCCTGGGAAAGATTAAATGTACCGGATATCGGGAAGCGGGCAAATTCGTCTCCGGCCACTAGCCTGTTGGCAACTTAGCTCTTTTGGGGAAAATACCGCTTTTC
>CAZENJ010000048.1:0-7588 GCA_964513485.1 uncultured Thermotogae bacterium | reverse complement strand
CTGCTCAGCAAAACTCACCGAGGAAGCCCTCGAGCACTTAGTTTGTCATAGATTAACAAAATGTTAAGAAAACCTACAAGTTAAATCTTAGCTGTAAATAAATATCTATTTTATCCGCAATAGCAAACTAAGTGCTCGAGCCCCGCGGAGCTTGTCATTTTTTCACCAAAGTCGCACCTGTTTGCAACAACCCGGACGATGTGAGAAAACCGCTCTGCCAGAGACCGTAACTGGCAGAACCTCTGAATCGGGTTCTGATTTCCTCTTACCAACCTCGTACAGTCACACTTACGGACAATACGGAAATACAATACGCTTTTCGTAATACCCGTAATAATCCAATTCGCCGGCCTTGACAAGTTACAGTTTTTATGTTATCTATATAATGTAATCGTTTCCGGTTACGATTACGGTTTCGTTTTCAAAAGGAGGTATTTACCTTGGATAAGGTAACGATGGAGGACATAGCCGAACGAGCGGATGTCTCAATGACAACAGTATCCAGAGCCCTCAACAACAAACCGGATATCGATGATCAAACCAAACGGAAGATCATCAGGGTTGCCGACGAGCTCAACTATCGACCAAACCGTTTCGCCAAGGGCTTACGCTCCAGCAACACTTCCACTTTAGGAGTTATTGTCACTGACATCTCCAACCCTTTCTTCTCGGCCGTGCTAAAGGGAGTTGAGGCGGCAGCGGGAAAACAGGATTACAGCTTGATTTTTGAGGATACCGATGAAAGTTACGACATGGAACAATCCGCCATCCAAACAATGTTAAACGAACAACTGGATGGACTTTTAATCACTCCAATCCAGACAAACGGAAAGACGATATTAGACCTCAAACAGACTAACCTTCCGTTCGTTCTCCTCGGACGTTATTTTGAGGACCTGGAGACCAATTACGTAGCTACAAATGATGTTAAAGGGGCTTATCAGGCAACAGAACATCTAATCGAAAGAGGAAACGAAAAAATTGCGTTCTTAAACGGCCCAAATTATATTTCAAGTTCGAAAGAACGATTGGAGGGGTATAAAAAGGCCATGAAGGCTCACGATCTACCTGTACCCGATTCCTTCATAGCCGACAAGTCGGTAACAACTATGTCAGGGGGTTATGAAGCTGCCAAAGAACTAATCTCCAGATCTCCTCGTCCAACTGCAATCTTTTGTTTTAGTGATTTCGTAGCCCTTGGCGCAGTTAAAGCTGCAAGAGAGGCCGGTTTGAAAATTCCTCAAAATTTATCAGTAGTAGGTTACGACGATATATGCTTTTCAACCTGCCTTGAAGTGCCGCTCACCACTGTAAGGATCCCAAAAAGAGAACTGGGAGCAAAAGCTGCAAACGCATTGATGGACATCGTCGCCGGTAATGAAAGTGAGGGTTCCTTCACTCAGCTGAGGCTTGAGCCCGAGTTAATCATTAGAGAATCAAGCTAATCTTGATTTTCGCAAGGTCCTTAAAATAACGGGAGGTGAAACAACGGATACCTAGAACAGAACTGGTATGTCTAGCTAATCTTCACGGCTTTATTTTTGAAATCGTATTAACCAATAGCATGATTTTAAAGGAGTGATTAGAGTGGAGAAAATTAAACTTTCCGTGAGTTTAATATTAGTGATCAGTTTAGTTTCTATCGGCTCATTTTGTCTATCGGCTCAGGATGACGTCGTCAATATAAAATACTGGAACTTATTCACCGGCGGAGATGGGGCCTGGATGTCCCAAATAGTTGAGGAATTCAACGAGGCACATCCATCAATCAAAGTCGAGGAACTTACCATAGAATGGGCAAATTATTATCCCAAACTAACGACTGCGCTCGTGGGTAAAAAGGGTCCGGACGTTGCAATCTGCCACTACTCTCGATTAGCAAAATTTGTCCCGAGAGGTGTATTTTATCCTATAGGGGAAGTTGCAAAGAGCGTTGGAGTGGATCTGGACGACTACAATCCCATGGTGCTCGATGCAGGAAAATTCGAAGGGGAGCAATACGAGCTTCCTCTGGACACCCACCCAGAAATTCTTTACTACAACACTGATATTCTGAAGGCCGCCGGATTAACAGATGAAAACGGTGAAGTGATGATACCCGAAGGAAAAGAGGAATTTCTAGAATTTTCCCGAAAGATCAAAGAAAAAACCGATGCCTGGGCTCTTTCAATAGAGATAGTGGATAACGCTTACACCCCGGTTCGAATCTTACATGGGCTGGTAAAAGGTCAAGGTGGCAACTACCTCAACGAGGACAAAACCGCTTCAGCACTCGATGGGCCCGCCCTTAACGTATTGAAATTCTACGACCAGTTATTCAACGAGGACAAAGTGGCCCCTAATGATGTCAACTACGAAGAAAGCGTGAGCTTATTCTCCGAAGGACGGGCTGCTTTCCATATAAACGGCGTTTGGGCTACGGGCACTTTTGAGCAGACGGAAGATTTGAACTTTGGTGCCGTCCCGCTGCCAAGAATCTTCGATGAACAGGCTACCTGGACGGACTCTCATACGTTTGTCTTTCCAAAACAGCAACAAAAAGACGAGGAGGAGCTAGAAGCAGCCGTGACCTTTGCCAGCTGGGCTGCCAAAGAGGGTTTCCGGGTCTGGGCTAAAGCAGGACATATACCGGTACGAGACTCGGTTCTTGAAAGCGAATGGTACAATAACATGAAATACAGACCCGATTACGCAGCGGCTCTTAATACCGTTCATTACGTTCCCTTTACCCCTGATTGGCTAGAGGTAGAAGACGCAAGCATGGATATAGTAGCTTCATTGAACACAGGCCAAATCGGTCCTGAAAAAGCACTCGAAAAACTGGAGAAGGAAATTAATTCGATCCTGTAACCATTAAGACCTCACCCACCTCCCGGACAATACCAGCTCCGGGAGGTGTGATAATTATAAGAATAGTCTGGAGATGAAGGAAATTCCAATAGGCACTACGCCGCTATGTGGAGGGTAACTTAAAAAGGTTACACCAAAACGAGGTGAACAGTGAGCACACTAATTCAGAACAATAAGAAGAAACTCTTTGGTATGGGTTTTTTATTGCCTTACTTGATATTTTATTTCATGTTTATGGTTTATCCCGCTATCAGGACTTTTATAATAAGTCTTCAGGAGTGGGATCTTCTCGGCGGGAGCAGCTGGGTCGGATTGAACAACTACGTTACGATGTTGTCCGATGATAAATTTTGGGCAAGTTTCTGGCATACTACATATTTTGTCTTGCTCTCTACTCCACCACTTGTTCTCCTGGGCCTGGGATTGGCGCTGGTGCTAAACATGAAATTTCCCGGCAGAAAATTCTTCCAATTGTTATTTTTTGCACCCTATGTACTTAACGTTTCCGTTATCTCAGTTACCTGGCAATGGATATTTCAATCGGAGTTCGGTTTGATCAACTCGTATTTGCAATCATTTGGTCTTCCAAAAGTAAGCTGGCTGGCACAATCATCGACGGCCATGCCGTCGGTAGTTATAGCAACCGTATGGTGGACCGTAGGGTTTAATATGATATTGTTTCTGGCAGGTTTGCAGGATATACCCAAATACTTTCACGAAGCAGCAGAGATTGACGGCGCGAATGCATTCCAGAGATTTATTCATATTACCGTGCCCTTATTGAAACGAACAATCTTTCTAGTCGTCATCCTGCAGATAATTGCTTCATTCAAGATATTCGGTCAGGTTTATATTATGACGGGAGGCGGGCCACACGGCGCTACTCGGGTATTAGTTCAGTACGTATATAGAGAGGCATTTCGTTACTTTAACATGGGCTATGCCTCGGCCATGGCCTTTACGCTGTTTTTGATAATCTTCCTCGTTTCAATCTCCCAGATAGTCCTGGGGCGCAAGGGTGGGATGGCCTGATGATACAGAACAAAAACAAAAATATAAATAAATGGATCAAGTGGGTAACTATCTGGCTTTTCCTGGGCATATTTGCTTTAATATGGATTTCACCTATTTTATGGATGGTAAGTACTTCCCTGAAACCTGAAAGCGAAGTAATCACGGAAGCAATTAATTGGATACCCCAGAACTTCACTCTGGAAAACTATAGAAAGGCATTATTTGACAGCAAGATCCTGCGCTGGATACTCAACAGCACTATCGTATCCATAGTTGTCACCACCGGTATTCTACTATTTCAGAGCATGGCAGCTTACTCGCTCAGCAGAATTAAATTCAAAGGGAGCCAGTACATATTCCTGATGATAATAGCGGGAATGATGATCCCTCCCCAGGTTCTCGTTATTCCACTATATTTATTCTTCAAGAACTTGAATATGATAAGTACCTATCCGGCCATTTTACTCCCCCAGATCGCTTTACCTCTGGGCATATTCATCTTTAAACAATTTTTTGATGCAATTCCTCACGAAATGGAAGAGGCGGCTCAGGTTGACGGCTGCTCATTTTTCAGAATATACTGGAATATTATTCTACCCATGAGCAGGCCAGTACTGGCAGCCGTAGGGATTTTTCACTTTATTTGGTCATGGAATTATTTTTTCTGGCCGTTAATCATAGAAAACTCCGACAAGATGTATACCCTGCCTGTAGGGCTCGCAACATTCCAGGGTACTCACGGGTTAGAATACGGCCTGGTGATGGCTGGAGTGGTAATTGCGTCAATTCCCGCACTGACATTATACATAATATTCCAGGAACAATTGGTTAAAGGTGTGACGCTGCAGCAGAAGTAGGCAAGATTGTTCATGAATTCTACATTAAACATTTAATTGGCTAGGTGAAACCCAATGGATGATATACCGAGAAAAGAACATCCGAGGCCTGACAGGAAAAGGGATGAATGGCAAAACCTAAACGGGACCTGGGATTTTCAGTTTGATCCCCAAAATATTGGTAAAGAGGAAGAGTGGTACAAAGAGGAAGTTGAATACACGGATAAAATCACTGTACCGTTCCCCTGGCAGAGCAAACTATCGGGTATAGAAGATACGGCTTATACCGGCGTCGCCTGGTATCAACGGGAATTCGAATTAACACCCCTCTGGGAGGAGAAGAGGGTTTTCCTGCGGCTCGGTGCAGTGGATTATTACACTGATCTCTGGGTTAACGGAACCAAAGTCGGAACTCACGAGGGTGGTTACGACCAGTTTTCGTTTGAAATTACTGAACAATTGAGAACGGGTAGGAACCACATAGCCCTCAGAGTTGAGGACCCGGAGGATATCTCTGAGATTCCGCACGGAAAACAGGGGGGAGAATGGTATACCAGAGTAAGCGGTGTATGGCAGCCAGTATGGCTTGAAGCAGTTTCAGAAACTTATATCGAGGATATTAAAGCGAAACCTTCGCTCGAGAAAAAAACCTGCCAGTTTGACCTCTCGCTTTCTTCGCCTCTCGAAAAAGGGGAACTGGAAATAACTATTCAGAGAGAGGGCGAAGGTAAAGATATCGTTCAAACTGTTCCGGCCGATTCGTCCAATTTAAGTGAAACTATTGCAATTGAAAACCCCCGGCCCTGGGAGCCTGACAATCCAAACCTGTATCACGTGGAAGCTACCCTAATAAGAGAAGGTAAAACAATTGATAAATTAAAAACATACTTTGGAATGAGGGACGTTTCGACAGAGGACGGAAAGATTTACTTAAATGGAAAACCATTTTACGTGCTTGGAGTCTTAGATCAAGCCTATCATCCGGACGGACTCTATACATACCCCAGCGACGAAGTAATGAAAAAAGATGTTAGGCTCGCAAAAGAAGCTGGTTTTAACCTGATCAGACTTCATATCAAGCCAGATGATCCCCGTTTATTAT
This sequence comes from uncultured Thermotogae bacterium, assembly GCA_964513485.1. Classification (GTDB taxonomy): domain Bacteria; phylum Bipolaricaulota; class Bipolaricaulia; order M55B111; family M55B111; genus JAGXLP01. The sequence continues at coordinate 1,786 of CAZENJ010000048.1, read as the reverse complement.
ATCACGCTGATAAAATGGGGGTACTGGTCTGGGAAGAACCCGCCAACTTTGGTGATGAAGGATATAGTAAAAAAGCGAAAGAGAGATTCCAGAAGGATCTGAAAGAAATGATAGCCAGGGACTTCAACCATCCCTCAATAATAATCTGGGGCTGTTTAAACGAGACGTGGGGGCTTAGATCCCGGGAAGGAGGAAAGTACTCGGTTCACGGCGATGAAGAAAAACAGGAGTTCGTGAAACGAACCTACGAACTTGCAAAGGACCTGGATGATTCAAGGTTGGTAGTAGACAATTCCCCCTGCAACGAAGACCACGTGGTAACGGACCTTAACGATTGGCACGCTTACTGGACAGATTACGAAACCTGGAAGGAAAAAACATACGCTCTGGCCAATAGAACTTTTCCCGGTTCCCAGTGGAATTACGTTCCGGGAAAGCAGCAAGGCAAAGAGCCAATGATAAACAGCGAGTACGGTGCTGTAGCAGCACACATGGGCGATTTGGACGTATCAATGCCTTTTCGTTTCACGACAAACGAACTAAGGAAGTACGAAAAGTGCGCTGGTTACGTCTATACCGAACTTCAGGACGTAGAATGGGAAAAGAACGGGGTATACAGGTACGATAGGACGAAAAAGGAGTTCGGATACGATCTAAACGATATTAACTCTCTGGACTATATAGTCCTGGATTATCCTCCTGCCAGAAAAGTAAAACCCGGAGAAGAACTCAAGATTCCTGTGAAATTAAGCCTGTACTCGGGTAATGTACCTGAAGCCGCCAGACTCGTATGGCAAATCGAGGGAGTTGATTGCTACGGAAACAGTTTTTGTACGGAATCAAATACTAAAGCGGCTGAGGTTGAACATTACAGCGTATACTCGCCCGGTCAATTGAACGTGCGTCTCCCCAATAAAATTTTCACTGGTAAACTCAAAGTCAAATTAATAGATGATAAGGGAATTTATGCGGAGAATTTTGTCAACCTGGGCACTGCCCCTGGAACTCTAAAAAAAGAGTTAAAGCGGGCAGAGAAGAAGGTCAAGCTAAAGAACCTGGACCTTGGTGGGTACAAAAACAAAAACTGGGAATTTTCCAGTGGAACAGAACTATTAAACGGAAGAGTGGAGGCAATATACGGAAGAGGATCCGGCCGTTTTAGCTACCGCTTGGAGCAATCACAGATCAACAGTCCCGGGGATATCTCAAGGATGGAATTTTTAACGGAAATCTCTTCTTACCGCCCGGGCCGAAGACAGACTGACTCAAAAAAACACCCAACTGATGTGGTGTTGAAGGTAAACGGTATAAAGATCGGCCGCTGGCAAATTCCTGATCGACCCATTGATTCAAGAGGTGTCCTATCCTGGCTCAATGGCTACAAGGGAGGAGCATACGGCTATTTAAAGAAAGCGCTGTTGCCACAAAATAAATTATCCAGCATAAAACATAGTCTCGTTAAAGGACAAGACTTAAATATCGAAATTTTTGTCCCCTCCGAACACCCGGTACATCCAGGAGGACTGACAATCTATGGTCCGGGTCTTGGGAGATACCCCCTGGGGTTGGCGGTAAAAACTGAGTATTGATTTTTTGTGCCGATAAGGTGGGGAAAGTAGATATTGATAAAAGCTCACCGCTGAACACCCCATAGTATCTCCCGGGTATTTTACCAATAAATAGCTGAGACCCCCCAGGGCACCGCCCGGGGAGGAATCAGCTAGTTTTTTTGTCCAGCAGTCAATCGAGGATACTTCCCTTAAGAACTGCTGGTTGTTGTTTGAAG
>CAZENJ010000047.1:0-14507 GCA_964513485.1 uncultured Thermotogae bacterium | reverse complement strand
TTATATTCAACCCTAAACTTTCAGCTGACCTGATAGAACCACTTGATTTAAGTATGTAAAAAGCCCCTGGGTCCTTCAATCTTACCCCGCAATTATCGGGACCTATTGCCTGGAAAGGTGTTAAAGTTCTGGAAATTTTCAAGCAAATTCCCTGCCAGCCTAGACTATAAAGGGGGAAGATTCAGGCGGGACTCGGACGCTTCAAGGATCAATTATTTCCTTTTCCTGTAGTTGTCATGCGGGACTTTTCCCGACCCCGGTTCGGCCACTCGAATATGAACTCAGGCAAAATCGCCTTTTAATAGATATGAGCGGGGAGATTCCACCTGCCGCCACTTCCGGCTAGTTTGAGCCGGGCAAATACGGCTTTGGCGTCCTCTGGAAAGACCGGGATACTTTTATTGCTGGCTTCGGGCCAAGATTTCCACTGGAATAGCGGGAAGCTATAATTTACCATCTAATGATTTGGAGGGAAATGTAGAGCTATGTGTCTTGCAATTCCGGGAAAAGTTCTTTCAGTTGAGGACGACCTGGCAAGCGTCGAAGTCGGGAGTGTGGAACAGGAGGTAAGGCTGGACACCATCGCCGAGGAAGTTGACGAGGGGGATTACCTGCTTGTCCATACGGGATTTGCCATTCAGAAGCTTTCTCCAGAAGAAGCCGAAGAAACTCTCTCCCTGTTCGACGAATTGATAGAGGCCGAGAAGGAGCTGGAGGAAGAGAGTGGAGTTTAAGTTCAAAGACAGGGAAAGGGCCGAAAAGCTGGTCCAGCTGATAAAACGAAAGGCGCCGGAAAGGCCGTTAAAGATCGTCCACGTCTGTGGCACCCACGAAGTCACGATAACCGAAAACGGGATTCGAAGCCTGCTTCCCGATCGGATAGATATCAGGGAAGGGCCGGGCTGCCCGGTATGTGTGACGCCGACCGCGGATCTCGATGCTGCCCTGCAGCTTGCCAGAGACGGGGCGATAGTTACCGCCTTCGGCGATATGATGAACGTGCCCGGAACCGATCAGTCGCTGAAGCAGTTAAAGTCCGAGGGAGCCGACGTCAGATTGGTCTACAGCGTCAGCGAAGCGGTAAAAATAGCAGAGTCCACGGACAGAGAAGTCGTCTTCCATAGCGTCGGTTTCGAAACGACGACCCCGATGACCGCGGCAGTTCTTGCCAGCGATCCCCCGGACAACTTCAGCATCCTCCCCAGCAACAAGTTAATACCACCGGCGATGGAGAGCCTGCTGGAGCTCCCGGAAAACGACATCGACGGCTTTATCGCCCCCGGTCACGTCTCCACGATAATCGGGGTAAGACCTTACGAACGGCTCGTAGAAAATTACGGAGTTCCGATAGTCGTCGGTGGCTTTGAACCCCTGGATATTCTCTACGCCCTGGCACTGATCGTAAAACAGATTTCAGAGGACCGACCGAAGGCGGAAAACGGATACGAGAGGGGCGTTAATTACCGGGGCAATCTGAAATCAAAGAAGTTGATCGAAAAAGTTTTTGAGGTAACGGAAAGTACGTGGAGGGGAATTGGTAATATCCCTGACTCCGGCCTGACCCCCAATTCTCGCTATCGCGACCGTGACGCCCGTCACAGGTTCGAGATCGTCCCGGAAGCCGGGAAAGACAGGTTGCCAAACTGCCTCTGCCCCCAGGTAATTACAGCCCGGGCGACACCGGAGGAGTGCGACCTTTTCCGGGAAAAATGCACGCCGGATAGTCCTTACGGTCCCTGCATGGTCGGTGAAGAAGCCATGTGCAATATCTGGTATCGCTACGGGGGGCGACCGAAGCTATGAGCGAAAAAAGGGAAGAAACTATACAGCTTACCGATGGCGCCGGCGGCAGGGCCATGGACCGGTTGATCGGTGATCACGTCCTCAAAAATTTCAGCAACTCCAGGGCGGGAAAGATCGGACTCGAGGAACTTGACGACGGGGCAACGATAGATCCGGGCCCGGAAGGTACGCTGGTCCTAACCACGGACAGTCACGTCGTAAACCCGCTGTTTTTTCCCGGTGGCGATATCGGCCGGCTGGCCGTCTGCGGTACAGTAAACGACCTCGCAGTAATGGGAGCCGTCCCGGTGGCTCTGACTTCCAGCTTGATAATCGAAGAGGGGTTCGCGACGGAGAAGCTCGACCGAGTACTGAAATCGATGGAGGAGTCTTCGGTCGAAGCTGGAGTGCCGATAATAACGGGAGATACAAAAGTCCTGGAAAAAGGCAATATGGACGGACTGGCAATTAACACTGCGGGGCTGGGAGTGGCAAAACAACCGATATCGGACGCGGGAATGAATCCGGGAGACAAGGTTATCCTGACCGGATCCATTGGTGATCACGGGATGGCACTGATGCAGTACCGAGAGGGGCTCAGCTTCAAAACGGAGTTGACTTCGGATATTGCCCCGCTGAACGAGTTGCTTCAGGCAGCAACGGATGCCGGAGAGATTACTGCAATGAAGGACCCGACCCGCGGCGGAATAGCCACAGCCCTGAATGAGATGGCACAAAAAAGCGATCTGGGAATTACGGTCCGGGAAGAAACCATCCCTATCAAAGAAGCGGTGACCGGCATAGCGGAGCTTATCGGGATCAGCCCCTACGAGGTTGCCAACGAGGGAAAAGCCGTCATTACGGCCACGGAGGAGACGGCCGGGGACGTCTTAACAGAATTGAAAGGGTGCCGTTTCGGCAAGGACGCAAACATCATAGGTGAAGTAGGGGAAGACTGGCCGGGCAGGGTGATAATGGAGACGGAGGTCGGCGGCAGGCGCTTTCTCGAAGAGCCACTCGGAGACCCGATACCCAGAATTTGTTAGCCTCCCCGAAAACGCGATCGCACTTGGATACCGGGCGGATAAATCTTATACTAACCTCGTATAAGAGGACTTTCTGGTTGATTTTATGGAAATTTCGTTACCGGTATTTAATTCTTTGCCCTGTCCCGTAAAAGACGAGCCAAAAGGGAACTTTGTCGCTCGGACCCAGCGTGAGCAGGGCTCAAGGTATACGTTAGAAGGTAGACGTTAGCAAAACTAGCAGAATAAGGGTAATAATTATCCGGGAGAGCCAACGGCAGGTAAGTAGCGTTCAAACTAAGAACTGAGGTATCGCCTATCGTTAACCGGTTGGCAAACTTTTCGTCAAGGATTTTAAATTTCAGGTTTCAGTCTGGAGGGATAAATTAGTGTCAAAGCACAGGATTTACGAAATCGCGGAAGAGTTGGATCTAGAGAGCAAGGAAATGCTTGCAATACTCGACGAACTCGGTATGGGTGAATTGACCCCCCTGAATACCGTCGACGAAGAGGAATACGGCTTAATACTCGAACTGTACGAAGAACGGAAAGAGGAACTAGCCGGGGAAGCAGAAGAAGCCGAAGGAGAAACCGAGGAAATCACAGCGGAAACAGCCGAAACAGCCGAAAAGGAACAGGAGGCCCCGCGCCGGCCCGCCGTCGTTTCGGTCCTGGGCCACATCGACCACGGAAAAACCACCCTGCTTGATACGATTCGAGAGACAAGGGTCGCTAATTCGGAAGCGGGCGGCATAACGCAATCCATAGGGGCGTATCAGATAGAGTGGGAAGGAGAGGAATTTACCTTCATAGATACACCCGGCCATAAAGCATTCACCTCTATGCGGTCCCGCGGCGCCCACGCGACCGATATCGCTATTCTGGTAGTGGCAGCAGACGACGGAATAATGGACCAGACCAGGGAAGCGATATCCCATATTGAGGCCGCAGATATCCCGATGATCGTTGCAATTAACAAAATAGACAAGAACAACGCCAATCCCCAGGAAACCATGAACCAGCTCGCCCGGGAAGGTTACACCCCCGACGACTGGGGCGGAGATACGATAATGGTCCAGCTGTCCGCATTAACCGGTGAAAACGTCGAACAGCTACTGGACATGTTGAGCCTTGTGGCCGAAATGGAGGCTCCCACCGGCGATCCCGAAGGAGATTTGAAGGGGTTCATCGTCGAGAGTCATCTGGATTCACGCAGGGGACCGATAGCGACAGCCGTTATCCAGGAAGGGACTCTCCGGCCGAGGGACGTCCTGCTCGTCGGAAATACCTACGGAAGGGTGCGTTCTCTGACCGATGAAACGGGCGGTATAGAGGAAGCCGGGCCGAGCAAGCCGGTGGAGATCATGGGATTGAAAGACGTCCCGCCCGCAGGAGCGAGCATCGAAGCTTACGATGACTTAAGCGAGGCAAAGAAGCTGGCAAAGGAAAGACAGGAAAAGGAACAGCGGAAAAGACGGAAGGCGAAGCCCTCGGTGGAGGACTTGTTCGCACAGGCGGAAAAGGACAACCTGGATCTCGTCTTGAAGGCCAGTTCCCGGGGATCTCTGGACGCGGTAAAGAAGGAGTTAAGCGAAATAGAAGTTGAAGATATAGAAATTGAGATTCTCCACGAAGGAATAGGAGATATAGCGGAGAGCGACATAATGCTCGCTTCTTCCTCCGAGAATTATTCCGCGGTGCTGGGTTTTGACGTCAAGATAAGGACCAAGGCGGAAGAGCAGGCCGAACAGCTGGATATACCGACCGAAACCTACAACATTATCTACGACCTGGTAGATAACGTAAAGCGCGCGATTGGAGAAGTCAAAGGGCCTCAGTACGAAGAAGTGAAGATCGGCGAGCTGGAAGTCCGCCAGGTTTTTGACATAACTGGCTCGGGCCAGATTGCTGGCTGTTACGTATCCTCCGGCAAGGTGACGAACAAGTCGATCATCAAAGTATGGCGAGACTCCGAGCTGATCCATGAAGGTCAGATAGAGAGCCTGAAACGATTTAAAGAGGACGTAAAAGAAGTCGGCGAGGACTACGAATGCGGAATTTCAGTCCAGGACTTCGAGGGTTTTCAGGAAGGGGACATGCTGGAAGCCTATACCAAGAAGAGGATAGAGGCCTTCTAAGCGAGAGGAACTGATCGGAAATGAGCGTCGGGGTACTCAAGCTGAAATTCAGGGTCCACGGGGCGAGCTCCCTCAAGGATAAAAGGTCAATAGTTCAGCCCTTTATCCACCGGATTCGCAAGAATTACAACCTCTCGGTCAGCGAACTGGACGGGGAAGACGATAGATCCTCGGCTACACTTGGATTTGCCCATATAGCAAAGAGCAGTGATTTGAACCACAGAAAGCTGGCCCAGCTGGTCAAAGAAGCGGAAAAAGTCAAGAACCTCCAGATAGAGCGCGAAACCAAGGAGGTGCTATGATGGGAAGCCGGGCGAAGAAGCGGAAGGAAGAAAAGTTTAAAAGGGCACTGGCAAAAATCATTGACGAGAATACCAGAGACAAGAAGTTCGACTTCGCTACTGTTACGGACGTCGAACTAACCGAAGACTTCAAATACGCCAAGGTTTACCTGGATATAATCGGCGACGAGGAAGAAAAGGAGAGTTCACTGGAAAAGTTCAACGAAGAGGAAGGCTTTTTTCGAACAAACCTGGCGCACGATCTCAACCCGAGATTTACCCCGGAACTCACTTTTAAACTGGACAGGAGCCTGGAAAGACTGAACAGAATAGAGGAAATACTGGAAAAGGACAGGGAAGTTGAAGCTGAGGAGCAAGAGGAGCAATAAGTTTTAAAAGGAGGCCCGATGAAGGCCTACGGACCGGTCCCATCACGACGGCTCGGTCGGAGCCTTGGCATAAATAACATACCACCAAAAAGATGCACTTACTCCTGTATTTACTGCCAGCTGGGACCGACACTGGATATGGAGAGTTGCCGGAAAAATTATTATGACCCGGTCGAGCTGCGGAAAGAAGTCGAGCAAAAAGTTCAGGAAACCCGGGAACAGAAAACTCGGATCGATTACCTCAGTTTCGTCCCCGACGGCGAACCCACGCTGGAGGAACAGCTGGGGAAAGAGATTGAACTGACAAAAACTTTCGGAATTGACCTGGCAGTTATCAGCAATGCCTCCCTCATCTGGGACGACGAAGTCAAGGCGGACCTGGATAAGGCGGACTGGGTCTCGCTGAAAGTGGATGCCGTAACTGAAGAGATCTGGCGCAAAGTCAACCGCCCCCACAGCTCCCTTGACCTGGATAGGATCCTCCAGGGGATAGAGGATTTTGCCGGTGACTTCGACGGCATACTGGCGACGGAGACCATGCTTATAGATGGCTATAACGACGGCCTGGAAGAGCTGGAGAAAAAGGCGGAGTTCCTGGAAAGGATTGAGCCGGACGAGGCCTACATCTCGATTCCCACCAGACCACCGGCAGAGGACTGGGCAAGTCCCGCCAGCGAAGAGAGCATAAATAAAGCCTATCAGCTCTTCAGCAGAGGTCTGGACAGGGTAGAGTACCTGCTCGGCTACGAAGGTGACGAGTTCTCCTCGACCGGAAACGTGAAAGAAGACCTGCTCAGCATTACCTCCGTCCATCCAATGCGAAAAGGCGGAATAAACGAACTTTTGCGCGAAGCCGATGCTGACTGGCAAATCGTGGAAGAACTCATTGAAAACGAGGAACTGATCCAGACGGAATTTGACGGAGAGACGTACTATATGAGAAAATTCTCCGAATAAGCCCGTTTCCGTTAACTTTTCCCGGGAAGGGATCTTCAGAAGCCCTGAAATTATGTGCCCCGTTAAATCCTTCTGCTGCAACCGGACCCGATGTTATTCCAGAAAATCACTCATCTGACAAACCTGTTCTTCCAGTGGTGGCTGACCTCGGACCAGATACTCTTTCGCCACTTCTTCCGACACGAGGCGATGTTTTTCGCCCTCGGAGTCGGACTCGGGATCAATCTCTGGGGCGTATTCGTGCTTTACGTTCCGATTAATTTCCTGATACCCGAGGAGAAAATCGAGAGGTTACGAATTTTTCTCAAGAAGAAGTTCCCCGGGATAAGGGAACATCTGGCCCGGGTAGAGGACTTCCGGGATGATCTCGAGAAGGATCAGTTCAGTCTCCTGAAGCCAAAGGAGGAACGTAACAGGGCAATAACTCGCCTAATTGAGACGTATGAATACGACTACCTCCTGGTGTTCGGCCTCTCCTTCGTCCCGATCCCCTTTTTTGGAACTGTAATGACGGCAGGTGCAATCTTTGCGATCGAAGCACTGGAGATAAGCTACGGACTACTAGTAGTAGTTATCGCCAAAATAGCCAAGGTTTTTGCCCTGGCCTCGGTGGCTTACTTTGCCCACTTTTTATAAGCTCAGGCAGCCGATGGCTTCCATCTGGCAAGGTCTAAGGGCGCGGACTTCTTATCCATCTCAACTACACTTTTCCCTCCCAATCTCTCAGCGTTTTTAAATTGAATAACCCTAATCTGTCTAATTCGTGCCGGTATTCAAGTTGTACCGAGCGATATCTCGGCAAAGGCTAGCCCTACCAAAAATAGCTGAGCAACCCGGAGTTCGTCCTGGGGAGGAACAGCTGGTTTTTGGTAGGGGGGTTCGGCCCACGGGATGTTGATATTACGGTTGATTATGGGTTGACCTTGACAGGCGGGGTCTAAGGTGGTATCTTGTAGATAAGATAAATATATCTTTTTATCTTATTATGGTGAACTACGAGTAGTGCTGATTGACCAAAACAGCCAGGGAAGCCCCTGGGGAGGAATTGGCTGGTTTTTGTCCAGGAGGTGGTAAAATGGCGACGAAGCTAAAATCCCGGGTAAACCAGATAGTAAAGGACCTAAAAAGGGTAAACGAAGGGGAAATTGGTGAAGACGAGGCCAGAGAGCTTTTCAAGGAACTGGATCCGCTGGAAATTTCTTTAGCCGAGCAGAGACTTCTCGAGGAAGGTATGGATCCGGATCGGTTAAGGGAGTACTGTGACCTTCATCTGAAGGCGATGAGTGAGAAAAAGGAAGAGTTGCTAAATAGCCTGCCCAAGGGAAATCCGATCCGAATTGCCATTATAGAGCACGATCACATATTGGAGTACCTGGATGAGCTCGAGGAGGTAGTTGAATCCATCCGGTCCGGTAGTTCACCGGGAAAATATTCCGAGGTAATCGGTCATGTAGCCAAACACCTGGTGGAAGCGGAGAAACACCACGAAAGGGAAGAAGAGGTTCTCTTCCCGAGACTCGAGGAGCGAGATATTACCGGACCGCCGGATATAATGAGAGAAGATCACGATAGGCTCTGGCCAAAAAAACTACGCCTGAAGGAACTGGCCGAACTTTTGGAAGAATCAGGCCTGAAGAACACGGAAAAGGACGAATTACTGGATCTCTCGTCAGAGTTAATTCAGGAGTTACGGGATCACATTTTCAAGGAAAACAACGTCCTGTACCCCACCTTTGTCGAAAATATCGAAGACGAAGAGAGCTGGGAGAAAGTCAGGGCAGAGTTCGACGAAATTGGCTACTGTTGTTTCAGTCCGGAGGAAGCGGGATATTAAATTCGCTAAAAGTTGCTTTTCCTTTTGCCTCGGCGCCAGTGAGAGCCAATGGATGCTAAATTTCTTCATTAATCTCCAAAATTTGAAGATTAATGGCGGGGCCACCAGCGAAGTGGTCCCGCTTTGTCGGCCTTATCCTCGATACACTTCTCCCAGAGAATCTCGCTCAACCCTCGATATTCTAACCCCCCTTCGCCAAAAATGGTTTTCGATAAAAATTCGGCCTATTGATTGCTTCTAAAAACACAGGACCAACTACCCAGGCCCGGTTCGTCTCGAATCCGGATTATTCGTTTTTTGGCTTCACCTCTACAAGCCCTTTTGAGATGGCGTACTGCGTGAGCTGAGCTACGTTGTGAAGGTCCAGTTTGTCCATTAGGTTCTTTCTGTGGGTGGAGACTGTGTTCGTGCTAATGTAGAGAATATCGGCGATTTCCTTTGTAGAATTACCCTCCGCGATCAACTGGAGTATTTCCTTTTCCCGACCTGTCAATTGATCGAATACTTTGCTAGCATCCCCTTCGTTGGTGCCTTCCCGGAACTTTTTTACCACCTCAGCGGTGATCGAAGAACCCAGGTATGCCCCATCCCCATTTACGGTATGTATAGCTTCTATCAACCTCTCCGGAGCCGTTTCTTTAATTAAGTACCCTGAAGCCCCGGCTTCCAGGCTTCTAAAAATATAGTCCTTGTCGTCGTGGACAGTCAGCATTAAAACCTTTACATCCGAGTGAGATTCTATAATTCTTCGGGTCGCCTGGAAACCATTGAGCCTTGGCATGGAAATATCCATAAGTACGACGTCCGGATTTTCCTGTTCTGTCAGCGCAACCGCTTCCCGACCGGTACCCGCCTCTCCCACGACCTCCAGGTCTATTTCCGCTTCGATAAGTGACTTGAGACCTTTTCTCACTATCTGATGATCGTCGGCCAGCAGGACTTTAATCGAGCCCATTTCTCTCCTCTAGAGGAATTTCCGCGATTAACCGAGTTCCTTCCCCCGGCTGAGACTCAACCTTTAACGAACCGGACAGGCTTCTTACCCGCTCACGCATGCCGATGAGGCCGACCCGCTCCTTCTCCCCCTGTTGCTCAAGAACTTCCTCCTGATCGAACCCGGGCCCATCGTCCCTGACAACGATCGTCGCCCGATCCTTCTCTCTGCTCAGTTCAATCTCGATTTTATCGGGATCACCGTGCCGCAACGAATTGTTTACGGCTTCTTTAATCACCCTGTAAACGTGAACCTCGGCCTGATAGTCAAGGCAGGATTCGATCTCGTCCGTCACCAAATTTATCTCCACTCCCCTGCTATGCCTGATTTCTTTCATGTAGGTTTTTACCGTTGATACCAGACCATCTTCCTCCAGCGACGGCGGCAGTATATCCTTTGCCATATCCCTTAGTTTAGCATTCATCTTTTTTACTACCTCGGTGATATTCTCAACTTTATGCCTCAGTTTCGGATCGTTCGCAATTGAGTCCCTCTCCTTGAGGCCGGAAAGAGATATTATCACCGAGGTAGCCAGCTGTCCGAGTTCGTCGTGCAGCAGCCTCGATATCCGCTCTCTTTCCTCCTCCCTGGCGTGAAGCAAGTAACCGGAAAGCTCTTTTAATTCTTCCTCCATGGACTTTCGGGCCTGGCGTTCGCGCAGAGCTTCCAGCCCAAACGTAACGTCCCCCGCCAGGTCGGATAGCAGGGCTTTTCCCTTTTCATCGAAAGCACCAGCTTCGGAAGAATAAACCGTCAGGGTCCCGTAAATTCCTCCTTCCCTTTTCAGCGGAAAACTTACGCCTTTTAAATCTTTGGTCTCGGATAAACTATCCAGTTCGGAAATAGCCCCCCGTTCATCCGGTCGATCTACGGTAACAATTTCTCCCTCCCTTATCGCCCTTCCGGCTGGCTTTTCCCCGGAAGTGTCCCCGGCCCAGGTAAGTGTCAAATCTTCCAGCAAATCAGCATCCCTGCCGCTGGCAGCGACCACTTCTAATGTCTTTGCCTCGTCGTACTCGGGAAATCCTATCCAGGCAAGATCGTAATCCCCGGCATTTATCAAGGTCTCACATACGTTTTCCAGGAACTCTTCCTCGTCAGTGGCCCGGACGAGATGTCGATTGCACCGACCCAGCAGAGTAAGGTCTCTCTGCGACCTGAGGTACTTTGCTTCCACTTCCTTTCTGGATGTTATATTATAGGCGTAGACTCGGATGGCCGAACGGCCGGGTAAAAAATATATGTATTCGTTAAATACCCGGTTTTTGCAGGTAAGTTCCTGGAACCTTGAATTAACATCTCCCCGAGCAAAAGTTTCAAAAAGGGAGTCCAGGTTATCCGGCGCAAGAGGGTGTCGATCACCCGAGTATCTCTCGGAGTACTTTCTGGCAGCGGGATTCTGGTAAACCAACTCCAGTTCCCGATTCCATTCCAGTATAGGAAACGGGGCCTCTTCGGGGAAGCTGGCGAGCCGGGAGAGTTCTCTCTTTGCCCTATTCTCTTCCGTAACGTCCTCCCATATCTCCAGAATGAAATTCTCTCCGTTTATCTCTATTCCCTTATGGATTAACTTGAGCTCCTTCCCTCCAAGCGCACCCTCACAGATTGCTTCTTTCGTTTCTCCCGGAGCCAAACCGACGTTGAGGGGGCATTTTTTGCATTCATCGAGGTTATCCCCGTAGACCTCATTACACCTTTCCCCTTTTACGTCTCTGCTGAACACTTTTTCTAATTCATCGTTCATCCGGATAATTCTAAGGTCTTCCGTCAGCAAAGCCGCTTTGTATGGAAGCTGATCGAACAAATCCAGGGAAAATTCGTCATCGTCCGGAAGGTCGATTGTAACCGCCCCCTGACAGTTAGCTAAAATCGACCTGCCCGTCGAATTTTAAATTTTCCCGGGAATTAAGTCAACTAACTATCCTTAACCTAATCTGAGCGGTTTTGTCGTGGGGGAGCAAAAGGAAAGAGCTAGCCGAATGATCTATGTGATTGATAAGCGGAAGTTGACCAGCAGAAGTCTCCATGCTCTACCAACCGGGCCCGGGGAATGCAGTTAGCTACTTTACCCCCTAACAGCAGGGAGGGGCACCGCACCCGAGCGCGGAGACTCGGACTGCATCAAGTTTCGCCAGGGTGTCCGTAGTTGATTTAATAACTTTTATCGCGAGGGCACAGGTAACCGACCTACCTAAAGATAAAATGGCCTTCCGCCGAAGATGAAAGATCTGTGCACGAAATAAAAATCCGAATTAACCAGGAATACTTAATCTTCTCACCTATATAGGCTAGTGATTTATTTATATTCCGAAAATACCATAAGGTTGGTAGTTTGAATGACTTCTGAATTGGCTATGCTATCAGGAAGGAAATAAAGGACTTTCAAAGAAAATCTTTGGGGTTTAGAAACCACGGAGAAAAGAGTTGCCCAGGAAACATTTTCGTAGATTTAAATGGCAGGGAAGTTTTGCGGTAACTGAAATGGCCCATTTTATGTAAGCTAGCTTACATATTTTCTATTAAATAACTTTTAATCTAAAGATAAGAGACAGCGATACTTAGCAACTTATGGGTCTTCCCCAATACAAGTTGGTAAGAACTTCAACAACTAGACTAATTTTCAAGGAGGACAGTATGACTGAATACTCCATAGCAGGTAAGAAAAAACAACTGGCAGTACTGGGAATCTTTTTACTGATTCTTGCCGTATTTATGGTACCTGGGTTCTCAGTAAATCAGGAAGAATTCGACGAGTTCAACAGCGAATCCTACTGGTATTCCCGCTACATCCTGAGTCGAGCCCACGCAAGGAGTGGATTTGGAGTCCACATGCTCCGGGGGCCTATGTTCGGCGGGGATGTGGAAAAGCTTCAAAGTACGGTAAAGAGTTTCAGCGAGAAGACGGGGCACGCGCTGCCCCCCAACCCCTGGCCGGTGTTTCTGGAGTTCAAATCCGGGAACCCTTACTTCACTCAGAAACCCAGGCAGTCGGATTTCTCGTCGCTACGCTGGCAGAAGGATAGTTTCGATAAAACGATAGTAACCGGTGCACTAGGTCAGGCTGCGGTCAAGAAGATCGTCTGGATCGAGCAATTCCTGCGGGCGATCTACGACCCTCCTGAAAACAGGTTTATCGGATTCGTCCTCACCGGGGAAGTTCTCAATACCCTGAACTGGCTCCGGGCGAACGGTACCAACACCGGCGAACCGCTAAATCCAGAGAATCCACAGGGAGCTTATTTTCCCCATTCTTTTAAGTTGGAACTCGAAAGGGAGAAGACAGCGGAGGGCAAGCCGCTTCCTCCGAAACCGACCTCCGTGATGGTAGAAAACTCCGACAGCCTGTTGAGCGATCAGTGGGCACTCCTCTGGGCGACAACGGAGCTAAAAACGCTGGCCGAGAGCGACGAAACGAACCAGTACTACGACGGGGACCCGTTCCCGGCCGAGGTCAAAAATCTGGCCACGGGACTGTCAATGGCAATTTTCTCGAACATCCAAAACAGGCACTGGAACTCAGTAAAGGGAACACTGGTCGACAGGAACAAGGGTGGAGTGGAAATGGGGGACGAATTAAATACCGCCACCGTTAGCAGAGCCGTTATCGGTCTTGCGAACTTGTACAAAGCCTTCCATGGATCCAAGTCCTCGGAAACAGCGGAAAAGATGGTCGCCGACCAGGCGGACTACCTGCTCGGCTTACAGAATGAAGACGGTCGGTTTCCGAATGGAGCCAGCCTGAAAACCGGTGAAATCGAGATGACATCGACCAGCCTGGAATCACAGATGGCTGCGATAAACGCCCTGCTCATAGCCTACGACATAACGGGAAACGAAGAGTACAAGACTGGAGCATTTCGGGGGTTTCAGTGGTCGCTCGATAACCTCTGGGACGAGGAAAACGGGGTCTACAAAAGTAGCGCCGACGCTAGTACCTACCAATACGACCCATGGACGCTGGGCTCGGTCCTTGCCGCGAGCAGGAATCTCTTGCTAAAAGGAGATGACCTCGCGGGCCACAGGCTCGTCGAATTCTGGCAGAACGCGGTCAATGGATCGGGCATGATCCAGGCTGAACTGCCACAGACGGGCGAGGTAATCGGAGACGGAGAGAATGATACGGACGATGACCGTATTCCCGAACCCGGAGAAGCCAGTGCGACAGAAGAAGCAGAGTACGGTATAGACGCCGTCCTGGCGAACGAAGTCCGGCTGGATAGTATGACGGGTGAATGGACGGTGACCGACAGAACTTACTACACACAATCGCAGATGTACGCGGCAAACGAGATGTACATAACCGGGATTCCAACCTTTGCCCCACAGATGATAGACGCTCTGGCCCTAAGATCAATTACTCCCGAGTCCAAGGTCAAGCTGGAACCAATAGAAAAAGCTAAAGAAATTCACGAACGGATTATGGAAGAGCAAGATAAGGACAAAAATGAGATCACGATAATCGTAGAAGGGTCCGAATGGTACTTCAAGCCGGAGACGATAAAGGTCAAAAAAGGGCAGGAAGTGACCATCAAGTTTGAGAATGCCGGCTCTGTTTCTCACAACCTGAAGGTCGGGGAGTTCGACGCGAAAACCAAAACTGTCGGTGGAGGAAGCACAACCAGCATAACCTTCATGGCGAATAAAGTTGGCGAGTTCCCGTTCTGGTGCGCGGTTCCCGGCCACAGAAGCGCCGGTATGGAAGGAACTCTAATTGTTGAAGAATAGAGACTGGAAACTAAGAAAGCATTCTGGCGGGGTCGTTCTGCGGCCCCGCCTCCGGTTATCGCATTTATCAGCAGCCCGAATTAAACCAAAATCATGCGGCTGTTCGCCTTATAGTGCATCCACGCTGGCCAGGCTCGACGGTTCCAACCGAGCGAGAACGAACTCGAGATTGCAAGCCATCAGGGCAAACGGCTTGCCCAACGGCTAAACAGTCAAAGTCAGGTTCGTAGAAGCTTTGATCCAAGCTGGAGGAGATTCACATGAAAACAAAACACGGGTTTTCATTTTCTTATAAATCCCTTTTGGTAACAATTTTAGTAATTTCTATTACTGTAGCTCTTCCGACAATGGCCAGTGGCAAAAATCCCGCCGCCCTGTTCTT
>CAZENJ010000046.1:0-14566 GCA_964513485.1 uncultured Thermotogae bacterium | reverse complement strand
GAGGTAGATTGTTATGAAGTCCATAATGGTTATTGCCGACGGACTCGGTGGAAGACCCACCGATCTCGACGGAAAAACGTGCCTTCAGGTCGCGGAAACGCCGGAAATAGACGATTTGCTGGCCAGCAGAGGAGCTGGTGGAATGATAGACCCGATCGGTCCGGGAGTCAGGCCGGGGAGCGACACAGCTCATCTTTCGTTATTTGGTTACGATCCCTATCAGTGCTATACCGGTAGAGGTGTCTTCGAGGCGGCCGGGATCGGGATGGACCTGACGGAGGACGACGTTTGTTTCAGAACGAACTTCGGCACGGTTGACGAAGAGGGAAATATCAAGGATAGGCGTGCCGGAAGGATATCGGAAGGGCAGGATCAGTTGGAGGAAGCTCTTTCCTCGTTAAAATCGAAAAAATATCCCGAAGTGGAAGTTCGTTTCAAAAGAAGTACCGAGCACCGGGGAGCGCTTTGCCTGAGGGGGCCGGACCTGGGGGGTGAGGTCACTCCGACCGACCCGCACGAGCTAGGGATACCGATTCCCGATTCAGCAGGTGAGGACGAAAGTTCAGAAAAGACGGCAGAAATTCTAAATGAAGTCACCCACGAGGCAAGCAAAATACTTTCCGACCATCCGCTGAACGAAAAACGAAAGGAACAGGGTAAGTTGCCGGCCAACGCGATCCTCTCACGCGGTGCTGCAAAATACCCGAATGTGACCTCCGTGGAGGAAAAGTACGGAGTTACGGCTTCGGTCGTGGCGGCGGGTGCGCTTTACATTGGCGTTGCGCGCGTGGCCGGAATGGAATTCAAAGAGGCCGAAGGTGCTACCGGGACAGTTGATTCGAAGATAATCAACAAGGCGAAGGTTGGCCTGAATGAGCTGGATAAGGGAAAGGACATGGTATTCCTTCACTTTAAAGGGGCGGACAATGCCTCGCACGACCATGACGCGGAAGCAAAGGTGAAATTTATAGAAAAGGTCGACGAGACCTTCGGGTGGTTGAAGGAAAATATCGACTGGGAGGAAACACACCTGTCTTTTGCCGGGGATCACACTACTCCTATTCAGTACGGGGATCACGTGGCGGATCCCGTCCCCGTAATGGTGGCCGGACCCAGCGTGAGGAACGACGGGCTGGAGGAGTTCGACGAGTATAGCTGCCGGAACGGCGGAATGGGCAGGTTTAGCGGAAACCTGTTGCCGATCACTCTCTCCTACAGCAATCTGATCCCGAAGTTTGGCGCTTAAGGCAGTTTCTAAATTAATTTATGTTTCATGCTCAGGGTGTGATAAGTGGATAATACGTCAGAAGAAGACCGCGATATAATCCGGAAACAGTTGCGGAAGGAACCGAAAGGTCTCCTGGGAGTTTCGGCCAGGTGTAGATACGGTTACCCAGTAGTTCTGATGACCAGGCCACTGATAATTGGTGAAAATGAACAATTCGAGGTATTCCCGACCCTGTACTGGCTTAGCTGTCCCCGGAGGGTCGAGCGGGTCTCCCGGATAGAATCGCAGGGATATATCGCAAAACTGGAAGAAGAGCTGGCTTCCAGTACCGAACTGGAACAGGAATACCGGGAGAACGAGCAGGACTACCTGGACAAGCAGTGGCGGCTTCTCTCGGAAAAAGAAAAGAATTTCGTCGAAGAACGCGGTTTGAGAGGAGCTCTATCCCGGGGAATCGGCGGAATAGAGAGCAACCGGCACATAAAATGTCTGCATCTGCACCTGGCTCATCAGATTGCAGAAGCCAACGTAATTGGGAAAATGGTTCAGGAGGGGTTCGATGTCGGAGACTGTCACCGGGGAGAAATACGCTGCGCGGAGTTAAAGGATAGACACCAGTTGGGTGATTGAAGGGGAGCCGGCGGCAATCGTATTTTTACGTTTTGGACCTCCTGTATCCCTCCAGTGCCTCCTGGATTAATTCTGCAACCCTTATTAAATCGGGTTTGTTCAGGACGTAACTTAGCCTAACCTGATCCTCGCCTTTTCCTGGCGTATTGTAGAATCCTTCCCCCGGCGCCATCATGACTGTCTCTCCCTCGTCTCGAAATTCGGTCAACGCCCAGCGGACGAAGTCCTCGGCATTTTCCACCGGCAGACTGGCCATAAGGTAAAAGGCTCCTTCCGGTTTGCCGAAACTAACTCCGGTTATTTTAGCCAGTTCTTCGGTGAGAACGTCCCTGCGTTGTTTATAGCGTTCTACCATATTTTCTATAGCTTCCGGATAAGCAGGGGAATTGAGAAAGCTGGAAAGTCCGAGCTGACCCATAGTTGGCGGAGACAATCTTGCCTGTCCCAGTTTCGTTGCCGCCGCCATAAGGGACTCGTTTCTGCTGGCAAGTACTCCTATTCTGGCCCCGCAGACGCTCAGCCGTTTCGAAATGCTGTCTATCATCACGGTTCTATCTTCGATACCGTTTAGGTGGAAGCTACTAACTGCCCCTTCTTTCCCGTAAACGAACTCGCGATAGACCTCGTCCGAGATGAAGAAAAGATCGTGGTCGAGGACGAGTTCCCTGACGGTCTCCAGTTCGGCTTCCCCGTAGACTCTTCCCGTGGGATTGCTCGGATTGGTCAGAAGTATCGCCCCGGTGCGATTCGATATCAGCTCTTCGATTTCCTCTTTCTCGGGCAGACGGAAGTTTTCCGCTTCCCGGGTCGGTATTGGAACTATATTCACTCCGGTCATTCCGGCGAAGCCCCGGTAGTTTGTATAAAATGGCTCGGGTATGAGAATTTCCCCTCCCGGCTCCATAGTTACGAAGAAAGCAAAAAGTCCCGCTTCGCTCCCACCCGTTGTGACCATTAGCTCCTCCGGCCCTAACTCGATCCGATGATCTCCGTAATATTTGACAAGATCGTTTACAGTGCTCTTTATTCCCCTGGACGGGCTGTAGCTCAATACGTTTATCTCGGATTCCCTCATGCCGTCCATGAACTGGTCCGGCGTCGGAATATCCGGTTGACCGATATTTACGTGGTATACCTTTGTGCCTTCATCCTTAGCTCGGTCCGCCAGAGGGTTCAACTTTCTTATCGGCGACTCCGGAAAAGCCAGAGCCCTTTCCGGCAGGCTGGTTTCACCTTTCATCTGAATCACCTGAATTTACGTCTTTATTCGATGAGTTCGTGATCTTTATTTAATTGCTCGAACTTTGAAGACTTTCTGAGACCGTTAAGAACTTTTGCGTGACTTGACCCATCCCCGACGAGGATGGCCCCGATCAACTCTCCTTTCTCGTCCAGGAAAAACTTTTTATATGTATTCTCTGTTTTCTCTTCCCGGGCGATAACCGTGGCTGCCGCACTTTCGTCCCTAACCCCGGCGGAGATCAGGTCTATATTGGCCACCTTCAGTTTGTAATAACTGAGACTGCCGTCGTAGGTCTCCCCGGCTCCGAGCAAATTTTTGCCGGCTATTTTTCCCTGTTCCTGGGCCGGTGGCCATATACCGTAGCACTGTCCGTTCTGTTCGATCACGTCGCCCGCGGCGTAAATGTCCGGGAGACTGGTCTGAAGGCATTCATCTACTACGATCCCGCGGGAAGTTTTGATTCCGCCCCCCGCGGCCAGTTCGGTTCTGGGGGAGACACCCACCGAAATGATCACCAGGTCCGCCGGGATCTCTTCTCCGGTGGAGAGGCTTACGGAACGAACCTTCCTTTCGCCGTTTAGCCTGGCAGCTTCTGCGCCCAGCCTGAACTCAATTCCCTCTTTTTCCAGCCGGAACCGGACCTGATGGGATCCCGTTTTGTCCAGTTGTTTGCCCATAACAGTTGGTAATGCCTCGATGACATGAAGGTTGATACCGCGTTGAGTGAGGCCATAAGCGGATTCTAACCCCAGTAAACCGCCGCCGATTACAGCAGCTTCATCCACTTCCGGCAGTCTCGATTCGATCTCCAGGACGTCTTCTAACGTGCGCAGCGTGTAGACGTTTCTTTTTTTCAATCCGGTTATCGGTGGAACCACGGGTTTCGCTCCGGTTGCCAGAAGTAGTTTGTCGTAGGAAAAAGACTCCCCGCTGGCGGTACTTACCGACTTGTTCTGCGGGTTGATCTCCGTCACAGTTTCCTCCAGGAAAAGAGAAATATTTCTACTTTCGTACCACTCGGTATCGTGAAGGATTAACTCATCCGGTTCGGCTCGTTCGCTCAGAATCTCGCCCAGTCTGGTTCTCTGGTAGAAAGGATGACTTTCGGCAGAGATGACGGTAACGTCGTGTTCCGCCCCGGAACGAGCTACCTTATTTGCCGCCGTGTCTCCTGCGACGCCGTTACCGACAATAACTATTTTGCTCATAGTAAAATCAAATGCCCCAACATGGCGATACCTGTAACTGGAAGGGATTACCGCCCGGAGATTCAAGCCCTCGCCAAAACCCGGTTTTGCCGTTTTTCATCATTCCTCAACCCCCGTTCGGCGTTTCAGGCCTGCAAAAGTTCTATGGTTGCCGTGACACAATGACCACGTCTCAGCGCTTCCTTCCTAGCCCTCTGCCGCCGTTGGATTTTCTATTGTTACCACGACCCCGGCCATCACCTCTTCCGGCTCCCCTTCCGGGTTTGTTTTGTCTGCCTCTTAGCTCGGGATTCTCGGAATTAGGTCTGATTGCCCCGATCGGACAGGCGTCGAAACACTCGCCGCACCGGTTGCACTTTCGGTTATCGATACTTGCTCTACCGTTTTCGAGCCTTATCGCGTTTACCGGACAGATCTCGATACAATCTCCGCAGGTTTTACAGGAATCATCTACCCAGGGCATATTTACCTCCTTTGAGTGTTGTGACGATCAAAATTATGGAAAGCAGGGATGGATAAGTCAAGAACGGGAAAGGATTTATTCTTTTGTATCTTCCTGGTTTGTTTTAACCGACTGCTGTAATATAATTGCACCCATAAAGGTTATACAAAACAATTTTTTCTTGGGAGGAATTTCGGTTGACAGCAGCTGGCAGTTATCTTAAGAGGGTAATTGATTTAACGAAGGACGCCGGGAAAGAGGCGTTAAAATATTACAGGGAGGACTATTCTGTAGAAGAGAAAGCTGACGATAGCCCGGTAACGGAAGCTGACCTGGCCTCGGAAGAGGTGCTTATCGAAGGGCTAAAAGAGACGGATCCGGGGATAATTGCGGAAGAGGAAGGGTTTATTCCCGGAAAGTCGGAAGACTGTAACTGGATCGTCGATCCCCTGGATGGAACCCAGGACTTTATAGACAAGACCGGAGAATTCTCCATAATGGTAGGGTTGTTGCGGAAAGGTCGGCCCGTGCTTGGCGTCGTATTCGCTCCCGCAAAGGAAAAGCTCTGGTACGCAGTCCGGAACGAGGCTGCATATCTCGTGGAGGACGGGTCGAAAAGTGAGCTGGAGGTCCGGAAAAAGTCCGACCTGTCGGATTATGTATTGATCGCCAGCCGGAACCACTTTAGCCCTCAGGACGAAGCGGTATCCGGCCAGCTGGGCGTGAGTGAAATAGTCAGGATGGGGAGTCTGGGAATTAAATTTTGCTCGATTGCGGAAAACAGAGCTGACCTGGTTTACTATACCACCGATAAACTGGGTATCTGGGACTGCTGTGCCCCTCAAGTCATACTGGAAGAAGCCGGTGGGGAGGCTTTTGACGTAAATGGAAACGAGCTTCACTACGATCTCGAGGAAAGAAGAATGTCCCGGGGAGTGGTCGGGATTGGGGGAGATGCCGGGGAGGAAGTAGTGAAAGTTCTCCAGCAAAACATCGAAGCTTTTTAAGTGCGACTGTTTGAGTCATCGGCGCGGAACCGGTTCCGCGCCGATAAATTTTAAGGTGAAACTGAAAAGTAAACAGGAGGTAGTACGTGATGATAGGCTGGTTCGAGTCACTTGACCACGTATATCAGGCATTGCTTGCAACCGGATTTACCTGGTTCCTGACCGCTGCCGGTGCCGGTCTGGTTTTCTTTTTTAAGGGGTTTAACCAGAAGGTACTTGATCTGATGCTTGGTTTTGCCGCCGGGGTAATGATCGCGGCCAGTTACTGGTCCCTGCTCAAGCCCGCAATAGAAATGGCCGCCGACTCGGCACTCCCCCCCTGGGTTCCAGCGGCAATCGGTTTTCTCTTCGGCGGGATATTTTTGCGTGTGATAGATCATTATTTGCCCCACCTTCACATTGGTTTTCCGGAGGAAGAAGCTGAAGGAGTTAAGACAAGTCTTCACAGGAGCGTCCTGCTCATCCTTGCGATAACCATTCATAATATTCCCGAGGGGTTAGCAGTAGGGGTTGCATTTGGCGCCCTGGCTGCGGATCTTCCCTCTGCTTCTCTAGGCGGGGCGGCCGCTCTGGCCCTGGGTATTGGTATCCAGAACTTCCCGGAAGGTACTTCAGTCTCCGTTCCCCTTCGCCGGGAAAACTATAGTCGGTTGAAGAGTTTCTGGTACGGACAGCTTTCCGGGTTTGTGGAGCCCATTTCCGGTTTACTGGGGGCTATTGCGGTAATAGTAGTTAAGCCGATGTTACCCTACGCTCTGGCATTTGCCGCGGGCGCGATGATATACGTAGTTATCGAGGAGCTGGTACCGGAGGCTCAGCTGGAGGGAAACGCTGACATAGCGACGATGGGAGCGATGGTCGGCTTCACCATAATGATGAGTTTAGACGTGGCCCTCGGGTGAGAAAAACCGAAAGGCAAGGTATATGCTGGAAGCGCAGCATTTTGGAATCCGGAAAAGCCCCGACTAAATCGGGGCTTTTCTGCCGTTTCGTGCTATCAGTTTGAGGCCGGCCTTGCAATCAAAAAGTCAGGATGAACTAACTTCCACTGCTCAAAGCCGCCGATCAGGCTTTTGATCTTTTTGTTTTGCTCCCGGGAGAGTTTTCCAGCCAGCTTGCCGCTCAGGTTACCGGATTGCGAATAGATGAAAACGGGCACAGAATCCGGAATTTTTTGGAGGAAATCTTTCAGGCCTGACTCAGGGACGTTTATTGCTCCGATGATATGTCCGTTTTCGTATGCTTTTTCCTCCCTTATATCTACGAGTATATTCAATCTCTCTTCGAATCCCTCGGCCAGAAACTCGTAATCACTTCTATTTTCTACTCTGATTAAGATACCCAGCCGTTCCGGACTTTTTGGGCAATTTGAAAATATCATCACTTCTTTTCTCGTTTTCTTGCCCCCAAAGTGGGCGGTATCGAACAGGAAATTTACCTCTTTCGTTTCCCCGGGTTTCAAAGGAGCGAGGTCCCTGTTTAATATCGTCAGACAGGAACAGGTAACAATGAAATTCTGGATTTTCAGGTCTTCGTCTCCCCCGTTTTTTAGAGTGAAGTGGCCCTTCCGAATTTCTCCTTCGGTTGCTTTCTTTAGTTCTATCGGATTACCTTCCGTAATTACTAACTCCGGTGCAGCTGATGCCTGTAGCGTGAGAGGAAACAGGAAAAGTATTGTTAAAACAGCAATCAGAATAAGCCGGGTAGAAGCAGTTGGTACATTTAATTCTCTCATTTTCTCATCACCGTTTTATTGTAAAAAAATCCTGATAAGCACCTCAGGTGGTGAAAGACAAAAGTTTGAATATAACTGACGATTTTTGCTTGTTCTGTATTTAACACTGCGCGATGAAGACAAAAACTCTCTATCCCTCAACTCCCAGAATTGGAAATAATTTTTTTCGAACCAGAATCAAAAGTAGGGATCCAAGCAGAGCGGAGCCGAATACTATCAGAGAACCCAGCAGGCCGTTCATTAGTTCCGGGGCGAACAGGAAGCTCAACGCGAGTGTCAACATCAGTGTTCCGCCCACGAGTTTAAGCTTTCTCCCGTGTTCTTCCTGAATCTTGCTTGACTGAAGGGTTATACTTACCGTGCCGAAGACAAGGAGTTCGTCCAGGAGATATATAATCATATAGATGACGAAAAGGGCGGCAAAGGTGGTTCCGGAAACTCCCTGAGTGTTTAGAATCCCGGTCCAGACGACCGGAAACCCTGCTGTACACGGTAATTCAGCCAGGGTTACCCCCAGTGCCATCAACATAGTGGCGCCGACCAGGGCTGGGATGGAACGACCTTTTCGAGTCAAATCCCTGAACCTCTCGGCTATCCTCGGTTTTACCCACTCCGGTATGGTGAAAGAGAAACCCTCCTTGAACCAGAAGTAGTCCTTGACGTTTACCACTCCGAAAGCAAAGGCAATTACGGCCACGAGCACCCTTATCCACAGTAGCTGACCGATATACTGAAAAGCGCTAAACAGACCGAGAATGAAGAGGCCGTAAGCCGTTGCGGTAATGATCAGGAAGGTCAACCCGACGATGATTATTTGCTTTCTGGATTTCGTATAAATTAGCAGACCGAGAAGAAAAGTTAGTACCCATAAAGAACAGGGATTAAATCCGTCAACAAAGGCGATCAACGCAGTTGACATGAATGCTGACATCGAATTCAGGTCCACCCGGCCGAGAAAGGGGACTTCGATCGACTCGTTCCGGGAGGGTCCGGGCTCTTCCGCCTTTTCATGTTTTCCCTCAACCTTCAAAATTGGATCGACGCAGGAATTGTCAAGGCACGCCCGAACGCCTTCCTCTATTTTATCTCCGATCTTTTCGTTGTAGCCGACCCAGACCTGATCGCCAACGAAAGTCGTCGGCACGCCCCTTATTTCCCTGCCGTACGCCTTCCCCATCTTCTGCAGCAACTCGACGTTTTCCTGATCGTGGGATATTTCCTTGTCCACGACCTTGAGAGAGGGAAATTTATCCTGCAGATTTTCCAGAAATGGTTTTTCTTTTGAACAGTAGGGACAGCCTTGGGACCAGAAGAAGTATAGCGTAACCCCCTCTTCTCCGGAAAGTCCTGTCAGGGTAAATAGGGCGACCAGAAAAATAACCAGCGTTATGGCCAGAATTTTTTTATTGATAGATTTCATGTCCCGTTCTCCTGATTAAATAAAAGACGGACTGAGTTCGGAGCCAGCTTAGGGCAAACCATTTTGATTTTTGCCAAAGTTACCGTCTCTTTCAATTGGCTGATAGAGGTTACCGAATACGCACGGAAGCTGGTCCAGCAATCCTACCCCTCCTTTTCCCGTGATCGTGATTTGGCTCTCAAGCTGTGTAAAAGATATTACCTTTTCCAGCTTAATTCAATCAAACCTGGCCGGGTAACGACCTTCCTTCTCACCTGCCCCAGGATAATAAAGGTCAAGAACCCCGTGGGTCACGGGAGCGCGGACTTTGAGACAAAAAATAGGCTTTTAACTCATCAGCGCTTCCGGAAGGAGTTCGGATGAGGGGGGAATATGATTCTGGTACTCAAACCGAGCCGGAGTTGATGGTAGCGATCGAGCCCGGGTTCATACGTCCCGGGTATCACCCCTGGCGGGAAGGGGAGGCAAAACCGGGGACTTCCGCGGGGGTTGGCGAAACCGAGATATATCTTTGAAGGTCCGGGAGAGGGAAAATGGCCCCGGAAAAAACCGATAAAGGTTTGACAAAGCGGAGGAGGGTTTTAAAATTATTTTCGTATAATAAGGTGGCAGGGGATTCCAATCAGACAATTTTTCGAGGAGGGCCAGGGTTTCCTGCAAATAATAGAAATTGACCTGGCCGCCAATTACCCGGTTGGCTTTTTTGGTCAATCCAATGAAAGCTTTTATAAGATACGGAGTGGATTATGTCCAGAGACAGCGAGCTAAGTAATTCTTCTCTAGCCGAACTCACGGAAAATAGCCCGGTAGCTATTCTGAAGATGGACGAGGACGGCGTGATAGTCTACGCCAACCGCAAAGCGGAAGAGGTCTTTGGCAGAGGGAAGAACGAAATAACGGGGTTGACTTACGGCGAAGTAAATCAAAAGATCGTCGATACGGACGGTAACGATCTCCCCGAGGCAGAACTTCCGTTTGAGCTCGTGCGGGATAGAGGAGAGGCTGTTAATAACTCGAGACACGCCGTATTGAACGAGAGAGGAGAGAGAAAGACCCTATCGCTGAGTGCCAACCCCCTGTTCGATGAGGAAGGGGAACTTTCCGGGCTTGTTTGTGCAATTGAAGACGTGACGGGGACGGCCGAGCCCGCTGGAAAAATTACGGGAAGTGAAAGTCGGCACCGGAAAAGAGTTGAAAACATGAGCAGCGGCTTAGTGGTATATGAGCCGGTAAACAACGGAGAAGACTTTTTGATCAGGAATTTCAACGAAGCTGCCGAGGAGATTGAGGGGGCCTCGAGACAGGACGTGATTGATAAAAAGGTTACTGAAGTTTTCCCCAGCATAAGGGAATCTGGCCTATTCGCGGTTCTCCAGAGTGTAAATGAAACCGGCGAACCGGAGAAGCACCGGGTCTCTATTCACGAAGACGATAGAATCGAGAGCTGGCGCGAGAACTACGTGTATAAGCTATCTACGGGGGAAGTAGTGGCCGTGCACGATGATATTACGGAAAGAAAAAAAGTAGAACGGACTAGGGAAAAGTTACTCTACGAACTCGATGAGCGCTACAAAGAACTGAACCTTCTTTACCAAGTAACTGAACTCGCCGTCGATAGCGAGATGCCGTTGAGCGAAATTCTTCGGAAAGCTACCGAATTAATTCCGATGTCCTGGCAGTACCCGGAAGCAACTTGTGCGAGAATCATTTACGGGGACGATGAGTTCAGAACCGATCGATTTGAGATCACGGAGTTGAAACAGACCGTAACTCTAGAGGTGGAGGGGGAGGAAATCGGTCGTATCGAAGTCTATTACCTGAAAGAAAAGACCAGCATGGATGAAGGGCCGTTCCTGGAAGAGGAGCAAGATTTGCTCGAATCCCTGTCCGGCATACTGGGTCAAATTATTAGCCAGAGGAGAGTAGAAAAAAGGAAAGAACACCTTAATTCGGTCCTAAGATCAATTAAATACGTGAAGCAGCTTTTGGTTGAGGAAAACGACAGGGATAGCTTAATCCAGGGAATCTGTGATAACCTTGTAGAGACGAGAGGCTATGGCCACGTCTGGATAGCTATTTTTGACGAATCGGAAGAACTGGACAGGGCGGCTCAAGCGGGACTGGGCGAGGATTTCGAGCCTATGCGCGAAGCCCTTGAAGTGGGTGAACTCCCTTACTGCGTCCGCAATACACTGGATCAATCCGAGATAGTTACTACAAGGAACCCGTCATCGAACTATGGTGAATGTCCGCTAATGGGCTGTTATGGGGAAAACGGAGCTTTGAGCAAGCGAATTGAGCATAAGGGCAGGGTTTATGGCCTGCTGTCGGCTTCGGTTCCGATTAATTACATCGATGACGTGGAAGAGCAGGAGTTGTTCGAGGAGGTGGCTGGGGATATTGCATTTGGTCTCCACGATATCGAGGCAGAAAGAGCCCTGAAGGAAAGCGAACACCTGTTTGAATACGCTTATGACGCGATCATCTTTTCTCATTTTGAAACCGGTGAGATCTTTGAGGTAAATCCTGAAGCCGAGAAGCTGCTGGGCTTCAGCTCGGAGGAGCTGTTGCAAAAGAAGTTATACGACCTTTTTGAACCGGGAGATTATCCGAACTTGAGGGACCAG
Organism: uncultured Thermotogae bacterium; assembly: GCA_964513485.1. Taxonomy (GTDB): domain Bacteria; phylum Bipolaricaulota; class Bipolaricaulia; order M55B111; family M55B111; genus JAGXLP01. Next base: position 3,026 of record CAZENJ010000046.1, on the reverse strand, counting down.
CTTGAATCAGATGGGTTTTTCTTCCGGGAGGACCAGGCGCTGGAGAAGAAGGATGGTTCTCGTGTGATTGCCTCGATGAGTTCCTCTCTGGTGGATTTTCGCGGGGAGAGGACGATACTTACCTTGCTTCAGGATATGACAAAGCGGGTTCAGCTGGAAAAAGAGCTAAGGGAAAGGGCCCGAAGTCTGAAAAAATCAAATGAAAGGCTTGAAGATATGATCCAGATCATCTCCCACGACTTAAAGGAGCCACTGCGGTCGATCGGCGCTTACAGTGATATGCTATTCAAAGCACACCGCGAGGAATTGCACGACAGCTCGTTTCGAAGACTCCGGGATTTGAAGGAAAACGCTACGCGATTGAATAAGATGTTGGACGAGGTCTCGAGTCTGGCCCACGTGACCGCGAGTTCTTCCCCGGAAAAAATAGAGGTACCGGGGCTAATAGAAGAGATTCAGGGTGAGCTCGGCATCACCACGGCAGGGGCGGAGATCGAGGTACGGTCGGACTTTCCGGAAATAAAGTTTGACAGGTTTCAATTCAAGGTCCTGCTCAAAAATTTATTGTCAAATTCTATAAAGTATAACTCTCCCCCCGTTAAAATAGAGCTAGGTTACAATAAACTACCTGAAAGGGGGAAGCTAGAAGTTCTCGTTCGGGATAACGGGATCGGTATAGCGGAGGAACATCACGACAGAGTTTTTAAAATGTTCGAACAGCTGGAACCGGATGAATCCTCCTCCGGTACAGGAACGGGACTGGCGCTAAGCAAACGGATTGTGGAGGAAAGCGGGGAAGAGATCTGGCTCGATTCTCGCCCCGGCGAGGGGACGACTGTCGGGTTCACGGTTCCGGCCGGCAAAGATGTCCGGATACCGGAGGATTTTTTCGACAGACTTTCAGCCTCGTCCCTGGATAACCTAACTCCTTCCCAGAAGGAGCGTTCGGAAGTGATCGACGAAGAAACCGGCCTCTATAATCGGCAGTACCTTGACCGGATACTGGCCGGCCATCTGAAAGATTACTGTAGAGAAGGGGAGAAAGTGAGGTTCCTCTTAATTGCTTTTTCCGGCTACGGTGAAATAGAGAGTAAGTACGGACCAGAGCAAATGAGTGGATTTAGAAGGAAACTGTCGGCCAGGTTAAAAAGGTCTATAAGGGGATCTGATCTACTGTTACGGTTTTCGGAAGAAAGGTTTTTGCTTGTCCTGCCGAAAATGGCCGGGGAACTAAGAAAGGTAAAAGATAGAATTAGTTCTGAAGTCGTCGGAGAGGTGCTGCTCGATGACCCTTACGATTCGACCATAGCGCCGGTCTTTGGTGCATCCTTGCTGGACCCTTCGAGTGACTGTGACCCGGAGAAAGCAATAGCGGAAGCGGAGAAAAACCTTCAGTATTGATATTTCCTTTTGCCTCCTAACTGAGGGAAGCTGGCCCCGAATATTCCCACGAACTGGATAATGACCTCAATCGTGCAATTATCTCTTAAGACCAACTACTAGCTGTCTTTAGGAAGTCAAGTGGCTCTTCCAAAATTTCACCCAGCACCCAGATGAGCTATGAAACCTGTTAAGCTGTACCAATAATTTCTATAAACTTGACAGAATTTAATTAACCGGGGTATAATTTGGATACAATTAATTTCCGGAACATAATTTCTTTATAGCTTTCGCATGCTCGGTAGTGGTTAGTGTAAGAAATCCCGCGATAGTTCTGATCGGCGAACCGATTACCCTGCGCTACCTTTATAGCTAAACTTTCTTCCCGGCAAGTTAATTCGGCTGGAAAAAATAATGATGTAAGGGGGTTGTTATGTATTACAGTGCCACGAAAAGGTACGTCCTTTTTTCTTCTTTAATCATCTTCCTATCTATTTTAGCTTTACTGATAACTTTTGTGCCGGTGAAGGCGACGGAAGGTAGCCCCTTCTTTCTTGAAGGCATGGACGGGGAACTCCTGCTGGGACAGGATGCGAAACCGGTATGGGGTGAATTCTGGTCCGCTCCAACAGTTTCCGCGATTAATCTCGGCTACCTGGCGGTAAACGGTTACCCGGCTTTCGTCCCCGATAACAACGGAAATGGGGTGGTTGACCACAGTGATTTGGTAGGACTCGCCGATACGCTGGGCGGTCCCGATTACATGAATACCGATCCGGATAAGGGGACCAGTGATCCGCACTTGCTTCGCGGACTGGCCAGGTACGTAAATAAAAAGTATCCGGGAGAATTTAAAATTAAAGTTTACGCGACTGACTTCCGCCGGGAATTCAGGGAAGCGGTCGAGTTGCCCGTGGAGGAAATAAAAAGTAAGTTTGGGGTTCCGATTGAGTTATATTCCGATCCCGGCTTTGACGATTACGTCACGGAATTAAGTACGGGTGAGATGGTCTGGTTGGGCCTGCCCCGGGACAGGGGAGAATTCAACCATTTCCTGGCTGGTAGATCTTTCGACCCCGACGAGAAAGCACCGGAAAGATACCTGGTTGATTTTGTGGAGCCGAAAGGCAGCCAATTTAGACCGGGCTGGGGCCGCGTAATTGAGACCCTCATGACCGCGGATGGCGCAGTGAGCTATCAAGGGATATTTGTAGCTTCCGATATTTTGCTGGCCCTGTCTCCCCTGGAAATCAAGGCAGAGACGACGGAAGGTGCTAAAGTCACAACTGAAGAGTGCCTGCCGGATTTAACCTGCACGGTGGAGTGCGGCACGGAAGAAATAGCAACTTTAGATGTTGTCCAGGAGGGGGAGGAAAAATGCAGCAGAACCTGTGTTAATCGAGGACAATGTCGGGGATGGTGCTACGATAAAAACCAGGAAAGGTACTGTTGTGAAGGATGGAATTGCCTGGAATGGAAGACGATCTGTACTGAAACGCCTGCTGTGAAAATACAGAGGCCCGGGTCGAGTATTTGCAGAGTAGTAACGAGAAACGAAGGTTGCAGTGCTGCCACAGGGATGATTATGGGTGCGATTTCTTACGAACTAGACGGTGTCACTAAAACTAAATTATTCATAAATACGG
>CAZENJ010000045.1:9943-14613 GCA_964513485.1 uncultured Thermotogae bacterium | reverse complement strand
TCCTTCGGGTCCTTCTGGAAGTCCTTAATTATTAACCTGAGGTCGCTCTCCACCCCGGCCATCATGTTGTCGAGCTGACGTCCGGGTAGCGCTTTTTCTTCCCCGAGCTCGACGAACATTCTCAGTATTTCTTTTTTCAGTGTCAGCATCTGGCCGATTTTCGTCAACGGGTTGGCGACGTGAAAGGGAAGAACGTTTCCGTCGAGTTCCAGCGCCGTCAACTCCTGTAGGGCTTCGTCGTAATTCCCCCTGTACTGGTCCATTATAAGCAGGGCCTGATTTACCTTGGACATAATTGTCGAGATCTCCCGGAGTATGTAGCGCTGGTCCCTGTAGTAAACAGTTACCCTGTTCCTCCGCTCGGATATGGCGACTACCGGGATTCCGATCTGCTTTGCCGTCTGTTCGGCGGCCTTGTGTCTTGTTCCGGTTTCGAGACTTTCGATCGAAGGATCCGGTGACAGGTGGGCATTCGCGTAAGTGATCCTCTGTAAATCGTTGTTTATCACTATTGCCCCGTCCATTTTGGATAACTCGCTCAGCCGCTGAGAGGTAACTTCCGTATCGAGGCTAAAACCGGTGGTGATAATCTCCTCGATCTTCTCCAGAGGAGATATAACGAGCAAACCTCCGTGGCCCTGTTCTACAATCCGATTTACGGCGTCCCTCAATTTGGTGCCGGGAGCTATGTTTTCGAGAAGTTCTTCCAAAGAGTTGAAACTCATGTTATCCCTCCAAGCCCAGTTCCGAGACCGCGCCCTTTAAGGTACTTACGGGACGGAGTTGTAACTCTGAATCGGAGGAAACTCTGTCCCGATTGTCTTCGGGCACGAGAGCGAGCCGATATCCCAACTTTTCAGCTTCGTTAATCCGGGAAGCCAGAGATTTTACGGGTCTTATTTCTCCGCTGAGCCCGATCTCCCCGATCAATACGGTTTGGTCGTCTATCCCCCTGTCGTGGAAGCTGGAAAGAATAGAACTGACTATTCCCAGGTCCGCTGCCGTTTCCTCGACCGTAAAACCACCTACCACGTTGAGATAGATGTCGAACTCCTCCAGGTTGATCCCCAGCTGTTTCTGGAGAACGGCCAGCAACAGGGAAGTTCGATTGTAGTCGAGGCCCGTCGTGCGACGCTGGGGGGTGCCGCCGTAACTGGAACGAGTAACCAGGGCCTGGACTTCCGCCAGGATTGGCCTATTGCCCTCTACCGTGCACACTGTAGAAGCACCTTTTTTGCCGGTCCGGCCGTCTTTTTTTGCGAAGAACCCTGAAGGGTTTAGAATTTCCTCCAGGCCGTCTTCCGTCATCTGGAACAGTCCGAGGAGTTCCGTCGAGCCAAACCTGTTCTTCTCGGGACGGAGCAGTCGTAGATTGCGGTCTCGTTTGCCCTCGAAATAGATCGTGGAATCTACCAGGTGTTCGATGGATTTCGGCCCGGAGAAGTCACCGGATTTAGTGATATGGCCGATTAACAGCGTGGCAATTTCTTTTTTTTTCGCTAGCCTGGTAAATTCTCGCCCCAGTTCCCGGACCTGTTTGGTACTACCGAGAGAAGTCGTACTGTCAGAGAGCTGGAGTGACTGGATCGAGTCCACGATGACACAGATTGGTTCGATTTCGTCGACGTGCCCGATCGCTTTTTCAAGGCTCTGACCGCTGTAGATAATCAGGTCATCGGAGTCCAGGCCGAGCCTTTCTGCCCGCATTTTTAACTGCTTCGACGATTCTTCGCCGGATACGTAGAGAACTCTGCCGAGATCGGAGAGTTTCGTCGCTGCCTGAAGAAGTAATGTGGACTTGCCGATGCCCGGCTCCCCGCCGAGCAGGATCACCGCTCCGGGAAGCAGACCGCCGCCGAGGATGCGGTCGAATTCCCCGATACCAGTCCGGATTCTCTCTTTGGAAGCAAAAGAAATTTCCGATAGAGGTTTGGGTGCTTCGTCGACGAACCTTTCCGGTGGGGGAGAGTCAGAGTCCTCGCCCTTAAAACTGTCCCATTCGCCGCATTTCGGACATCGCCCGAGCCACTCGACGGAAGTGTAGCCACAATTATTGCATTCGTAAGCCATTCATTATCAATCTCCGACGCCGACGGTGCTCTTGTCTCTTACCCCCTCGAGAACTATTTCTCCATCCTCGGAATCGACGTAAATAGAGTCCCTCTCGTTGAAATCCCCCTGTAACAGGTGATCGGAAATCTTGTTCTCTATCAGACTTTCTATGGTTCGACGCATCGGTCGGGCACCGTACTTGGGATCGTAGCCATCTTTGACCAGCTTTTCCTTGGCCGAGTGAGAAAGTTCCAGCTCCAGACCGTGTTTCTCCAGTAATCTGTTGCTAAGCCTGTCCAGCATCAGATCGGCTATCTTGAAGACCTCTTCTTCGGTGAGCTGGTGGAAGACGACGAGGTCGTCGAGCCGATTGAGGAATTCCGGCCTGAATTCGTCCTTTACCTTGTCCATTACCATGTTCTTCATCTCTTCGTAGGATTCTTTGGAATCGACCTTTTTTGCTCCGAAGCCGAGCTGCGTCTTATCAGTTATCAGCTTCCCTCCGAGGTTAGAAGTCATGATCATAACGGTATTCCGGAAATTAACCTGACGTCCCTGCGAATCGGTCAGGACACCGTCTTCCATAACTTGCAGAAGTATGTTGAAGACGTCGTGGTGGGCTTTCTCTATTTCGTCAAACAAGATTACGGAATGTGGACGATGCCGGACTGCCTCGGTTAGCTTACCGGCTTCCTCGTATCCGACGTAGCCGGGAGGGGCTCCCGTCAAACGGGAAACGTTGAACTTTTCCATGTACTCGGACATATCCACCCGGATCAGGGCCTCTTCGTCTCCAAAAAGGAACTCGGCCAGAGTCTTGCTCAGCTCGGTCTTCCCCACTCCGGTCGGGCCGAGGAACATGAAGGAACCAATGGGCCTGTTTGGGTCCTTAACGCCGGCATAAGCACGACGCAGTGATTGCGATATTGCGTTAACTGCTTCGTTCTGGCCGATTAGTCGTTTGTGTATTTCCTGTTCCATGTCGACCATGCGTTTTCGTTCTTCCTTCTGCAGTCGGCCGACCGGAACGCCGGTCCAGGAGGAAACCATCTTCGCGATATCCTTTCCTTCGACCAGGCCGTCCCCGTTGTGAGATCTATCTTCCTGCTCGTCGTAGTTTTCCAGTTCTTCCGTCAGCTTTTCCCGTTCGTCCCTCAATTCGGCTGCTTTCTCGTAATTACCGTTGCTGGTGGCTTCTTCCTCCCGCTGCTTTACGCTGACCCTTTCCCGGGAAACTTCCCTCAGTTCCGGTGGCAGGTTGAAGTTGTCCAGTCGAACTTTTGCCGCGGTTTCGTCTATCAGGTCGATCGCTTTGTCCGGCAAAAATTGGCCGGTGATGTAGCGATCGCTCAGTCTGGCGGCCTGTTCTATTGCTTCCTGGGTTATCTTTACGTTGTGGTGGTTCTCGTATCTGTTTTGAATTCCTTCCAGGATTTCGATGGTGTGCTGGATCGTCGGTTCTTCAACCGTGATTGTCTTGAATCGGCGCTTTAACGCGGGATCCTTTTCCACCGATTTTCGATAGTCGTCGATGGTCGCGGTACCGATGCTCTGAATCGCTCCGGAAGCCAGAGGTGGTTTAAGGATCGACGAGGCGTCAATTGCACCCTCGGCCCCGCCCGCGCCGACCACGGTGCTCAGTTCGTCGATAAATAGGATAACCTGATCCTTGTTGCTGACCTCGTTGATCAAAGCTTTCAGACGTTGCTCGAACTCGCCGCGATACTTGGTACCCGCTACCATGGCGGCCATGTCCACTTCGTAAATCCTTCTTTCCGCCAGGATACTCGGAACCTCGCGATTGGCGATCTTCTGGGCTAGACCTTCGACAATCGCGGTCTTACCCACCCCGGCTTCGCCTATCAGTACGGGGTTGTTCTTTTTCCTTCTGGTCAGCGTCTGAATGACCCTATTTATCTCGTCCTCTCTTCCGATAACGGGATCGAGCTTTCCTTCCTGGGCTTCTTCTATCAAATTACGTCCAAATTCTTCCAGGACCCCCTCTTCCTGACTCCCTTTTTCCGTGGACTGGAGCTTGAGTTCCATACCCTGGTTGGCGTCACCTTTCCGGACCATGGAGAAGTAAGAACGGGCTTTTCTGGTCGTTATGCCAAATTGTTTTATTACAGAGGAGGCAGTACCGTCTCCATCTTCTAAAATGCTGATAAGGAGATGAGCCGGTTCGATCTTGTTCTCACCCTGGCTGGACCTTGCCTCGTCGTATCCCATTTTCATTATCTTCTTTAGCTGAGACGTCGGTTCGAGCTCGTCCTGGAGTGGCAGGGAGAGTTCTTCTTCGTCGTTGCGTTTTACCACTCTCAGTACGTGGTGATAGGAGAGGCCGTTGTCCTTTAAAAACTTGTAGACTCTCGTATTTTTGGCCCTTAATAGAGCGAGCAATAAGTGCTCCGGGGAGACTGCTTTGTCGTTTAATTTTTCAGCTTCATCGTATGCCGTGGCCATTATTTCCATGGACTTCTTTGAAAACTTCTTGTACATGTTACTCACCAAGCTCACCTCCCAGAGAACTCTTCATAAAGAATTATAGGCAAATACGATTCTCCATTTCAAAAGTACTTAATCCTAAAGATCCGGTTAATTCACGGGGACGAAAAATA
>CAZENJ010000045.1:0-9933 GCA_964513485.1 uncultured Thermotogae bacterium | reverse complement strand
TGTTACTCACCTGGCTCACCTCCCGATGGGTTCTGCATCTACCCAATTATATATAAAAATAATTATCGATTTCAAAATAGTACTCCACGAAATCTGCTTTGAGATCCTGGTTCCGCAGAGGAGGTACGGATCAGCCGGTTTCGAGCGATCCTTATTCACTTTCTTCTCTACCTTCTTCCGGCTCTTCCCCTTCCATTTCGGCTTCCTCCATCTCTCCTTCCTCGAGTTCTTCTCCTTCTTCCAGTTCCTCTCCTTCTTCCAGTTCCTCTCCTTCCCCAAGTTCTTCCTCGGCTAGCAGTTCCTCTCCTATTGTCGGTTCCGTCAGGTCTATTTCAATTTCTTTTCTCGGGGAAAGGATGGATAGGACCGTCCTGTCTTCCGGGGTAAGTATTTCCAGGTCGCCGAGATCCAGGTCGGATACGTGAATCGAATCGCCAATTTCTAATTCCTCGACGTCCAGCCTGAGGATCTCCGGTATATCCGTAGCCTCTCCGTGCACAGTAATTGTTTCCATCAGCTGGTCCATAATTCCACCCGAACTGACCCCTTCCGGTGTGCCAACGGTCACTACGGGTATCTTCATCTCCACGAGATGGTCGTCCGGAACCTCGTAGAAATCTATGTGAGTTGGCTCGTCGGTCAGGTGGTCGTACTGGATATCCTTTAAAAATGCCTTGTGAACCTTGCCGTCGATTGACAGTTCCAGTCTTGTACTCCTGGTAACCTCGTCCAGTAGCTCCTTGGTCTCTTTCTTGTCTACCATTAAACTAACCGTTTCCCGCTCGGGGCCATAGATGACCGCAGGCAACTGGCCTTCCCTTCGCAGTGTATTCGGGTTTCTCCCGGAATCTCTTTCACTTACCTGAAGCGTTGTCATCAATATCACCTTTCTTTAAGTTTCTAACTCCGAAAATTGTACTGCTCTTTATCAATTATATTAAGAATGGGGGAACAAAGTCGATACCGACTTTTCCTCGTATATCCTTTTAATTGTTTTTGCAAAGAGGCCCCCGACTGAGATGTAGTTTATGAACTCCGCCTGCCTTGCCTTTTCGTTATAGATCGTGTTGGTCACCGTTACCGTATTTATCGGAGAAGCTTCAATACAGTCCAGCGCGTCCTCCGCGAATATGCCATGGGTGCAGATAGCCTCTACTCTGTCGCAGCCCCGCTCGTTCAGGATGTCGGCGACTTCGGTCAGTGTCCCACCGGTGCTGACGATATCGTCGACTATCAGACACCTTTTACAGTCGACGTCGCCGATCAAATTAAGTACCTCCACGTTTTCTGCCTCGCTGTGTCTTTTCTTTTCTACTATTGCAAGCGGCATATTCAGCTTTTGTGATACTTTTCGAGCCCGCTTTGCTCCTCCGACGTCGGGGCTAACCACGACCCCCTTCTCGGAAGATATTTCGTGCTTGATGCTGTTGGCCAGGACGGGATCCCCTCTCAGATTGTCCACGGGGATATCGAAAAAACCCTGGATCTGACCGGCGTGGAGGTCCACGGTCAGCACTCGATCAGCACCCGCGGTGGAAATGATATTGGCGACCAGTTTGGCGCTTATCGGGACTCTGCCGGTCTGTTTCCTGTCCTGCCTCGCGTAACCGTAGTACGGAATAACCGCCGCAATCTGTTTCGCCGAGGCCCTCTTCAAGGCGTCGATTATCAACAATAGCTCCATAAGGTTATCGTTCACCGGGGGGGAAATAGACTGAACCACGAAAACTGACGCGCCTCGAACCGTCTCCTGCACGTGAACGTGTATTTCACCGTCCGAGAACCTGTCCACCGAGGCCTCGGTAAGCTCTTTGTCCAGGTTGTCCACGATATCAGCGGCCAGCGCGGGATTGGAATTTCCCGTAATAATTTTTAAATCCTCCAATTTGATCTCCCCATTTTTTATATTATTTGTTCTGGCTTCGCCAGGCGTTCAACGTTTGTCCTCGTCCTTCGAATTATTTATATGTTGAAAAGGCCCTACAGTCGAGTCAACGTCTACGATTGCCCCCTTTACGACCGAATGGACGACCTCCGCCCCATCACCGATTCTCCCGTCGATAATCTCGGAATTCGGACCGATTCTGGCCCCTGCGCCGATTTTTGTCCGCCCTTTAAGGCTGGTAAACGGTTCGATTACAGTATCCCGCCCTACTTCGACTTCACCGTGAATTTTCGTGGTCTCCGGGTCGACTATAGTTACACCCTCGACGAGAAGAGAGTCAATCTTTCGTCCGTTTAGAACCCGTCCGGCAAGTGCCAGGTCTTGTTGCGTATTGACCCCGAGAAATTCCTCGGTTGACTCTGCTTTCTTTCCGGTGATCTCCTTCCCTCGGCCGTAGAAGCGCTCCACCAGGTCGGTGAGGTAAAACTCGCCCTGTGCGTTGGCGCTATCAAGCGCGGCGAGTTCCTGCCAGAGGGCCTCTTCCGCGGGAAGCCTGTATACGCCGGTATTTACTTCTTTGATTTCCTTTTCCTCGCTGCTGGCGTCCTGATCCTCGACGATCGCCATTAAAGTGCCGTCCTCGTTCCTCTTTATTCTTCCGTAGCCGGCGGGGTTATCCCTGTGTACTGTCAGAAGTGACATCCCCGAGTCTCCCCCTTCGGCAAAATCTATGAAACGCTTTATGGTGGAAGTTTTGACCAGGGGAAGATCTCCCGGAAAGACCAGAAAGTAATCGCTCTCTATCCTGTCCCTTGCTTGCTGCAGAGCGTGGGCCGTGCCCTTCTGTTCTTCCTGAAGGGCGAACTCGAGATTCCAGCCCTCCAACTCTTCCCTTACCTGCTCTTCCCTGTATCCGATTACCGCTATAACTTTCGACAATGATGATAAGGGATCGATTGAATCCAGTAAATGTCCGATCAGCGGTTTTCCACAGATCTCGTGCAGGACCTTGGGTCTGGTGGAAGACATTCGCGTGCCTTTTCCCGCTGCAAGAATTACACAATCCATCTCATTTTTCACCGATTAAATATAATTAATCGTTTTCTCGGTTGCAATGACTAACGCCTTAATAGAAAATAATCAGGACGGAAAACTTGCCCGTTTGCAAAGTAGACTTTTTTATCTACAATCAATCAAAAGAGGAGGTATTATGGCCGAAATTAAGTATACTGAAGATCACGACTGGGTAAAGAAAGAAGATCATACTGTAACTATAGGCATAACGGATTTTGCGCAAAACGAGCTTGGGGATATAGTATTTGTCGAACTGCCGGGTCCGGGTGAGGAGTACTCGGGTGGGGACGAGATGGTGGTAGTGGAATCCGTGAAATCGGTCTCAAACGTAAAAGCTCCGGTCAGCGGAAAAGTAACCGAGGTAAACGAAGTTCTGGAGGGAGAACCGGAGAAAATCAACGAATCACCCTTCGAGGAAGGATGGCTGGTTAAGCTCGAAGTCGAGGACGACTCGGAGTTCCAGGAACTTATGAGCGAGGCTGATTACGAGGAATTTAAAGAATAGGTCTAATTCGAGCGAATGAAATTAGCTCTGGGGCAGGACGAAAAATCCTGCCCCAGTATTTTTTTAAACTACAATCTTGCCTTATTATCTTACCTTTGGGTCCTCTAGAGAAGAGAAAGCGTGAGTGCCAGCAGCGTGCCGAACTGAGCCAGAAGCGCGAATCCCTGACCCGAACCTGATCTCGGTCTCCTCTGTCTTGGTGGGTTATTCGGCGTTTCTCCAGAAGGTTCAGAGGATGGTTCAGAGGGCTTGAGCCCCTGACCCTGGCTTTCGGAGCCTTCTTCCTTGAAGCCGGTTACCTGTTCTTGTTCTTTTTCGCCGCTGACTTCCTGTCGTACGGGTTCCCTTCTCTGAGATAATGAGAAGCTGGCGCTTGTCGTCCCGTATTTTATCGCGAACGGCGTCGTCGGGTCGAACGATTCGCCCAGAGTAATTATCCCCTTGCTACCCCAGAATACCTTGCCTTCTATCGGTACCCGTTCCGGCAGAGCTCCGTTCTTAAAGCCCTCCGTCAGTCCGATTACCTTGTTGACTCTGCCCGACTCTCCGTTCTGGATAACTCGCAGAGCGTAAGGATGGAATTTGACGTCTTGATTGCGGGACAGAATGGAGATAGCCACCGGGTTCTTTTCCCTGTTATTTCTTAACCCCTTCTTGATATCCTGGCCGAGGGAACTATTTTGCGCTGAATCCACCCCAAATATGGCGACGAGGATGAGCCTATCACCCTGGTACTCGGTTTCAATAACCCGGTATATTCCGGAGTTCAGCCCGAGCTTTCGACTTATTACCCTGGATAACTTATCCTCTATCTGGCTCCCCGCCGACAGGGCGACGAATGAAGACAGCGCTACAAGCACCACAACCCAAATTATAAAAACCTTCTTTATGGACAATTAGAGATCACCTATTTTGAAGCTCTTTGCTTCTTGAAGCCAATTAACAAATGCCGCATCCCATGAAGGAAAGGAAAGCAGTTGCCCAGAGAGACCAGAAGAAACCTAGCACCATAGCTGTAGTGACTGTCATATAAAACACCTCCTGTTGTTTGCGTGAGTTATAATTATTATAACGTCAGGCAGAAATAATTCAATCAAAAAACCGTTTAGGGATTAATCATCGGCGCCACAGCAGTACTTGTACTTCTTTCCGCTACCACAGGGACAGGGATCGTTTCGCCCGGGTTCTTCTTCAACTATTCTCTGTTCCGGATTGGAAGATTTTCCACCCTGCTTCCCTCGTTCTTTGCCCTCCTGCACGTCTTTTTCCGGCAGGCCTCCGGAGCCGTCGCCCCCCTGAAAGTTGAGTTCGGAAGTATCCACTCCCGATTTTACCGGTTCCTCCGCCCCCCGCATCTCGATTCTTGCCTTCACCAGCAATTCGACTATCTCCCGCCTGAGCTCCGTTCTCATATCCTGAAAGAGCCGAAAAGACTCGCGTTTGAACTCCACCAGCGGGTCTTTCCCCCCGTAAGAAGACCAGCCGACTCCCGCCTTCAGGTCGTCAATGACGTAGAGATGCTCCCGCCACTTTCGATCGATTACCTGGATGATGACGGATTTTATCAATTCAGGGGAAACGCCTTTCGTCTCGCGGAAGTCCTTGAGCTGTTTTTCCCAGTTGTCGAGCACGTACTCTTCTACGGCCCAGCCAAGTTCCTCGCTGCCGTCGTCGTAGAGTTCTTCGAAGGAGAAGTTCTGAAACTCGGAAAGTTCTTCCTCGAGTCCTTCGAGGTCCTCGTCTCGATCCCCGTCCTCGAAGCCGTATTGCTCCATCAGGTCCTCCGAGAAGTCCTGCAGGACGGGCCGGAGGTAGCCGTCTATTTCTTCCCAGCTGCTGCCCTCTTCCGTCAGGACAAAGTGGTCTCGCAGGCTGTAGAGCGCTTCTCTCTGCTGTGCCAGGACCTTGTCGTACTTCAGGACGTTCTTTCGTCTTTCGTAGTTTATCCCTTCGACCTTCTTCTGTGCTCTCCGAATTGCTTTGGTCAGCAGGGAATGTTCTATCGCCTCCCCTTCGTCCAGGCCCGCTTTTTCCATCAGCGAATCTATCTTGTCCCCGCCAAAAATTCTCAACAGGTCATCTTCGAGGGAAAGATAGAACTGAGTCGAGCCGGGGTCGCCCTGACGCCCCGCCCGGCCGCGAAGCTGGTTGTCGATTCGTCGACTCTCGTGTCTTTGGGTTCCCAGAACGTGCAGCCCCCCCAGTTCGGCGACGCCTTCTCCGAGTTTGATGTCCGTTCCCCGGCCCGCCATGTTAGTGGCGATCGTAATGGCTCCCGGCTGGCCGGCTTCCTTGATGATCTCCGCTTCCCGGGCATGGTTCTTTGCGTTCAGGACTTCGTGGGACAGGCCCCTGTCCTGAAGGAGTGCGCTCAATCGCTCGGACTTTTCTATGGCGTTCGTTCCGACCAGCACCGGCCGGCCTTTTTCGTGTAAATTTTCTACCTCGTCCGCGACGGCTTCGTATTTGGCTTCCTTCGTCTTAAATATTACGTCAGGTCTGTGATCACGCTGCAGTGGTTCGTTGGTCGGAACTACTACTACGTCCATATCGTAAATGTCTTCGAACTCTTCCTCTTCCGTCTTCGCGGTCCCGGTCATGCCGCTCAAACCGTCGTAGAGGAGGAAAAAATTCTGTAAAGTTACCTGGGCGAAGGTCTGGTTTTCCTTCTGTATCATCATCCCTTCTTTGGCCTCTATAGCCTGGTGCAGTCCCTGTGATAGCCTCCTGTCAGGCATTAATCTCCCCGTAAATTCGTCTACCAGAACCACTCCACCGTCCTGGATTATGTAGTCCTCGTCCTTTTTGAAGAATTCCTTTGCTTTGAGCGCCGTCTTCAGGTGGTGGAGCATGGAGATGTTTTCCGGCGAGTAGAGGTCGTCCAGGTGGAGGAAATTTTCGGCTTTGTTCGCTCCCTCATCGGTCAGAGATACTGACTGGTTCTTTTCGTCTACTTCGTAGTCCTGATCGGGAGTGAACCTCGGAGCCAGTCTGGCAAAGCGCTTGTAAAGTTTGGTCGACTCTTCCGTCGAACCGGAAATTATCAGCGGAGTTCGCGCCTCGTCGATCAAAATACTGTCTATCTCGTCCACTATCGCAAAATATCTCTGGGCTCCGACCCTTTGCTCTTCGGAAGTGACCATGTTATCGCGAAGGTAGTCAAAACCGAACTGTGAAGCGGTGCCGTAGACTATATCGGCTCTGTAAGCCTGTTTCCTTGCTTCGATATCCATGTCTTCCTGAATTACCGAAACGTTAAGTCCCAGGGTCTCGTAGATCGGCCCCATCCAGTTTCTATCCCTCTCCGCCAGGTAGTCGTTTACGGTCGCTATATGGACCTGTCCTTCCAGAGCATTCAGGTAAGCGGGCATGGTAGCTACAAGCGTCTTACCTTCACCGGTGGCCATCTCGGCAATACGACGCTGATGCAGAGCGACTGCACCGATTATCTGAACGTCGTAAGGTCGCATTCCCGTTTCCCTTTCGGCAACCTCCCGGACGAGAGCGAATGCCTCGGGAATCAGGTCGTCCATGTCCTCTCCGGCGTCCAGCCTCTCTTTGAACTCCGCCGTCCTGTCCCGTATTTCCTCCCGAGACAGGTCGGCTACCTCATCCCCGAGTTCGTTTACCCGATCGACGTATTCACGGAGGCGGGATAGTTTTTGATCGTTGGTCTGCCCAAAAATCCAGTCTACGGCCTGCTTAACTTTATTAAACATTGTGGATCGTGAATAGTTATTTGATTAAATGAGAGCCCTTTAATACCAATTATCGCAAGAGCGTTCATCGTAATTATGAGTTATTGGAAACGGGAAAGTCAAGAAAAAACGACCGCAGAGCCCGGTCGGCTCCGCGGTCGCATCCATGCAAAACTAACTAAGTTATCGTCCGTTTTTTTAGCGTTCTCCCAGGGGAAGTATGGTCCTTCCGAACATAGAATTAATCAGAACTCCCGCAGAAGAATACCAGGCAATTAGTGCACACAGGAGTCCCTCGTATCCTGCTATTGTGTGGACCGTCGAGTTGAACTCGCCCCAGGCGAGCAGGAAGAAAAGAATCGTCAGGGTAATAAAGATCCACGTTATTGCCCACGGTTCTTTCAAAGAGGCGATGGTGGCGTATAACGTAAAAATACCCCAGGCAACCAGTGCGATCGCCAGTCCTTCCTTGGGCACGCCGGAGATTATTCCCGCCCAGGAAAGTATCTCAAATGACGCCAGGCCAATCCAGAAAGCTCCGAACGAGGAAAAGGCCGTGGCTCCGAAAATATTATTCCGCCTGAACTCCCACATTCCGGCCAGCAGCTGAGCCAGCCCCCCGTAAGCAAGTGCCATCGGCATGACTATCCCCAGGGAGCCCCCTTCTACCAGGCCGGAATTTACGAGATTCAGGATAAACGTCGATAGCGCGAAACCTCCCAGTCCGAGCGGTGCTGGATTGGCTACGTCTTCGTTGATCTCCAAGTTAATCCCTCCGGTTTGTAAGTTCTTCTCGAAAGAGAGTTATTCGCTGAGTTTTTCCTGCAGCTCTTCGACCGTTTCGGGGTTTCTCAGGGTCGTCAGGTCTCCGACGTCCTCGCCCCGGACCAGACTTTTGAGTATCCGACGCATGATCTTGCCGGATCTGGTCTTCGGTACCTCGTCCGCTATGATTATGTCGGCCGGCCGGGCGGTCGGTCCAATAGTGTCGTCGACCAGCTGAATCAATTCCTTCTGCAGGGTTTCCTGATCCACATCTGCACCCTTTTCCAGCATGACGAATGCTACGGGAACTTCTCCCTTCACTTCGTCCGGTCGGGAGACTACTGCTGGTTCGGCGACGGCTTCGTGTTTACCGAGAGCGTTCTCGACCTCACCCGTGGCCAATCTATGTCCGGCCACGTTCATTACGTCGTCCAGGCGCCCGGTAATTCTGATATTACCGTCTTCGTCCTTCCTGGCTCCGTCGCTGGTAAAGTAGTATTCCGGTCCGTACTCGCTCCAGTATTCTTCCTTGAATTTCTCCGGTCGTTTGTAGACTCCCCTGATCAAGCTTGGCGGGAAGGGTGATTTGAGGGTGAGGTATCCGCCTTCGTTCGTCCCTACTGGATTACCTTCCGTATCAAGCAGATCGGCGTCGATCCCCGGGAAGGGTTTACCGGCGTACGTCGGAATAAAGGGGCCGACTCCCGGCAGGGCGTTTATCACGTTGGCCCCGGTCTCTGTCTGCCACCACGTATCGACCACGGGACAGCGGCCGCCACCGATGTTCTCGAAGTACCACATCCAGGCGTCCTTGTTTATCGGTTCGCCGACCGTTCCGAGTACCCTCAGGCTGGAAAGATCGTGCTTTTCCGGCCATTCCGTACCCTGTTTGATGAACATTCGTATCGCCGTTGGAGCCGTGTAAAAACCGGTAACTCCTTCTTCTTCGACGATTTCCCAGAGCCTGTCGTACTCCGGATAATCCGGTGCGCCTTCGTAGACCACGGTAGTAACGCCGTTGAGCAACGGCCCGTAGTTAATGTAAGTGTGTCCGGTGATCCAGCCGACATCGGCGGTACACCAGAAGACGTCATCGTCATGCAGGTTGAAGTTCCACTTTGCGGTAAGGTAAGCCTGGACGGTATAACCGCCTACGTGATGCATAACTCCTTTCGGCTTGCCCGTCGTTCCACTTGTGTAGAGAATGAAGGCGAGATCGCTGCTATTCATTACCGCCGGCTCGTGTTCGGTATCGGCGTCTTCCATCAGTTCGTGGTACCAGTGGTCTCTGCCTTCTTCCATTTCGACGTCCGCGCCGGTTCTCTGAACGGTAACCACGTCTTCGACGGGCGTGTTCTGCAGGCCCTTGTTGGCGTTTTTCTTCAAGTTGAGCGGTTTGCCTCGCCTGTAGTAACCGTCGGCCGTTACCAGGACCTTGGCGTTGGCGTCCTCTAACCTGTCCTTGAGTGAATCGGGACTAAAGGCCGAGAAAACAACGCTGTGAGCGGCTCCGACCCTTGCGGTTGCCAGCATGGCGATCAGGGCTTCCGGTATCATCGGCATGTAGATGCCGACCCTGTCGCCCTTCTCGACGCCGAATCCTTCCAGAACGTTGGCGAATTTGGATATTTCTTCCTGTAGTTCCGAGTACGTCATACGGACGGTCTCCTCGTCGGTGGGCTCGGGCTCCCAGACTATCGCGTTTTTGTCACCGTCCCCGTTTTCCACGTGCCTGTCGACGGCGTTGTAGGCAAGGTTTAACTTACCACCGACGAACCATTCGTAGTTGTACGGTTCTTCGGTGTAAATTTCGTCCCACTTTTCGTACCAGTCGATACCTTCTTCCGCGTGTTTCGCCCAGAATTCCTTCGGGTTCTCGAGCGCCTCTTCGTAGATGGACTCGTCCGACACCCACGCTCTATCCTTCATTTCCTGCGTGGGCCAAAAGACGTCTTCCTTTTCAGGGTCTTCCTTGACCCATTGCTTTGGTTCAGTCAATTTATTAC
>CAZENJ010000044.1:12117-14682 GCA_964513485.1 uncultured Thermotogae bacterium | reverse complement strand
TGGCATGGCCTTTGTTGAGGATAAAGTTGGCATGCTGGCGGGAAACGACTGCGTCGCCGACCGAAAAACCTTTTGCTCCGGCTTCGTCCAGCAGTTCGCCGGCGCAGCTGTCAGCTTCGGTCGGATTTTTGAAGACGGATCCCGCCGAGGGGTAGGTATAGGGGAACTTGGCCCTTCTGGTATCCAGTATATCTCCCATTTCGGGCTGGTTTACCCCGTAATCCAGTCTGAATTCTGCTTCCAGCAAGGTCAGGTCTTTGTTTTTCTGAAAGAAACTTTCTCTGTAACCGAAATCTTCTGCCATGATCTCGCGCTCATATATTTCTCCCCGTCGATCTATATAAGTAATTTTTGTCAGGTAATCGGTTATTTCCCAGCCGAAGGCGCCGGCGTTCATGGCCAGGCCGCCGCCAACCGTTCCCGGTATCCCGGTAAGAAAGTTAAAACAGCTGCAACCGAGTTCGTTGGCCTTATTTGCCAGCCGGTAAAGAGGAGTCCCCGCTGAAGCCGTGATGGACTCGCCGGAAGTTTTCACCTGACCGAATCCCGGTCCGAACCTTACAGCCAGTCCGGGGAAGCCTTCATCCGGGACAAGTAGATTGCTTCCATTGCCGATAAACAGCAAGTCCAGATCCTGCCTGGCGGAAAATTGCAGCGCTTCTCGGACCTCGTGTAGCGTTTCCGGCTCACAGAAGAACCGGGCGGGACCTCCGACGTTCCACGTGGTAAAATCCTTGAGGGGAACGTCTCGCTTTATGAACTCCAGTTTTCTCTTGTCTGCAACCGGAGATACCAAGGGGACCTCCTTTACGGTGAAAGTTAAAGTATGGAAAAGAAGTTATTTCTTTTCCGCCAGAGACCTGGTGAACTGATTAATGTCTCCTGCTCCGAGCCCGATGAGAAAGTCTCCCTCCTGCAGCGTGTTTTCCACGAACTCGTACAGCTTGTCGCGTTCCAGTATCCGGTGTACGCCCTGATCCTTTGTCTTCTCTACTGATTTCTGAATCAACTGAGATGTAACTCCGGGGATCGGCTTCTCCGAAGCGGGATAGATCCCGGTGATTACGACCATATCGGCCGACTTAAATGATTTACCGAACTGGCCGTTGATGTGCTTGGTTCGGCTGAACCTGTGGGGTTGAAATATGGCCAGAATTCTATTGGGATCCCAGCCGGACCTGACGGCATTCAAAGTTACCTCGATTTCTTTCGGTAGATGGGCGTAATCGTCGACTATTACCGAACCATTGTTCTTGAGAATCTGAAACCTTCGGTTGGGAAGCTGAAACTTTTCCAGTACGGGGATCATTCGGGAGAGCTCCATGCCGGATTTAAAGCCAAGGGACATGGCGGCAAGAGCGTTGTAGACGTTATGTTCGCCCGGCGCGGGCAGGTTGACCCGCCCGGTTTTCTCACCGCGAAAGTAAAGGTCGAAACTCGTATGGATCCCCGACTGCTTTATATTATCCGCCGTTAGATCCGCCCTTCTGTTTATGGCAAAGGTGAAGGGACGGTCCAGGAGATCCAGAAGTTCCCGGCTATTCTCGTCATCGAGACAGATCACGGTTTCGTTCGAGCGTTCCGCAAACTTTCTGAACCCGGCGAGAATCTCTTCCTGGTCCTTGTATGTGTCCAGATGATCCTTGCCGATGTTGGTTATAACGGATAGGTCGGGGCTAAGTTCGGTAAAGTGGCCGTCGGACTCGTCCACTTCGGAAATGAAATGGTCGCCCTGACCCAGTTTTGCGTTCCCACCGAGTTGATCGCAGTTGGCGCCGATCATGTAGGTCGGCTCCATGCCGCCGAATTCAAACAGGGTCGAGGTCATGGTCGTAGTCGTGGTCTTGCCGTGTGTACCGGCTACGGCCACGCTCTTCTTTCGCTCCATCAAACCTGCCAGAGCCGAAAGCCGCTCCTCGACAGGTATACCTCTACTTCTCGCTTCCTTTACCTCCACGTTGTCCTCGGGAATCGCCGAAGATACGACCACGGTGTCGACGTCCCGGGAAATATTTGACTTCCTGTGACCGATGTAGACTTCTGCACCGGCCCGACGCAAAAACCTTATATTGTTGCTTTCTCTTATATCAGAGCCGACGACAGCTGCGCCGAGTTGAAGCAGTACACGAGCGAGGCCGCTCATCCCGTCCCCGCCGATTCCAATAAGGTGATATTTGTTTTTTGGATTTATGGTTAGCATGATTCTCCTTCACTTAAGGTATCTTTTAATGCAGTAATTACGTTTTTAGTTCCATCTCCGAAATCCAGCCCCCGATATTTCTCAGCCATTTTCGCCAATCCATCCGACCGTGAAAGTAACTCCGATAGCTCCTCGAATAGTGGGAAGTCTTCCCAGTCCTCTTCCTTTACGAGCAGAGCCGCCCCGTGATCCGCCAGGTATTTTGCGTTGTAATACTGGTGGTTTTCCGATGCTCCGGACCAGGGAACGATAATTGCCGGTTTCTCTGCGGCAACCAGCTCGGCCATCGTCCCCGCCCCACCGCGGCAAATGACGAGATCGCTCATCCGATACGCCGCCCCCATGTCATCTATATATTCGACTGG
>CAZENJ010000044.1:0-11963 GCA_964513485.1 uncultured Thermotogae bacterium | reverse complement strand
AAGCGTCGCCGGCGGTAGTTTCTTTCCTGACGGGGGTCCCGGTCGTTTCCGTATTTCCGGCGGGGAGGAGTTTCTCCGTTTCCGGATAGGAAGTAAGCACTTTGGTTACGAAACGGGCCAGGATCTTATTAGTGACTCCCGGCTTCAGGTTGAGTTCATGAGTGAGTACAGGAATCCGAAGCAAAACGCCCCAGAACCCGGGCGGAAAAGTAGTGTAACCTCCTGTACCGTAGATTACGTCAGGTCTAAACCTGATAATTATTGCGAGCGTTTGCAGCAACCCAATTGGCAGGAGGAGCAGGCCTTTTAAGAACCTCCAGGGACTCTGTCGACTCAGGCCTGTCACGGTTATCTGGCGAAAATCCAACCAGTCGTAGTCAGGTGCTATTTGCGCCTCGAGGCCCTTCCCCGTGCCGAGGTAGCATATACTGTGTTCAACTTCTTCTTCGTGTAAACTTTTCATAACTGTTAACGCCGGATAAAAGTGACCTCCAGTTCCTCCACCGGTAACTAGAACCTTCATGAATTATCTATATTCACTATTAGACCGACCATGGCAAGGGAAACGATTAAAGACGTCCCCCCGTAACTGATAAACGGAAGCGTCAGACCGGTCACTGGCAACAGGCCGAGAGTGACGCTGAAGTTAAGCAGGGCCTGGAAACATAGGACGAAGGTAAGACCTCCCGCCATCAGCGCTCTGATCCCATCTTCCTGGTTCAGGGCTATCCTGAACCCCTCAACTCCGAGAACCGTAAAGAGACCGAGAACGAGTAAAGTGCCGACAAAGCCAAGTTCTTCTCCGACAATTGAAAAGATGAAATCGTTGTATCCGGAAGGAAGATAAAGAAATTTTTCCACGGAACCGCCCAGCCCCTTGCCAGCTATACCGCCGGAGCCAAAAGCTATCAGTGATTGGGTCAACTGGTAGCCGGTTTCAAGCCTGTCTCTTCCGGGACCGAAGAAGGATATCAGCCGCTGGAGCCTGTACGGTTCCATGACGAGCAAACCCCCCAGCAGTGGTACGCCCAGAGCAATTACCTTTCCCAGATCCCGGAGCCTGGCGCCCCCGATAAACAGGAGAAAACCCACCGTGGTAATCAGAAGCACGGTCATGCTGAAATCCGGCTGGAGTAGCGTCAGGAAAGAAATTCCACCCATAACGATGATGAAAGGCACTATTCCCCGCTGAAAATCCCTGATCCTTTCTCCCAGATCCACTATTGCCAGGGAGGTCCAGATAATTAGACCGAACTTTAACCCTTCAGTGGGCTGAAAGCTAAGTGGGCCCAGGTCCAGCCACCGGCCCTCCGTCGAGAAGCTGGGGATAAGCGTGAGAAGTGTTAGGAAAACGAACCCCGCCATCAGGTAACCACTGTAATCGATAATTCTGGTAATATTTACCCTGGCAAAGAAGATCAGCGCGGCAAAACCCAGCACTGCCGCCACCGATTGCTTTAGAAGCAGGAAGTAAGAATTGCCGTAATAATAGTCCGAATAAGCCCAGCTTGAACTGTATACCATAATCAACCCAAAAGAAGTTAATAAAAAAGCCGTCAACAATATCCTGGCGCTCGAACCGCTGAAATCGTTCATAACTTTACCAGCCCGGATTTTAGTTTATATCTTGAATGTCCATGATGTGCAAGGACCGCCGTCTGGTATGGGTTTCCGCGCTGTCATCGGCTTCAGTGATTTATGTCGTAAGGTCATCGATCCTCCCGGCAATTAAGGATTCTATCGTCTCTGCAAAAACTTCGCCGCGCTTCCTGTAGTTCTCGAATTCGTCAAAGCTGGCGCAAGCCGGGGACAGTAAGACTGTCTCCCCCGGTCGGGCCCCGGCAAAAGCATCTCTCACCGCGTCGGTCATTTTTTCGTATTCTTGGTAGTTTTCTAGCCCCTGTTCCTCCAGCCTTCGGGCAAGTTTTTCGCTTGCGGCCCCGAATAGATGAAAGTAAGTTAACTCGCTTTTGCTGAACGAGTTAACCAGTGAGCGATAGCCAGCTTCTTTGGCTTTCCCGCCCAGAAGCAATCTGATTGGACCGGGAATACTGTCTATAGCAGCTTCCGTAGCCGCGGGGTTCGTGCCCTTCGAGTCGTTGACAAAGGTAACCCCGTTGACATTGGCCACCACCTGCAACCTGTGCGGGAGGTGTAGGCCCTTTTTTACGGTTTTGTCGGGTGGTAGGTCAAGTTCCCTACCGGGTAAAATGCAGTTCACGGCTTTCATTGCGGCCCCGAGGTTTTCTTTCTGATGCAAGGATAAGTCCAGATTTGGGTGATCCACCGGGCCGAACTCGGATCTTTCCGGTCCCGGGCGCGGTAATTCTAACGCTAAATTTCCGTTTATTACCGCGAAGTCTTCTTCGTTCTGCTCCCGGAAGAGATTTAATTTCGCCTCCCGGTAGCTCTCGAAGCACCCGTGACGTTTAAGGTGATCCGGCTCCAGGTTGGTCAGGACGCCGACTTTCGGCTTGAACTCAGATACCGTCTCCAGCTGATAGCTACTGACTTCAACGACCGCGATGTCCTGGGGCGTCAGGGACTCCACGGTACTGATGAAGGGGGTGCCGATATTCCCACAGGCGACCGTGGTTTCCCCCGCGTATTCGAGCAACTTCGTTATTAACTTTACGGTCGTCGTTTTTCCGTTAGTCCCGGTTACGGCGACGATTCTATCGGTGGGCGATATTCTATAAGCAAGTTCTATTTCCCCGACGACGCTGATTCCGCGGGACATGGCGGTTTTTATTAACTCCGAATCGGTCGGGACACCGGGTGAGACCACCATAAGGTCAGCGTCCAGAGCCCTTTCGCTGTGCCCGCCGGATTCCAGTTCCCCTCCGGCTCTCCGGATATCACTTGCCGCTTTCTCCGGAACCTCGTTTTCGTCCGTGAGAAAGAGCTTGATTCCGGTCGGGGCCAGAACTTCTACCACCGCTTGTCCGGTTAGACCGGCTCCGACGATAGTGATCTTCTCGGACTCTTTTAGTTTTTCTTTGATCCATGAAACCATAAGGACGTACCCCTTTTCGGGTTAAACTTTACTTTTGCCCCCGGTCACCGTTCAACGACCACTGTCCGCTCCTCGGTAGAAGTCGAGTACCCCCGGAATTAATCCGGTCACTTTTTGCCTAATTTCAGGGAGGTCCGGGCGGAATTTATGGACCTTATGGACCTAAAATAGAATTAGCTGGTGAGAACAACCGGCAGCTGGAAAATTCTCTCTAGAACTACGAAAGGCGAACTACCTCGGGGTAGTTCGCCTTGGACTTTTTTGACTTGGATGAAATTGAAACAGGATTGTATCCAGCAACCTAGATGAATTTTTTGACCTTCTCTTCCAGTTCTTCGGGCGACGCTAGTACGACGTATTCTCTCGACTCCTCCATCCTCTCCTTCGCCTTGTCCTTGAGATCGCTTGGAACCACCAGAATCACGGGGACGTCGTGTCTCCGGCAGGCGAAGAGCCTATCGTCTATAGTGACGTGTTCCATGCCCGAGACGGAAACGAGTTTATGGAGATAGGCGATTACCACGTCGAAACCGTCGGTACTCGTGATGTGGGCAATATACTTACCGTGCCCGTCAGTACCATTTCCCAGAGGGGCCGTGTCGTGGCCTTGAGCACAGAGACTGCTTAGGAGATCGGGATCTGTTCCTTCCATGTAACCAATTAACGACATTAGAATCACCTCAAAACATTATAGAGGGGGAGCTGTAGCTTAGTCAACGAGCAACAAGACTGCAGGAGCAACCGGGACGGAGATTTCATCAGAAGACCGGAATATCGGAAGCGGGAGTTAGTCCGGAATCCAAAAAGTTAAGCCTCATCCCTGATGCCCAGGTAGATATGCGTGATTACCAGGGTAATCCAGGTTTGAAACACGGTGCTAAGCAGGACGCTGATCGTTGCGCCCCAGCCGGCGGGCAAACTGCCGAGGGAAAAGCTCAAAAGGAGGAGCGGGACCTCGAAGATCAGAACGATTTGAAATAGTTGCCCCCAGCGCCCGGTAGTCTTCTCCCAGCTATTTTCAATTGCCCGAACCAGATCAGTTTCCCCGCCGAGCAGGACCTCCTGGGTGGTGAAGATGAATTTGACGTAGAGGAAGATTCCCGGAACTATAAAGAGCAGAAAACCGAGGATGATCCCGGTCCAGGCCACCAGGTTTACTCCGACCAGCGGCAAGTACTTCGGTATGACGTGACCGAGAGAAGCGCCAGGATCTGGATACTCGCCCGAATGAACGTAGCGGTCGAGAAAAATGGTCATTCCCGAAGCGACCGGGGTCAACAAAAGCAGAATTAGCAGCTGGAAAATTATACTCCAGCTCGTGCCGAAGGCGAATAGAACGGTGTCGGTGCCGAGAATTCCGTTTAACAGGGCAGTCAGGAAAAAGGGGGCAAACAGGACCGGAAAGCTCGTCGTCTCCCGGATCGCCCCCCTGATCAAACCTTGGATATCCATAAATTTACCTTTATCCACTCTCCGCTTCCGCAAGTGATTCGTCGATAATTTCGAGCCCGTTCATTAGATTTTCTTCTTTGATGACGAGCGGAGTCAGCAAACGGATTACGTTACCGTAAAGTCCGGCGGTGGGAAGTATGAGTCCCTTTTCCAGCGCTGTCTCGACGACGGATTCGGTTAGCTCCGGAGCCGGTTCCTTCGTATCCCTGTCCCGGACAAGTTCTAGGGCGTCCATGGCCCCCAGTCCCCGGACATCGCCGATAAACTCGTATTTGTCCTGAAGTTCGTGAAATCCACTCAGAACCCTGTCTCCAATCTCCCGGGCTCGCTGGAGGAGGTTTTCCTCTTCGATTACGTCGAGCACGGCCAGGGCAGAAGCTATAGCCACCGGATTCCCGACGTAGGTCCCACCGATACTGCCGGGCCCCGGGGCGTCCATGACGGATTGTTTACCGATAACGCCGGAAAGAGGCATTCCGCCGGCCAGGGATTTGGCTACGGTTATCAGGTCAGGTTCCACGCCAAAGTGTTCCGCGGCGAAGAACTTCCCCGTCCGGCCGACGCCGGACTGAATTTCGTCAAAAACAAGCTTAATACCGTGCTCATCGGCAAGTTCCCTCAGGTAGGGCAAAAATTCCTCCGGCGGTACGAGAAAACCCCCCTCCCCGATAACCGGCTCCACGACTATTGCCGCTACGTCCTCCGGATCCACGGCGTTCTTTAATTTTGCGCCAAGTTCTCCAACTTTCAAATTGGAACGGTATCGGTTCGGATAGGGCAGTCGGTAAACGTTCGGAGCGAAAGGCCCGAAGCCGGCTTTGTACGGTTTTGACTTATGGGTCATCGTCATTGTCAGTAAAGTTCTGCCGTGAAAAGCGTTCTCGAACACTACTATCGAGCCCCTGCCGGTATCGGCTTTGGCGAACTTAACTGCGTTTTCTACTGCTTCCGCTCCGCTGTTAAAGAAGGCGGCCTTTTTCGGGGTGTCTCCCGGCGCGAGTTCCGAAAGCCGGGCGGCAAGTTTGAGGTAGCTTTCGTACGGAATGGCGCTAAAATCCGTATGAAAGAACTTTTCTGCCTGGTTCTTTACTGCCTCCACCACGCTGGGATGACTGTAGCCGACGGCCAGACAGCCCCAGCCGCCGCTAAAATCGATGTACTGCTCCCCGCTCCTGTCCTGGATTACCGCCCCCTGGCCCCTCTCTATGAAATCGGGCACAAAGGAGCTTATCGGTTTCGGTACGTATTCTTCGTAAGACTCGTCTTGCATAGTTATCCCCCCTCAGCGAAAAATCCTCCGGGTTCTGAAGTCCCGCGTTTTCACGGGTTGCCTCAGCAAATGTTAAGGAATTACACTTAATCCGGACTCTAATGGCTCTTCCAAAGCCCCAGCTGCCGCAGAGCGGCCAGTGAAGTTTCGCTCGCCAGCCACCTGAGAAAGCAATTTTTTGAATTTACAGAATTATGATAGTAAAGCAAAAGCGGACTTGCAATTACGGCCGGAGCAAAAAGTGTTATCAGGGTTTTGATCGTTTCCTCCGAATGGGCTAACATAATTCTACAAGCTTATCACGGAGGCGGTAAAATGAACGCAAAAGGACCAAATTCAGCTCGCGTTATTTTGGTAGTTGTAACTGCCCTCTTGCTCGTTTCTGCGGGCTTTTTGGCCCGGGGAGCAGAGGAGAGGACGATCCTCACAGTATACCAGAACGGGCCGTCCCTTGTAGTTAATACGGAAGAAGTAATTTTAACCCCAGGGGAAAACAGTCTAACCAGACTGATACCTTCGGCTGCCCGCCCGGAAACGCTTTTCGTAACTAGCGCTGCAGCGGAACTGAAAAAATCTCATTTAGTTCCCGCCCTGACTTCGAAAGGGCGACTGCTGGAAGAGCTGATCGGGACGAAGGTAAAGGTTAGCAGGGATGGGGAGTCGGAACAGCAGGTGGAAGGAAAACTGGTTACCGTTCTCGACGGCGACCCCTTGATCGAAAGCGCCGACGGAAAGTTTGAACTGGTTAAAAACCCGTCCCAGTTTAAATTTGACGCTATCGACGAGAATAAATTTAGTTCGAAGCTGGTGATGGAACTGATCTCCCAATCCGGCGGCGAAACCGATTTGACGGTCGCGTATCAGCTCTCCGGACTTAGCTGGCAACCCCAGTACGTCGGTTTTCTGAACGAGGAGAGGGAAAAACTTCACTTACGGGGAACGGCTCATATCATGAACGAAACGGACAGGAGCTTCCGAGGGGTCGAGCTAAACCTGCTGGCAGGCAAGCCGGCGCGAGAAAAGCAAAGCAGAAATGCCCTTTTTATGGCCGCTGCACAGGAATCAGCACAGGCCAAAGGTGTCGCCCCGCCCCAGAAGGTATTTGAGTACTACCTTTACACGCCTGATTTTCCCGTAGAAGTGCCGGAGAAGGTAGCTACAAGAGTCAAGTTCCTGGAGAGGGATTCCGTGGACTTTAAGAGATATTACAGGTTCGAACCGGCTTCTTCGTCGGCCGTAACGACGATGGTGGAGCTGGATAATTCGGAAGAAACCGGCCTCGGCCTTCCGCTGGCAGGCGGTACGGTCAGGATATACGAGGATACGGCCGAAAAGACCTTTCTCGGGGCCGATGCTCTGCCCAATACACCGAAAGGGAAAGAAGTCAAGCTTGAGCTGGGAGACGCTTTCGACGTCGAAGGTACCCGAAAACGGATGACGCACGAGAAAGTCGGCGAGAGGATATGGAAGGATCAAATAACGCTGGAATTGAAAAACAGAAAGGAGAAGTCCGTTCAGGTCAAGGTAATTGAGGGACTCCGGGGGAGCTGGGAAATCCTGAAATCTAGCCACGATTACGAGGTTCTGGGCTCGGATAGAATTCAATACGAGGAAATAGTTCCGGCGGAAGGTTCCCTGGAGATTTCCTACACCGTGCAGTATAGATACTGATCGGCCTGACTGGAATTATAGAGCTCAAAATCTTAAATTTTAATCACTTGAGCTGACGGCTCTGGCGTAAAATTTGTCCGGCGAGTGGAAATTCTTATTCCGTTCTTCAGGATAATTTAATAATTTCAGGGTAAATCTCTCGTCGAAAACAGCAATTGTAGTGTTCCGTTTTGTATATAGATGTTGAAATATTGAACCCGGGATCAGTTAACGGCTTCTGGTATGGGCCGGTAACGTGAATGCAGGTGATTTTGAAAATTGGCAAAGATAAATTATGAAAAACGAAGACGGTGATTTTAATTACGTTCGCTATGCCGAGGCGATCGAGGATGCCCTGGCGAGATTGACCGTCAAAAATGGCATGGTCAGGGTAAAACAGATTCAGCTCGAAACTTCCGTGCCAGAGGATTTAATACTGGAAGTGCTGGATAGAGAACTCGTCGAATTTCCCGATAGAATTGACAGAATAGTTGAGAGAAAAGGGGGTAAGAAGTGGGAGAGATAAGTTTTGGGACCGACGGCTGGAGAGGTGTAATTGCCGACGACTATACCTACGAAAACCTGGGTCGGGTTTCTCTGGCTCTGGCTGATTATCTCAAGTCGCCGAGCCGAAGAGATCTTGATATTTACGATGAGTGGGGAACTGAGTTCAGATCGGCGGCAGCCGGGGTTGTCATCGGCTACGATGGAAGGTTTGCTTCGGAGAATTTTGCCCTCTACGTGGCAAGGGTTTTGCTCGGGGAAGGTATCCCGGCTTCCGTGACGAAAAAAATGGTTCCGACACCCGCGCTGGCTTTTTCCGTAAGGGAGAGAGAAACCGCCGCTGGCGTAATGATAACCGCCAGTCATAATCCACCGGAATACAACGGTTTCAAGGTAAAGATAGAATCCGGGGCTTCGGCTCCTCCTCTGGTTACAGATGAGATAGAAGCCAGGCTCCCCGAAACAGGGCCGAAAGTGGACGCGGAACGGGAGGTCGAAAGGGTTGACGTTGCCGAGGACTACGTTTCGGCTCTTGCCGAAGTGATAGATAGGGAAAATATGAAAAATTCACCGGTCCTGGGGGTAGTGGACTCTATGTACGGTTCGGCCCAGGGGTTTGTCAGCCGGGTACTGAACAAGTTCCGGGTGCCTCACGTGGAAGTCAGGGACGAGCACAATCCCGGTTTCAAAGGAGTCAGGCCCGAACCGCTCGAGGAGAACATTGAGCCCCTGAAAACGGAGGTTGTCGAACAGACCGCGAAGAACGACGTTCCCGTGATCGGGGTAGTGATGGACGGTGACGGGGATAGAATTTCCGCCGTTGCCGAAGACGGTTCCTTTATCGATGCCCACAGGACTTATGCTCTGCTCATGCGTTATCTTGTCGAGGAGAGGGGCTGGACCGGTAAAGCAGTAAAGAACTTTCCGCTGACCGACATGATATTTAAAATCGGGGACAAGCACGGCATGGACGTGATCGAGACACCGGTAGGGTTTAAATTCATTGCCGAGAAGATGGTGCGCGAGGACGTACTTATCGGGGGCGAGGAAAGCGGCGGCATCGGCCTGAAGAACCATATTCCCGACAGGGACGGAGTTCTCTGTGCTTTGCTGTTGATCGAGATGGTTTCCGAGGCCGGAAAGCTTCCTTCGGAACTCGTCGACGACATGCTGGAAGAATACGGCGGCCATTACTACAGACGAAACGATATCCATCTCGAGGGGCGGAAGGAAGTTGAAAAAGAGTCGGTGGAAAATCCTCCCTCGGAAATCGCGGGTTACGAGGTGAAGCAAACGGAGACGACCGACGGGGTAAAAATGAGGTTCTCGGACGGCTGGCTTCTGATCAGAGCATCGGGGACGGAACCGCTATTGAGGTTGTACTGTGAAATGGACGAGGAAAGCAAAATTGACGAAGTACTGGTCGGAGCAGAAGATTACGCGAGAAATCTGGCAGGTGAATAAAGGAAATGACCGAAGCACCCGAAGAATATAACTTCGAAGAAATCGAGGAGAAGTGGAGAGACTACTGGCGAGAGGAAGGGACGTTCAAGGCTGACCTGGATCGGACTGAGGACAACTTTTATTATCTGAACATGTTTCCCTACCCGTCCGGCACCATGCACGTCGGGCACGGGAGAAACTACATCATCGGCGATACCCTGACCCGTTTCATGAAGATGAAAGGATTGAACGTGCTAAACCCGATGGGCTTCGACGCTTTCGGGCTTCCGGCCGAGAACGCCGCCATCGAACGTGGAATACAGCCGGGAGAATGGACTCAGGAGAATATCGCCGACTTTAAGGAACAATTTCGCCAGTGGGGGATAGAGTACGATTGGGATAAGGAAGTTCAGACACACGATCCGGACTACTACAGGTGGACCCAGTGGCTTTTCCAGCAGCTCTACGAGGAAGGACTGGCGTACCGGGACGAAAGTCCGGTAAATTACTGTTCCCACTGTGACACGGTGCTGGCGAACGAGCAGGTGATAAACGGAAAGTGTGAACGTTGCGGCACCGAAGTCGAGGAAAGGGAGCTGGAACAGTGGTTCTTCAGGATAACCGAGTACGCTCAGGATCTGCTGGACGATCTGGACGATCTGGACGGCTGGCCGGACCACGTAAAAAAGATGCAGCAGGACTGGATCGGCAGGAGCGAAGGAGTGGAGATTACCTTCGACCTCGCGGATCGTGAGGGGGAGCTGGACGTTTTCACCACCCGACCGGATACCCTGTTTGGGGCGACTTACATGGCTCTGGCGCCCGAGCACCCGCTGGTGGACGAGATCATTGCGGATATAGAAGACGAGGAGAAAAGAGAGAAACTACGGACCTTCGTCCGGGAAACGAAGCGGATCGATCAGACCCGTCGGGCCGGCGGAGACCTGACCAAGGAAGGAGTATTCACGGATGAATACGCGGTAAATCCGGCCAACGGCGAGGAGATCCCGATCTGGATAGCGAATTTCGTCCTGACAGAATACGGTTCCGGCGCGATAATGTCCGTTCCCGGTCACGATCAGCGGGACTTCGATTTTGCCAGGAAATATGACATACCGATAGTTGAGGTAATTGCTCCGGAAAAGGGAGAACCGGCCGGAGAGCTGGAAGAAGCTTACGAGGAACCGGGCTATCTGGTCAATTCGGGCGAGTTCAACGGGCTCAGTTCCGATACCGCCTACCGGGAAATCGGCGAATGGCTCCAGGACAGGGGCAAGGGTGATTTCACCGTCAATTTCAAGCTCCAGGACTGGTTGATCAGTCGCCAGCGGTACTGGGGTGCTCCGATACCTATGGTTCACTGTCCGGAATGCGGCGTCGTCCCGGTTCCGGAGGAAGATTTACCGGTAGAGCTGCCCGAGGTCGAGTTCATCGGAAACAAGGGGCTGTCGGCGATCGACGATTTCGTCGAGACAACCTGCCCGAACTGCGGCGCCGAAGCCCGCCGCGAGACCGATACCATGGATACTTTTGTCGACTCCAGCTGGTATTATTTGCGGTATATTTCAGCCGGAGACGACGAGAAGATTTTTAATTCGGATACAGTCAACGATTGGCTACCGGTGGATCAGTACGTCGGTGGAGTTGAGCACGCAATTCTGCACCTGCTCTATTCCCGCTTCATTACCAAGTTTCTCCGGGATATTGATCTGGTTGATTTCGATGAACCGTTCGAGAGGCTATTTACCCAGGGAATGATATCCCACCAGGCCTATCGCTGTGACGAACACGGCTGGATTCGGCCCGACGAGGTGGCCGAAGGCGACAGGTGTCCCGAATGCGGCGCGGAGCTCAACGTAACTATGGAATCCATGTCCAAGTCAAAGCGAAACGTCGTCTCGCCGAAGGAGTTAATAGAGAAATACGGCGCCGATACGGAAAGAATTTATACACTATTTATCGGGCCGCCGGAAAAGGACGTCGAATGGAGCGACAGGGACGTAAAAGGCAGTCACCGCTTCCTGACACGGGTCTGGCGGTTGGTGGCAGGGAACATGGATCTGTTTGAGGAAGACCCGGAGTTTAGGCCGGAAGAGTTCGACGAAGCGGAGGAAGAGCTCTGGCGGAAAATAAATCAGACAGTCAAGGAAGTAACCGAGGACCTCGAGGACTTTAGTTTCAATACCGCGGTCTCCTCGATCATGGAACTTACCAACGAATTTTACAGGGTAGTGGCCGACGGTGAGACCGACAGCGCCTTGCTCAAAGAAGGTTTAAAGAAGTTGGTACTGATCCTTTCACCGTTTACTCCGTTTATCGGAGAGGAACTCTGGCACCGGATGGGCAACGAACGGCCGATCGTCGAAGAGGACTGGCCCGAATGGGAAGAAGCCGCACTCCAGCAAGAAGAGACGGAAATGGCGGTCCAGGTTAACGGCAAGGTCAGGGCCCATATCGAGGTTCCTGCTGATATAGCGGACGACGAGAGCGAACTCAGGGAACGGGTACTGAAACTGGAAAGAATCGCCGAGCGCCTGGATGAAGATGAAATAAAGAAATTCATCGTCGTACCGGGAAACCTGGTGAATATAGTTGTCTAGCGCTTAGAACTGCCACCGAAATATCGGG
>CAZENJ010000043.1:0-14764 GCA_964513485.1 uncultured Thermotogae bacterium | reverse complement strand
TGCTGGATCAGGGGATAATATGTATGGGGCCGGTGACGAGAAGTGGTTGTGGCGCGGGTTGCCCGGAGATGAACCAGCCCTGCAAAGGTTGTTTTGGCCCACCGGCAAGGGTAGAAGACCAGGGAGCGGAAATGCTAAACAGCCTGGCTTCGATACTACAGATCGGCGAGGAGGGAAAGGCCCTCGAAAGCGAAAAGGAACTCTTGAGCAACTTACCCGATCCCATCGGGACTTTTTATAACTTTTCTCTGCCGAATTCGATCTTCGGCGGCAAGGTAGAAGACGGAGGGCGGAATGAGCGAACGTAAACTTTCGATCGATCCGATTACCAGGTTGGAAGGACACGGTAAGATAGAAATCTTTCTCGACGGGGAGGGCAGGCCGGAAGACGCCGTTCTCCAGGTCCCCGAACTCCGGGGGTTCGAGGAGTTTTCCCGGGGGAGGAAGGGCGAGGACATGCCCAGGATAACGGAGAGGATCTGTGGCGTCTGCCCGGAAGCACATCATTTTGCTTCGACTAAGGCGCTTGATGCCGCTTATTCAACTGTTCCGCCGGAGACTGCTTTGCGGTTAAGGGAGCTGCTTTACAATTCCTATATCTTTGCTGATCACCTGCTGCACCTCTTTTACCTCGGGGGACCGGATTATCTGGCGGAAGACGAAAAATCAAAACGTAATATAGTCGGGGTTATCGAAGCGCTGGGGGAGAAACTTGGCAAAAAGCTCATTGGAACGCGGAGACGGGCGCACGAAGCAATCGAAATCATCGGGGGTCATCAGGTTCATCCGGTAACCGGAATACCGGGTGGTTTGTCAAAGGGAATTACTGAAGAAGACAGGGAGGAACTGGCGGATATCGGTAACGCAGTGCTTGAGTTTGCCCGGGAGGCTCTGGACCTGTTTCATGAGAAAGTTCTTGACGGAGAGAAATTTGGTTCCCTCGTGGATAACGAGGACTTCTCTCTCGACACCTACTATATGGGTCTGGTGGATGAAACCGAACGGGTTTCATTTTACGATGGCAAGCTCAAAGTCGTTAACCCGGAGGGAGGAGAATTCATAAAGACCGATGCCGCGAATGCACTGGACCTTCTCGAGGAAAGGGTTAAGACCTGGACTTACGTAAAGTTTCCTTATCTGAAAAAGGTCGGCTGGAAGGAATTCCAAACGGGGAGCAGCAGCGGGGTTTTCAGAGTTGGGCCACTTGCTCGATTGAACGTGGCCGACGGAATGAAAACGGACCTGGCTCAAGAAGAATACGAGAAATATGTCCGATACTTCGGCGGTAAACCGGTTCATAGGACTTATGCCTATCACTGGGCTCGACTGATCGAATTGATACAGGCGGCGGAGAGAATTCACGAGCTTTCCGGCAAACAGGAATTAACGGGAGACGAACTGCGTTCGCCCGTCAACGAGCCCGGAGAAGGAGTTGGCGTGATAGAAGCGGCAAGGGGGACGCTGATTCACGGCTATAAGTTAAATGAGGAAGGCCTGGTGGATGACGCAAATATGATCGTTCCGACGACGAGCAACAGCGCAGCCCTGTCGATTTCTATCAGAAAAGCGGCGGAAGGAGCGATAGACGGAGAAACTCCGGATGAAAAAATACTCAATCAGGTAGAAATGGGTTTCCGGCCTTACGATCCCTGTCTGGCCTGTGCCACGCACAGTGTAAACGGTGGGCTCGATATCGGTTTGAGTATTTACAATGAACACGGCGAAATAATAAGAGAAATTAACCGGTAGGTCTTTTATCAAATGGAGATTTTAGGAAGAAACTGGATTGAGCAATTTTGCGGACCTTTTAGAAAACCGCAGTCGATCGCGGCCTATTATATAATTCGGAGGAAAAATGAACTTAAACGAGTCCGACAAGCAGCTCCTTGAAAAAGTCGAGGAGTTAAGCGGGGAGAACGTTTTTTCCTGTTACCAGTGCGGAAAATGTTCCGCCGGTTGCCCGTTCACCGAGGAGATGGATCTTTTACCAAATCAAGTTATACGCAAGGTTCAGATGGGTGACGGGAGCGTTCTCGAAGCAGAAACTCCCTGGATATGTGCTTCCTGCCTTTCTTGCGAGGTGGATTGTCCAAAGGGCAACGACGTCCCGGCGATTATGGAAGCGATACGGGAGATTAGCCTGCGCAAGAACGTTGACGCGATAGATCTGGATCGCCTCGAAAAGGGCAAATTGCCGGAGATCGCCCTGGTAAGTAATTTGCGCAAAAAGACGGGATGATTTAGATGAGAGAAATACCATACTATCCTGGTTGCAGCCTGAAGGATACAGCTAAAGGGTTCGAGAGTTCGGCTATGGAGGTATCTCGCGAACTCGGTATAGAGTTAAAGGAGATTCCACGATGGAATTGTTGTGGTACTGTGTATTCCTTGACCGATGACAACCTTATGAAACAGCTTGGCCCGTTGCGCAACCTGGTAAGGTCCCGGGACGAAGGATACGAATCCCTGTATACCCTTTGTTCCATGTGCGATAACACTCTGAAACGGGCCAACCGGCTCGTGCAAGAGGACGAAGAAAAACTGAACAAGATAAACAATTTCATGGATCAGGAAAACGATTATTCCGGGGAAGTAGAGGTCAAGCATTACCTGGAGCTGCTCCGGGACGAACTCGGCTGGGAAAAAGTCATGGATAAGGCCAAACAACCGCTGGAGGGTATAAACGTGGCTCCGTATTACGGCTGTATGCTTACCAGGCCAAAGGAAATCGGTCTCGACGATCCCCACAATCCCTCGATCCTTGGCGAACTCGTAAAAAGCCTGGGAGGGACGCCGGTGAACTTCCCCTACGAAACGGAATGCTGTGGTTCGTACAATACAGTGGACAAGAAGGAAATTATTCTTGGGAAAACTCAGACGATTACCGCGGGAGCCAGCAAGGCGGGAGCGGACCTAATTATAACCTCCTGTCCTCTCTGTCACTTTAACCTGGATTCCAGACAGGCCGAACTACTTGACATAGCCCCGAACCACAATCCGGTTCCGGTTATTTACTTCACTCAAATGATGGCAGTTGCCTTCGCTAAACCGGAGGTCAATGAATTCGAAGAACACGCGATAGATCCGAGGCCGGGACTAGATCTCGAAAAAAAGGTTGTCAGCTAGAGGTGATACTGTGAGCGAAGACGCCGAAAAGCAAACGGTAGAAATTTTCATAATGGGTAAAAAGTACGAGGTTCCCAGAGGTTTGACCATAATGAAGGCAATGGAGTACAGCGGGTATCAATATATCCGAGGGGTAGGCTGCCGAGGGGGTTTCTGTGGTGCCTGTGCGACTATATATCGCCTGGAGGGGGATTATAAGTTGCACACTGACCTGGCCTGTCAGACCACAGTACAGGACGGGATGTATTTAACCCAGCTTCCCTTCACTCCGGCGGGAAGAGAAAGTTATGACCTGGAAGAACTTGATATCTCGAACAACCCTTTGCTGGATCTTTACCCGGAGCTGGCAAGATGCGTTTCCTGTAATACGTGCACAAAAACCTGCCCCCAGGATTTAGAGGTCATGGATTTCGTCAACGAAGCAATAAGAGGAAATATCAAGGAAGTAGCGGAACTCTCATTTGACTGTATTCAGTGTGGACTCTGTGCTGCTCGGTGTCCGGCCGAAATACCACATCACCACGTAGCTCAACTGGCACGAAGGATTTACGGCAGGTATCAGGCCCCGGATTCCGTGCATCTGGAGGAACGGGTAGAAGAAATTGAGGCTGGACAGTTCGACGAGAAACTGAACGAACTGGTCAATCTCTCCAAGGAGGACTTAAAAGAAAGATATGAGAACCGGGAAATTGAAGAATAACGATTCAGAGCAAGAAGACCCATATACCGGGTCGATGCGGGAGTCGATAAGAAAAGTCGAGGAAACCCGTGAGGAGAGAATAGAGTCCGAAGTCCCCCTGATGGATCCCGAGGAGCGGGAAGAAGTACTGAACGAGTATCACCCCGACTACAAGGAATCCGGTATGAGGCCGTTGAAGGCCGGACCCAATAGCGGGGACGAAATGCCGCTGGAACTGGCCGACCTGCTTGAAGCTTATCCCGCAGTCGAGCCCTCTGAGATCGACCTCACCCGGGTCGATTACGAAGTGGACATACTGGTTATCGGTGGGGGCGGAGCGGGGACGGTCGCATCTCTCTGGGCGGTAAAACAGGGAATCGACCCCGAAGATATTCTGATCGCCACGAAATTGAGACACGGCGATGCCAATTCGATGATGGCCCAGGGTGGAATCCAGGCAGCGGATGGAGAGAAAGATAGCCCGGCTGCCCATTTCCTCGATATAGTTGGAGGAGGACATTACGCCAACAAGCCGAACCTGGCAAAAGCACTGGCAAAGGACGCTCCGGGAATGCTGAAGTGGCACGAGAACCTGGGAGTAATGTACGACAAAAACGAAGACGGTTCCATGAAGACCCTCCACGGAGGCGGGACGTCCCGCAAGCGACTCCACTCGGCAAAGGATTACACGGGCATGGAACTGATGAGAACTATAAGAGACGAGGCCAGAAATCTGGAAATACCGGTAGAGGAATTCTCACCCGCCGTCGAACTTCTGACGGACTCCGAGGGAACCGTAACGGGTGCACTGCTTTACAACATGGAGACGGAACAGTACTACGTCGTCCGGGCCAAGTCCGTGGTAATGGCTACCGGTGGTTTCGGCCGGCTGCACATTCAGGACTTTCCGACAACAAATCATTACGGGGCTACGGCAGACGGGCTGGTAATGGCCTATCGAGCCGGGGCCAATTTGCTGGATATGGATTCGGTTCAGTACCATCCCACCGGCGCGGCCTTCCCGGAACAGATAGTGGGGCTGCTGGTTACGGAAAAAGTCCGGGGGTCGGGAGCAATTCCGGTCAATCGTGAGGGCGAAGCCTTCGTCTATAACCTCGAACCTCGGGACGTCGAAGCGGGGGCGTTGATCAGGGAATGCTACGGCAGGAATAAAGGAGTAGAGACCCCGACGGGGATGAAGGGGGTCTGGCTAGACACGCCGATGATCGATATGATGCACGGAGAGGGAACCTTTGAAGAAAACCTGGCATATATATACAGGCTTTATACCAGGTTCGGGATTGATCCCACGGAAGACCCGCTACTGGTTTTCCCCACGCTCCACTATCAAAACGGAGGGGTAGAGATTAACGAAGAGGGAAAAACCGCCGTGGAAGGATTATTCGCCGGAGGGGAAGTAGAAGGTGGTGTTCACGGAAAGAACCGTTTAATGGGAAATTCTCTGCTCGACTATAACGTCTTTGGTAAGCGTGCCGGAATCTCGGCCGCGAAACGGGCAAAGGAAGCCGGCTGGGGGGAGATTTCCCTGCAACACGCCGTCAAATACTCTCAACAGCTGGAAGAAGCAGGTATCGACGAAGACAGAAGGTCACCGATGCTCGTACCTGAGTATCGCGGGGAGCAGACGCTGTCGAGATCAATCGAGATTCTTTAGAGAACATGAGAACAAGTTAATTACATAAGAGTAGTTAAATCAAATTCAGACCAAGAAGGGTGAATATGAGTAAGCTTAAAGAAGAGAAAGAAACTACCAAGAAGTGGGAAACGGATAAAGGACATCTCTATATACGCGAGGATTACTGCAAGGGTTGCGGGTACTGTATTGAATTTTGCCCGCAGGACGTCCTGCAGGAATCGGAGGGTTTTAACGAAAAAGGTTATCACCCACCGGAGCCGGAGGATATTGATCAGTGCGTAAACTGCGGATTCTGTGGAATTATCTGCCCCGATTTTGCAATCTGGGATGAAAAGGAGGAAAAGGATGAGTGACAAAGCAATAATGACGGGTAAGTATTTCATGAACGGAGACGAAGCCTGTGCCGAAGGGGCGATAGCCGCCGGTTGTCGGTTTTTTGCCGGTTATCCGATTACTCCTCAGTCCGAGATCGCGGAGAGGATGTCCAACCGCATGCCAGAGGTAGGGGGCAGATTCATTCAGATGGAAGACGAGCTTAGTTCTATAGCGGCGGTGCTCGGAGGTTCCTGGGGTGGCGCACGCTCCATGACCGCTACGTCCGGCCCGGGATTTTCCCTGATGATGGAAAATATCGGGCTTGGAATGATGACCGAGACGCCCTGCGTGATAGCCAATATTCAGCGGGGCTCGCCGAGCACGGGACTGCCAACTGCCGTGGGACAGGGTGATATGATGCAGGCCAAGTGGGGCTCCCACGGAGACTACGGAGTGATTGCTTATGCCCCAACCTCGCCACAGGAGATGTTCGATTATACCGTAAAAGCTTTTAACAAAGCAGAACAGTACATGATGCCCGTCTTTGTCATGGCCGACGAGAAGATCGGTCACATGCGAGAGCGGGTGGAAATAGATGAGAGCAAGGTCGAGATTTATCCACGCCGGAAGCCGGAAGTGGGACCGGACGAATTCCTCCCCTATGAACCGGACGAGGATCTAGTTCCTCGGATGGCGTCGGCGGGAGAAGGATACCGAGTCCACGTAACGGGCCTAACGCATAACCAGAAAGGTTATCCACAGCTCGACGTGGAGACCCAACAGGAAAAGGTCGGGAGACTCGTGGACAAGGTGGAAAAGAATAAGGACGACATAGTGGAAATAGAAGAAATTGGCGTGGAGGATGCAGAAGTCCTTATAGTTTCCTACGGGATGGCTTTTAGGACGGCCATGGGAGCGTACAAAAGGGCGAGAGAAAGAGGGAAAAAGGTCGGTATTATCCGACTGGTAACTGTTTGGCCGTTCCCTGAAGAAAGAATTAGAGAACTGAGTGGGAGGGTAAAAGGGATTGTAGTGCCCGAAATCAATCTGGGACAACTGGTTAACGAAGTAGAACGGGCAAGCCAGGGTAAAGCGGAAGTGGAACTCGTATCCCATCCCGGTGGAGGGCTACACCAGCCAGACCAGATTCTTGACAGCCTGGAGGATTTGTTATGACCACGGAATTAAAAAAGAAAAAAGAGTCGACCGGACCGGAACTGACTGCAGCCAGCCACCCGGCAACCAAGTATCTTCGTGAAGAGAGACTGCCACATATCTGGTGTTCGGGTTGTGGGCTGGGTTCGGCAGTGACAAGTTTGACAAACGCATACGACGAACTGGAAATACCAATTGATGATATCGGGGTCGTATCCGGAATCGGCTGCGCCGGGAGAGCCGCGGGCTACTTCGAAACCGACTCCTATCATACCACACATGGTCGGGCTATCCCCTTTGCAACGGGTTTAAAACTAGCCAACCCGGAGATGAGCGTGACTGTTTTCAGCGGGGACGGTGACCTGTTTGCAATCGGAGGAAATCACTTCATTCATGCGGCCAGAAGAAACCTGGACATGACTGTAATATGCGTTAATAACTACAACTTCGGGATGACCGGTGGACAGTTTGGACCGACCACGCCACAGGGAGCAACGGCAACGACGGCTCCGTACGGTAATTACGAAAACCCGTTTAACCTTCCGGAACTGGCGGCTTCGGCTGGAGCAATTTACGTCGCCCGCTGGACCTCGGTCCATGCCAGGCGAATTGAAGCTGCCATGGAGGATGCACTGGCCAAAGAAGGGTTCTCTTTCGTCGAAATACTATCACCCTGCCCGACCGGCTACGGGCGGAGAAACGATCTCGGAGAAGGACTGGACGAGCTGAAGAGCTATCAGGAGCGGGCTAAAATCAAACACGGCTCCGATCCAGGCAAGGCAGAAATAAAACGCGATCCCGAGTCGGAGATTATCGTCGGAAAGTTCGTGGACAAGGAACGCCCGACCTTCTGTGAAGTAGCTGATAGCTATCTGGACTGACGGGTTGTAAAGGAGTTAATCTCACCGCCAGGAACTGTTAATGAGGGCGGGCAAAGCCGTGGGGGGAGTAATCGGGAAAGGCGGGTTTTTGATCTCATCCCTTTAGACTGATAAAAAACCACCCAGAGGAGGTAAAAAATGGAAGAAGAAGTTAGTGAAGAGGAATTGCTGAAGCGTGCGGAAAAACCGGGCAAAGACGCTCTGAAGTTTCACCCTTTTTATCAGGGAAAGATCCAGACCAATCCTAAATGTGCGATCAGGAGCTTCGAGGATTTCGGCATCTGGTATACACCGGGAGTGGCGGAACCGTGTCGGGAAATAGACGAGGATCCCGAGAAAGTTTTTCAGCACACCAACAAGGCAAATATGGTGGCGGTAGTTTCCGACGGCTCTCGGGTGCTCGGGCTGGGAAATATCGGCCCGGAGGCCGGACTGCCCGTAATGGAAGGCAAAGCGTTGCTTTTCAAATACCTGGGTGGCATAGACGCCTTCCCGATCACTCTGGACACGGAGGACCCGGAAGAGATAATCCGAACGGTAAAGATTCTGGAACCCACCTTTGGTGGAATCAACCTGGAAGACATCGCAAAGCCAAAGTGTTTCGAGGTACTGGATCGCTTGAGGGATGAAATGAGTATTCCGGTATGGCACGACGACCAGCAGGGCACCGCTTCAATAGAACTAGCCGGAATCATCAACTCGCTAAAGATAGTCGGTAAGGACCTGGATGAAGCTACGTACTCCATCATCGGTGCGGGTGCGGCAAACGTCGCCCTGACCCGGGTGATGTTTACGGCCGGAGTACCACCGGAGAACGTAATCGTATCCGACAGTACGGGGATCCTTCACGAGGGAAGAGAAGACCTTGAGGAGCAAAAGGATTACAATCCCTACAAGTGGGAACTCGCGAAAAAGACCAACGGTGAAGGTAGAACGGGCGGACTGGAAGAAGCAATCAGGGATACGGATGTCCTCGTTGCGGCCTCAGCGCCGGGACCCGATACGCTAAAGCAGGAATGGATTGAAAGGATGAACGACGACGCCGTAGTCTTCGTGGTCGCAAACCCGATACCGGAAATCTGGCCCTGGAAGGCAAAAGAAGCCGGGGCAAGGATTGTCGGAACCGGCAGGTCGGACTTCCCGAACCAGATCAATAATTCGATCGGCTTTCCCGGAATTTTTCGGGGCACACTTGATGTAAACGCCAAAACTATTACTGACGAGATGGCCATTGCAGCTGCTCACGCTATAGCCGATACCGCCGAGGAAAAAGGTCTGAGGGAGGACTATGTGGTGCCAAACATGGACGAGTGGGAAGTCTTTATCAACCAGGCAGTAGCGGTCGGGCAGAAAGCGATTGAACAGGGAATCGCCCGGAATGAATTGTCCAAAAAGGAGCTTGCGGAAGCAGCCCGGACGAGAATTAAAAAAGCACGGGACTGGACACAGAAAGCTATGGAGGAAGGCCTGATCGAGGAGCCACCAGAAGACTAAAGAAGGGTCGCTTCAGACTGGTTGTGACGCTAACCGAAAATAAAGTGAAATTACCCGAGGTGAGACAGCATGGAATCAGAGGTTCTGGCGAAGAATTTAGTCGAACCGATTGAAAAAGCGGTAACTACTCTGCCCGAAGCAACGCTTTCCGCGCTCGAAGCAGCGAGAGATAGGGAGGAAGAAGGGGCTAGGGTTCAATTTGAGGCAATGCTTGAGGCCGTTGAAATCGGGGAAAAGGAAGGAATCCCGATATGTCAGGATACGGGAACACCGACTTTTTACGTCCGGGCGGGAAGAGA
The DNA here is from genome assembly GCA_964513485.1 of uncultured Thermotogae bacterium. Lineage (GTDB taxonomy): Bacteria > Bipolaricaulota > Bipolaricaulia > M55B111 > M55B111 > JAGXLP01. Next base: position 5,158 of record CAZENJ010000043.1, on the reverse strand, counting down.
TTTTCCCGGTATGACCTCACTTGTCGATGTCCAGAAAGGAATCCGCAGGGCAGTTCAGCTGGCAACTGAAGAAGTCCCCATTCGTCCCAACACAGTTCATCCACTGACCGGTAAGAACGAGGGGGACAATACGGGTAAGCTAATTCCCTGGATTGACTGGTCCGTGGTAGAAGGGTCGGAACTGGAAGTTACCTACCTCCCGAAAGGCGGAGGAAGCACCAACATGAGTCAGCTGACGATGATGACTCCGGGCAGGGGCCTAAAAGGGGTAAAAGAGATAGTTCTGGAAAGAATCGCTTCTATGGAAGGAAAGCCCTGCCCGCCGACGATAGTCGGTGTCGGCATCGGCGGATCCGCTTCCATGGCTATGAACCTGGCAAAGAAGTCTTTGCTCAGACCTGTGGGCGAATCCCATCAGGAATCCGAAATTGCCGAGCTGGAAGAGGAATTAAAGGAAAGGGCAAATAATCTCGGAGTAGGCCCCATGGGTGTCGGCGGAAAGACGACGGTCCTGGACGTAAAGATCGAATACGATTACCGCCACCCGGCGTCCTATCCGGTCGCTATAACCCCGCAGTGCTGGGCCAATAGACGAATATCCTTCAAGATTACGCCCGAAGGAGAAATCGAGGAGGTGGAGAGATGAAGACCCTGAAAACGCCGCTGGACAAAGAGGAGGTAAGTCAATTAAGGGTGAACGAGCCGTTCAAAGTCACCGGCAAGATATTTACGGCCCGGGATGCCGCCCACGAGAAGCTTCTCGAGCTGGAAGAGGAAGGGGAAGATCCACCCTTTGATCTTTCCGCCTACCCTTGCTTCCACTGTGGTCCCGTCATGAAAAAGGAAAACGGAGTCTGGCAGGTAGTATCGGCCGGGCCGACGACGAGTATAAGGATGGAAATATTCGAAGCGGAATTCATGGACAAATTCGGGACGAGAATCTTTATCGGCAAGGGCGGAATGGGCGAAGAAACGTCCGAGGCGCTTCAGCGTCACGGCGGAGTATACGCTCAGTTCACGGGCGGTGCCGGATCCTTGATGGCCGGCTCTGCCGAAGAGGTAGAAGAAGTACACTTTCTCGAGGAACTGGGTGTCCCGGAGGCAATATGGGTCATTAAGGTAAGAGAGTTTGGTCCGTTGCTCGTTACCATGGATTCTACCGGTGATTCGATCCATCGGGATATCTCCGAGGAGGTAGAGCGCAACCTGAAGCAAGAACTCGAAACTTTATAACCAGAGTAAGCAATAACCCTGGCAGCTGACCCTGTCAGGGTTATAATATCGTAGTCTAACGACCGCCGGAATCTAGCCCTGGGGCTAGATTTTTTCGTTATTGATAACTCGGGCCAAATCCGGGTTAGGTCTCCGGTGGCGATCAAATTTTACCATACTGATAGGAAAAATACTGGTGATTCAATAAATTGCTAAACGAAGACGAATCTTCAGACGGATACAACCTGAGACAGAGAATTGGTCTGGTGCTGGGACTGGCTTTATTTTCCTTGATCCTTTTCTTTCCGGCAGAAATTCACAGCCTGGCTGCAAAAAGGACGCTGGCAATAGCTGTGCTAATGGCCACCTGGTGGGTTACTGAAGCGCTGCCGATACCGGCAGTCTCTCTTTTGCCCCTGGTACTTTTCCCCGCTTTTGGAATTATGAGCTCCGCCGAGGTGTCCTCTCAGTACGGGCATCGGCTGATATTTCTCTTCATGGGCGGGTTCCTCATTGCCATGGCTATGCAAAAATGGACTCTCCACAAACGGATAGCTCTTTACATAATTCGGGCCATCGGCACTGGCCCGAAAAGGATCGTCCTGGGCTTTATGGTTGCCAGCGGTTTTCTCTCGATGTGGATTTCAAACACGGCAACAACTATGATGATGGCGACAATTGGTCTGGCCGTGGTCTCTTACGTGGCAACAGCAAGTGAAGAAGAGGCTAAAGTAAACGGAAAGCTAAAGACCAACTTTGGCGTGGCTCTGATGCTGGGAATCGCCTACTCCTGCAGCATCGGAGGGATCGGGACCATTATCGGCACTCCGCCAAACGCTTTACTGGTCGCTTTCCTGGAAAACAACTTAAACCAGAATATATCTTTTCTGGACTGGATGATAGTTGGCCTGCCAATAGTCGTGATCCTCTTGCCGGTTGCCTGGTGGTATCTGACAAATATCAGCAGCCCGATACAACTGGAGACGATACCCGGGGGAGAAGACCTTATAAAAGATAAACTCCAAGAGCTTGGTCCGATGGGGAAGGGAGAAAAACGTGTTCTGGCGGTTTTCTCGCTAACCGCTTTTCTCTGGATAATAAGGAGCTTTTTAATAACTCCCTACCTTCCGAAAGTCGGCGATGCGACAATTGGCATGACCATGTCAATTATACTATTCATGATTCCGGTTAACCTGGAAGAGGGCGAGTTTGCCCTGGACTGGGAGTGGGCCGTCAAAATCCCCTGGGGAACACTGATACTTTTTGGCGGCGGACTGGCACTTGCAAAAGGAATAGAGGAAACGGGTCTTGCTACCTGGCTCGCGGATAAACTGGACTGGTTCACTCACATGCCCCTGCTGTTGTTCCTCTTCGTTACCATAGCGCTGATGGTTAGCCTGACGGAGCTGACGTCAAATACGGGAACAGCCGCCATGATGTTACCGGTGCTGGTTCCGCTGGCTTCCGCGATGAACGTGGATTTTCTGACTCTGGCCCTGCCGGCGATAATTGCGGTATCCGGAGCGTTCATGCTACCGGTGGCGACGCCCCCAAATGCGATAGTCTTTGGTACCGGTCACGTCTCAATTCCCCAGATGGTCAAAAACGGGGTCGGCTTAAACGTAATTGCATTAATCATTGTCACGACTTTTGGCTATTTTATACTTAAACCGTTAATCGGGTTGGTTCTCTAAAATTACCGAGAGGGTAACTATAAAAAGAGGAGGTAAAGATGAGGTTACTGGAATACCAGGGCAGGTTATTGCTAAAAGAAACGGGGGTTCCGGTTCCGCCGGGTTCCGTGGCAGAAAAAGGCTCCGAAGCCTTTAGGATTACCAGAGACGAGTTGAACGGGCGAGCCGTAGTTAAAGCCCAGATACCTGTCGGAGGCAGGGGCAAGGCAGGGGGAATTAAGATCACGGAAAGCGCCGAAGAGGCCCGAGAGGTCAGCGAAGAACTCCTCGGTTCCGAGCTAAAAGGTGAAAAAATATCGAAGGTACTGCTCGTCCAACCGGTGGAGATAGCAAAGGAATTCTACCTTTCTGTTTTACTTAATAGGGAGAGCAAGGGACCGATAGTAATTTTCTCGCCGGAGGGCGGAGTCGATATTGAGGAGGTAGCCGCCGACTCGCCGGAGAAGATATTTAAAGTTCGTCCGGACCCGATTATGGGACTGCAGCCTTACATGATCAGAGAGCTTTTGTACGAGTCGGGAGTAGATGAAACGGCTTTTAAGGGCTTGTATAACATGATAGACAAGCTATTCCGGGCATACCGGGAGTACGGAGCAACCCTTGTGGAGATCAACCCTGTCGGTCTTACGACGGACGGAGAGCTTCTGGCACTGGACTCCAAAGTCAAGATCGATGACGACAGTCGCTCCCTCGACAAAGTAAAAAATATTCTGCCCAAGGGCGAGGAAAGAAAAGACAAGACAGACCTCGAACAAAGGGCCGAAGCCGTCGGACTTCAGTACGTTGAACTGGAAGGTAACGTCGGTGTAATTGGTAACGGAGCGGGACTCGTCATGGCGACTCTGGACGTGCTGGAGCAGAAAGGCGGTAAACCGGCCAACTTTCTCGACATCGGCGGGGGAGCCGATGCCGCTCTCATGAAAAAAGCTTACGAGATAGTAACTGCCAAAGAAGGCCTGGAAGGGCTCTTTATTAATATTTTCGGCGGCATCACCCGCTGTGACGAGGTGGCTTCCGGAATCGTTCAGGCTCTCGAAAATAAAACCGGCCAGTTACCGCTAGTGGTCCGACTGACCGGTACAAACGAGAAAAAGGGAAGGAGAATACTGGAAGAGAACGGAATTTCTGCCGCCAGCTCGCTCGACGAAGGTGCCGATAGAGTTATCTCAATGTGTCCCGGAAGTTAAACCACTTTTAAAATCGAGTTAAAGCGCCTCGGTGGCAAGCCGGGCCATCTCGGTCGGATTACGGCCGACGGAAACCCCGTGTTCTTCCAGGACTCTGGCCTTGGATTCGGCAGTGCCTTCCTCGTCGGACACGATGGCCCCGGCGTGGCCCATCCTTTTTCCTTTAGGCGCGCTAAACCCGGCGATATAAGCAATCGTCGGCGTGGAGACGCTCCGAGCAATGTACTCCGCGGCCGCCTCCTCCTCGGAGCCACCAATTTCGCCGACGAGAACGATCAAATCAGTCTCATCGTCCCGGTCGAAATCGGCAATGACGTCGACAAAGTTGGTTCCAACAATGCGATCTCCCCCTATTCCGACGACCGTGGACTGTCCCAGTCCCCTGTCCGTCATCGCGGAGGAAATCTCGTATGTCAGCGTCCCGCTCCTGGAGACTATCCCGATACGACCCTCCTTAAAGACGTCTCCGGGCATTATTCCCACTTTGCTTTCTCCGGGGGAAATAACTCCGGGACAGTTGGGGCCGATCAAGCGGGAATCCGTGTAATTGTTGACGTAATGGTAGACTTCCGTCATATCGTGAACGGGGATATTCTCGGTAATACAGACGACCAGTTTGATACCGTTGTCCACTGCTTCCAGGATAGCGTCCTTTGCGAAACCGGCGGGAACGAATATTACGGAGGTATCGATTGGATGCTCCGAGCAGGCCCCTCGCACGCTATTGTATACCGGGACGCCCTCGACTTCTTTTCCACCCTTCCCGGGTGTCACTCCCGCCAGAACGTTTGTTCCGTAACGCCTCATTTGTTTGCTATGAAATTTTCCTTCCCCTCCGGTAATCCCCTGAACGAGAATATTTGAAGAGCTGTCAATTAGTATCGACATCTTCCCCTCCTTTAATGTTCTGACCAAGACCGATTTGTGAGATTTTATCAAGGGTTGAACTATTTTACAACTCAATAAGGAGGCTTCAAAGAGAAGTGGCTTGAACTGGAAAGCCTTCGGTACTAAGATAAAGTCCAGGAAAGGAGTGGTGACCGAATTGGCAAGGAGCCGGTCTCG
>CAZENJ010000042.1:0-15017 GCA_964513485.1 uncultured Thermotogae bacterium | reverse complement strand
TCAGGTTTAACCTACGAGCAGTTTACTCCGGTTGCCGTCCAGGGTTAACTTCTGTCCATCCTTTAACTTTTCGAACTCCTCGCGCGAGACGCTAACTATCGGGATCACTTCCCCGTAAAATTCCTTAGCCACCAGGGCTCCGGTCAATAAAATTGGCTCCGTGGTGATATTTACGATACCCAGGGGCGCTCTGGAGTTTCTCACCGCCTCCAGTAGCACTGCCGAGGTCGTACTGGAACCGATCCCCTCCGGAAAGGCCAGAATCCTATCGGCCACCTCTCGCCCGCATATATCGCTTCTCCTGTCGATGATCTTCCCCTCTTTCGGATCGAGTCCACCCCAGAAACTAATCGGTCGCTCCGATTTCACCAGTTTACCGGTAACTTTCCCGGAAACGTAAAACTGTCCGCCGATTTCATCCTGACTCATTTTCTCCTCCCACCGGAGTAAGTCCCGGAAACGGCCGCCCGGACACATCCTGCCAGGTCGGCAACCGAAGTGGTCAAGCCGAGATCGTTCGGAGAATAGTGGCCGAATTTTGCCGAGTTAGTCACCGCGACAGAAAAATCCCAGTTGTCCAGTGGCCAGTTGAAAATACAGGAATCCGTACTGACTTTGACTCCGCCCTGTCTGAGCCGAGTCAGAATTCCCATTTCCTCTATCCAGGAATAGACCTCCCTGTTAGTCTGAACCCAGCACTCCACCCCCTCGGCAACTTCTCTAGTTCCGAACAAATTGGCCAGTCTTTCGAATTCCGGCAGGGAAAAGTGGGGACAGCCAAGCAGCACCAGATCGATTTCCCGTCTCTCAGCAAAAGTCAATTCCTTTTCCGCCTCAAGCAGGTTTTCTCCCGTGATCTTACGGGACGGCACCTTTTTGCTCTCCGGCAGAACCGCCTCCAGCGACGGGGCTTCCGGCGTCACGCCGACTATATGAAATAAACCAACTCCGCCGGAGGAAGCGATGGCCGCGCCAAAATTTTTTAGCCCGTCTCGGCTCACGGAAGAAGGTAAACCGGTAATAACGGGAACCTCCCCTCCGGATATTTTCCCGGCTTCGTAACCCAGCAGCGCGTAAAAACGATCACTGGAAAAAGAAAAGGGTTCAATTTCTTCGACGTTTATCCGCAGGTCCGCCAGCCGGTTTTCCTCAAGGTGAAGATCAAACCGGGGTGCCCTGCCCGTTATAGCAGAGCAGACTTCAAAGAAATCACCGTAACGCGGGCTGCGCGCTCCAAGGACCGAGTTCGCGAAGACTATGGCGTTGGACTCCGCGTAGGCAATATGTTCTCCCTTGACCGGTATGGTCCCGGTATTGTAGGGCGCACAAGTCCAGGTCGGGATCGCCCCGAGGACGCGATAGGCCTCCTCGATCTCGCCACACTTACGGGCAAATTCGGCCGGCAGCCTGAACTCCTTCCACCGCTCGATATCCCGGCCACCGGGATTCAACGTGGTGGGGACGCTGACTTTTCCCCCGGCTCGAACCATCTTTCGGGCAAAACTTAGCTTTGCTTCGCCGCTGACTCTCCCGTAACTGTTGCAATCTATGTGTGCGGCAGTTATCGGCACAAACTCTTCGACTCCGTAAGCCTCTGCAAGCTCTATCTGGATCCTGATGCACTGCTGCTTTGCCTCGCCGAACTCTCCCTTCTCCATTTTTCTCTCGGTTTCCGTCAGCTTCACTTGAACCTCCGTAAATTTACCGCTCCTATTTTATCCCCTCTAAGTGGCCGGAATCGATAGGTCCTCGGCTCCGTGGGGCGATAATTTCAGATCGGGGTTTCGCCTCTCGATCAGTTCGGTAATTATCTGACAGTACTTTACTTTTTCCCGGGCGCCCTCCTCTGACGATTCCAGTTCCTGTTTCAGGTAGCAGGGAGAAGTCGTTCTGACGATTTCAGGGGTTTCCCAGAACCTGTTGAAGTTCCCCAGAATCTCGAAAGTTACCACAACTACGTCCAGAGGTATTTCCACGGAACCCCGCAGGGAAGAAAGCATGGGAAGAGTTAGGTCGGTTATCGGATTCAGGCTATCGGCACCAACTTCTTCCGCCAGCTTTGCGCCGGGAGGATTGGCCACTCCCGCGGTATAGGACAGCTTGAAAACCAGGTCCCCGGGCAGATCGCCGGCCTTCCTCATGCTATCCATCAGGTAGATCATGTCCTCGCCGTAGGAGAGAAAACCTTTTATACCCGCCTCCATGCACCGCCGGACCTCCTCCAGAAAATAGGACACGCTATCCGCACCCCTGAGCCGGACACCGGAGTACTTCCCCCATTCTGTCTCGGAATGTTTGCCGATATCGAAATTTGCCCTCGGGCCGGGGACGACGATCAATTCAATTTCTGCCTCCTCACCCATGGCGGCCAGATCGTGCAGTTCCTTCCGAGTCAGAATATTGGTTCCATCCCCCATGCAGATAACCCGGTGAATTGGTACTCCCCTTTTCCTCTTCTCATCGATCAGAGCCTCCATCTCCTTCAGGGAATCGATTCCGGATATTTCCATACGATAATCCGATCCGTCCGGAAAACTCCGCCCCGAGGTGGGAAGCTCGTAGAGATCTTTTGCCGAATAACCAAATTTTTCCATTGCCGCGTCAAGTTCGCTCATATTTCCGCTTTACCTCCGGTAGATTAACTGCTGTTTTGGTTCTGAAAGAAAGCCGAGGGGTCCGGAATAACTCCGGTACCCCTCGCAGCCACAGTTATGATCGCTCTCCTTCGTACTTATCCACGATATCCCCGAGCCGCTCTTCCACGTCGTCCGGAAGTCCTTCCGGCTGGTGGTTTTCCAGGATATCTATTACCTTCTCTCGGGCCCTCTCTCTCATGGTGGACTCTCCGTCCTCAACCCAGCTTTCGCGGACCTGCCGGTCTATCAGTTCCGGCGTCCAGACGTCTTCCTTAAAGTTTTCTATCGTATGGGTCGAGGTCAGGTAGTTGCCTCCCGGGCCTACGTCGTCGATCTCGTCTACTCCCAGCGTCTCCTCGTTCACCTGAACGCTCTTCATGAAACGGTTTAAGCTAGAAATCTCCTCGTTGGCTATCGTCAGTAATTCCAGCGAGGAAGTCATGCCCGATTCAAGATAACCGACGTCGTGTACCAGGTTACCACCTGCCAGGGCGGCGTAGTTCAGCGAATTCGCGACTTCCAGGGTAGCCTGCTGATCGATCTCCTTGGAATCGGTGAAACCCCCGGCGTTAAACGCTGGCACGCCGAGATACGCGCCGACTTCCTTCCGCAGCGCCAGGCTCAACATGGTTTCCGGGGCGCTGTACGAGAAGACAGTGGTCTGCATGTCCATCGTCGTCGGTCCTCCGCCAAAGATTAGCGAAGATCCTTCCTTTATCTCCTGTGATAGGACCAGGCCACTCAGGTATTCGGCTTCTGTCAACGCGTAAGCTCCGGCAAGGGAGATCGGGCCGGCAGCTCCCAGAGACGGCGTCGGCACGTACATTATCGGTATGCCTTTGCGTGTCGAAAACATGAGTTTTTCCACGGCCTCTCTGGAATGCTTCAGCGGGGAACTCGGTTCGTCGTAAAGCAAGATAAACGGATCCGTCCGGAATTCTTCCTCTCCCCCGGCTACCGCCACACTCATTTCGTATATTGCTTTTAGACCTTCGAGGTCCCAGGCCGTAAAGAGTATCGGCTTCTCCGTGTTCTTGACCATCGCTTCAAAGTGGTGGCAGTCGGCATTCGCCTTCGGCACGTCATTGGCCAGAGCAAAAGACATTACGAAGTCTATGTTGTCGAGCGCGTCCACCACGGTGGCCGCATTTACGACGTCGTCCTTTTCGCAGGTCCTCCGCTCTCCGGTGTAAGGGTCTATCGTGTTTGGCGTCTCGGAACCGGGGCCAAAGTAAGTATTGTCCCCCTCCAGAAACATCGTGTGGTCCAGGTTCCTGTCGCTGATAACTACCCGCTTGCCGCAGGTCCGCAGGGCTTTTTCCACCAGGTGGGACGGTATTTTTACAGTATTTCCGTCTACCACCGTAGCTCCCGCGTTATCCAGAATCGACACCGCCTCTTCCGAGTGAAACTCCGTCCCCGTTCTTTCCAGTATTTCAAGCGCGGACTCGTAAACCTTATCGTGCTGTTTCTCAGAAAATACAGTTAACTTTGGTCTATTCCAGTAATTGAAGTGCTCGTTCATGCCCAATTGCATCACTCCTCGATAGATTGTGGGCCTGTTGTCTTAAGTTATATCCGTGATAGCGCCCGTTCCAGGTCGGATATTAGATCATCAGAATCCTCCAGACCGACGGACAGCCTGACCAGCCCCTTGGATATCCCGGCATCCTTCAGTTCCTCGTCCGTCAGACGGTGGAAAATCGTCGACGCAGGATGACAGATGACGGATCGTGAGCTCCCTTCGTGCGTGGCGTAAGGAATCAATTCCAGAGAGTTCAAAAACTCGAACGCCTCTTCCTTCCCGCCGGTGATATCGAAGGAAAGGAGAGAGCTAAAGCCCTCCATCTGCCGCCGCGCCAGTTCGTGGTGCGGATGGCTTTCCAGCCCGGGATAGTTAACCCGGTCCACTTTTTCGTGTTTTTCGAGAAATTCCGCAACCCGAAGGGCGTTTTTCGAATGTCTTTCCATGCGCATGTCGAGACTCTCCAGACCGAGCAGAGACAACCAGGCGTTGAACGGAGCCATGGCGTTTCCGTACTGAATGTATTCCAGGCGCCTCATTTTCTGGATAAACGGGTCCTCGCCAACTACGACTCCGCCCAGTATCGTCCCGTTTCCGCTGATAAACTTCGAAACGGATTCGATAACGATATCCGCCCCCAGTTCGAGCGGTTTCTGCAGTACCGGCGTTGCAATCGTATTATCGACTACCAGTTTCGTCCCGTAACTATCGGCCAAATCGGCCAGTCTCGGAATATCGCCCACGTAAAGAACCGGGTTGCTCGGCGTCTCCACAAACATGAATTTCGTATCTTCAGTCAGAGCTTTGTCCCACTTCGAATAGTCGTGAGGTTCCGCAATTACTTTTGTTTCCACTCCGAACTCGGGCAGAGTTCGGGAGAAAAGTTCAAAGGAACAGGTGTAGGTATGGTTTGATACCACGATTTCGTCGCCGGCTTCGAGCAGGGAAAGAGCGACAAGCGATATTGCAGCCATGCCGGAGCTCGTCGCCAGCCCTGCTCCTCCGCCCTCCAGCAGCGCGACCCTGTCCTCGAAAATATCAAGCGTCGGATTGTTTTCACGCGTGTAAATGTATCCCTGCAATCCGCCGTATTCCTCGTAGTTTGCTTCGGTGTCGAAGACCCATTCCGCCTTCTCCGGGCTTTCGAACGGATGGGCCACGGACTGGGCCAGCGGCGGTGCAAGTGATTCCTTATCCACGCTATGTTCGACTCCGTATCCCCCCATAACCTGCTGTGTCTGTGGGTGCAAATCTTCTTGATTCATCAGTTACTTACCTCCTGATAGTTACAACTTATCCTGACCTAAATCATCCTAAAAAATTAAGATGTCCGTCCTGTCCCCTCGGTGAAGGATTAGAAAACCTACTTCTGCAGTACCGGCTCGACCCGGCTCAATTCATCGATCGGTATATGGCAGTGAATTAGGTGCTCCCCTGCCTCGTCAGTCCGTCTCGGTGGCTCTTCCGTCTCGCATATTTCCCCGATCTTCCGGGGGCAGCGCGTATGAAACCTGCAGCCGGAAGGAACGTTGCGGGCGCTGGGAACGGAACCGGAGAGCCTGACCCGCTTTTGCTCCACGTCCGGATCCGGCACGGAAACGGACGAGAGTAAGGCCTCCGTGTAGGGGTGATATGGCGGAGTTAAGATATCCTCCGTCGGACCGACTTCCGCAAGTCTCCCGAGATACATTACCGCCATGTAATCGCTGATGTAACTCACCACTGCCAGATTGTGGGAAATATACATGAAAGAGGTATCCAGATCGTCTTGAAGATCCAGCAACAAATTAATAATCGAGGACTGAATCGATACGTCCAGACTGGATGTCGGCTCGTCACAGAGGATGAGCTCCGGCTGACTGGCAAAAGCTCTGGCAATAGCCACCCGCTGTTTCTGTCCACCGCTCAGCTGATCCGGATGACGATCCAGGTAGCCGGAACCGAGATCCACTGCCTGGAGCAGTTCCCGGGTCTTGTTCAGTGCCTCTTCGTGGCTCGCTCCGGCCAGCTTGATCGGGCGCATGATGGCCTGTTTAATTGTTCTCTTCGGATTCAGCGTCGCCCGGGGGTCCTGAAACACGATCCTGATCTGCTGGAGCGTCTCTTTGTTCCTGCCCTCTATCGGAACGGAAATATCCTTTTCTTCGAGCTTTATCTGGCCGCCCGTGATATCTTCCAGACCAATGACCGTTCTGGCCAGAGTACTTTTTCCACAGCCGGATTCACCGACGACCCCCAGCGTATTGCCCTCGTTCAAAGCGAAACTTACCCCGTCGACCGCCCGGACGCGCTCGTCTTCTCCTCCCAGATTAAATAATCCGGTGCTGGCCTCTCCGAAATACTTCTTAACTTCATCAGCCCGAAGGATCGTCCGGCTCTTCTCCCCGGAGCGGGCTTCGTAGAACTCTCCCCCTTCAGAAGATTTCCTGTCGTACTCTTCCGCCAGAACTTTTTCCGTCTCGTAACAGCGGGCAAAATGTCCCTCTTCCACTTCCTTGAACTCCGGTTCGGAAACACCACAACCTTCCTCTCGATAGGGACATCGGGGGTTAAATTTACAACCTTTCGGCAGATCTCCCAGCTCGACGACCGACCCCTCTATCGGCCGCAACTTGCCTTTTCTGGTACTGGCCGAAACTTCCGGCACTGTCCGCAATAACCCCCTCGTATACGGGTGTATCGGACTCGCTATCAATTCTCTCGTCGGCCCCTCCTCGACGAATTTACCGGCATACATAACGCCGGACCTGTCACTGACCTCGTAGACTACCCCCAGATCGTGGGTAATATAGATGATCGTCGTCTCGAACTCTTCCTTTAAATCCTTGATAATGTCGAGAATCTTTGCTTCCACCGTGACGTCCAGGTTGGTCGTCGGCTCGTCCATTATCAGCAACTTCGGGCGGGAAACGAGAGCCATTGCCAGACAGACGCGCTGTCGCATGCCGCCGCTCAGTTCGTGCGGGTAGCTGTCGACGACGATTTCGGGGTCGGAAATCTGCAGTTCGCGGAGGGTATCTATCGTGTCCTCTCGCGCCTCTTTTTCCGGGAGGCCCTCGTGCGTCTCGAGGACTTCTCCAACCTGCTTACCTATCTTTATTGAAGGATTCAGGGCCGCAGAGGGATCCTGGTAGACGATATTAAGCTCGTTCCCCCAGATATCCCGCATCCAGCTTTCCGACTTATCAGAAATATCTTCCCCGTCCAGAAGCACCTGACCGCTGTCTATCCGACCGTTTCGATCCAGGTAACCCATAATTGCAAAAGCAAGCGTACTTTTCCCGCAACCCGACTCGCCGACTATCCCCTGCGTCTCGCCCTTTTCCACCGAGAGGTTGACACCTCTTACAGCAGTCAGGTCGCCTGTCCTTGTGGTATATTTAACTACGAGGTCCTTCACTTCCAGCACGGGATTCGCGGCAGTTCTGAGTCTATTCATTGCTGTTATTCCTCCTAAAGTTCACCGGCTTCGTACTTGCGGATGGCATCTGCCAGAAAATTTACCGCAACTACTAGCGAAGCAATTGCCAGGGCCGGAAATATCGACATCCACGGGGCCCAGGTCATGTAGGACTGGGCTTCCTTCATCAAAAGCCCCCAGTCCGGCGTCGGCGGCTGTACCCCCAGCCCGAGGAAGCCGAGCGAAGCACTGAGAAATATCGCGTAGCCAAACCTAACCGAAGCCTCCACTCCCAGCGGCCCCCAGATATTTGGCAACAACTCGACAAACATTATGTACAGGTTGGATTCTCCCCGAACCTTAGCCGCCTCGATAAATTCCTTTTCTTTGACCTCCAGCACCGCACTTCGTGCCACCCGGGCTATTCTCGGCGCGTAGACCAGTCCAATGACCGTTATTACCCCGAAGGTGCTGGGGCCAAATATTCCCAGAATCAACATGGCGAAAAGCAACGCCGGAAATGACATAAGGATGTCCATGAACCGCATGACGACTTCGTCGACTATTCCGCCCAGAAAACCCGTAATCAAACCGATCGAACTTCCCAGAATAAGGGCTATCAGTGTCGCCGAGCTCGCCAGAAGCAAAACTGACCTGCTGCCAATTATTACCCGGCTAAAAGTATCTCGCCCGTACCGGTCCGTGCCGAACGGGTGCTTCAGGCTCGGCGCTTCGAACCTGTCCTGCGGGTGATAGGCCGTCGGTGAATACGGAGCGATGATAGGACCAAGCAAGGCAACGATTACCCATAGACTTATTATCGACATTCCAATCAGGCCCAGCCGGGAATGGCTCAGCCGCTTGACTACCTGAACAGTATTTCTTGCTCTTCTCAAGAGGTTCTCCATCAGCAAAATCCTCCCGGGATAAAGCCAATTAGATTTACCATTTTACCCCTCTTAATACCGGATCCTTGGGTCAAGAAACGTGTAGATAACGTCGGAAGCCAGGTTGAGCAACAGGTAAACCGCGCTGGTCAGCAGGACGCTGGCCTGAATAAGGGGAATGTCCTGCCTCTGGATGGCGACGTAAACAAGCCGTCCCAGACCGGGATACGCGAAGAGAGTCTCTACGATTACCAGGCCCCCGATCAACCAGCCAAGGTTCATCGCTATTACAGTTACTGTAGGCATTAGAGCGTTTCTAAGAATATGCCATACGACTTTGAGCTGGGGCAACCCCTTTAGAACCGCCGTCCGGGCGTAATCGGAATGAGAGGCGTCAATTACGCTGGCCCTGACCATTCGGGCAACGTAGCCGAGGAGGACCAGCGACACTGTAACAATGGGCAGGATCAACTTCGGAAACACGCTAAACAGGTTGGCCCCCGGTTCTATTGAGCTCATGGCAGGAACTACCTTCAGCCAGATGGCAAAAATCATCATCAGAAAGGTCCCGGAGATAAAAGAGGGTAGAGAGAGGGCAATCAGGGAGGACGTGGAGATAATATGATCCCACCAGCTTCCCTCCTTTAAACCAGCTATCACCCCCAGGAAAAGGGAAAGCGGCACCAAAAAGATAGTTGCGGCTACCGCAAGAAACAGGGAATTCCTGCCGCGGCGCAGGAGCAGGGAGGCTACCGAAACCCCTTTCATGCTGAGCGAGGTACCGAGATCACCGTGTAAAACCCCCCAGATCCAGTCCCTGTACCTTACCAGCGGTGATTGATCCAGTCCGAGTTGAGCCCTCAGTGCTTCCAGCGATTCCTCCGTGGCGTATTGACCGAGAATCATCTGCGCTACGTCACCGGGCATTATTTCCGTCAGAGTAAAGATTATTATCGACGCCACGAAGAGGGTAATTACCATGTTCACGAGCCGTTTGCTCAAGAACTTTGTCATCCTGTCACCACCTCCCCTGCTTTGACGTAAAACAAGGTGCCCTTTCGGAGGGAAAGGGCACCTTGAGATTTATTGCTGATTCGTCAGTTAGCAACTTTTAATCCCTGAGTTCGATGTACCTGTAGTCGTTGATCCAGTTCTGGGTCAGATGGAAGCCAGTGATCCTGCTGGAGGTAGCACCGAGGTAATCCTTGAACATCGGAATTACGGCCGGCACGTCTTCGTGCAGGATTTCCTGAATTTTGCTGAAGTACTTCTGGCGTTCTTCCTTGTCGTGCGTCCCGCTGGCCTTCTCGATGTACTCGTCCAGCTCCTTGTTACAGTAATGACTGGCGTTCCAGGAGGCGTCACAGGTCAGAGATGAGCCAAGCAACTGAGTGATATCTTCTCGGTGACCCCAGAGGGTAGCGGACATCGGTACCTTGAGCCAGTACTTGGAAAGATAAGTCGACCGGGGCAGCGTATGGAGTTCGATATTGAACCCGGCTGATTTTGCCATTTCCTGAACGGTTAACGCCACGGACAGGACCGGCGGAATATTGGAGCCACAGTAAAGCGTTACATTGACTCCGTCCGAATAACCGGCCTCTTTCAGCAGCTGTTTCGCTTTTTCGACGTTTCTTTTCCTTATGCCGCCAAGATCGTCGTAGAACTTGTGCCAGGTCGGAATTGGCGTATCGTTCCCCACCGTACCCAGACCGAATCCGGCCGATTCGAGGAGAGATTGCCTGTCGATTGTGTAAGCAAGTGCCTTTCTAACTTTCTTGTTCTTGAACGGCTCCTTTTCCGTATTCAGATCGATCATTATCGGAGCAGCGTACTGTTCGTTCAGCACGTCAACGTTCTTTTTCGTCTGAAGGCGCAGGTACTGATCGGGGCTGAGGTCCGTAATGATGTCACCCTGTCCCGACGAGAGCATCCTTACAGCCGTCTCCTTCTCCGGCACCATCAGGAAAGTAAGTTTATCGATCTTCGGCACGCCTTCCTGCCAGTAATTCTCGTTGGCCGAACAGATTATCCTTTCCCGGGGGACGACTTTGTCGACTTTAAATGCGCCACTCCCCATCGGCTCCGTATCGCCGAGTTCCTCGTAGTTGTATTCGGAAGAAATTACCGCTGCGTTGGAATCGGTAAGTTTCTTGTGAAATGCAGCATCGGGCCGGCTTAGATCGAACTGGACGGTATACTCGTCGAGAGCTTTCACGTTATCAACGAGTGAACCCAGGGTGCCCAGTAGCGCGCTACCTACGTCGGGGTCGATCAACCGCTCGAAAGTATAAACCACGTCTTTGGCGGTCAATTTCGTCCCGTCATGAAAAGTGACGCCTTTTCTGATCTCGACCGTCCAAACCCTGGAGTCGTCCGAAACATCGTATGATTTTGCCAGCGAAGGTGCGGTGTCTCCCTCGGCGTTGACGCGGAAAAGATAATCGTACACTGCACCTGCCATATTCCCGCCGGTGTTGGAATTCAGGAATCCGGGCGTCAAACCCCCGGCCGGAATCATTAACGCCTTGACCGGTTCCTCGCTTTGAGCGCTAACCCCGAACCCGGGAAGCAACAGGCCGACAAAGAGCAAAGCAACTAAAGTAGTTAGGATAGTATAATTTTTATGCATTGTCTCACCTCATATAAATTTAGGTAAACTGGGTAAAATCTCGTTGGTTCTCATCTTTCTCAAATCTGGACAGCCTCGTACTTGTTTATCCTGGCCCCGTGTCTCACCCCCCCGAATGAAATGATTTAGCTCATCACTCGTTACCTTCCTTTTTCTCGCTTTCGACGTGAGAAATAAACCTTTGCTTCATGTATTCCAGGTGTTCTTCCACCCACTGCTGGAGTTTCTCGGCGTTTCTTTCCTCCAGCGCTTTCGCCACGCCCGTATGTATTTCTACGTCTTTTTCCGGCGGTAGCTCCATTGTCCTGGCCTTGGTTACGATCAGCGGAACGATCTGATCCATAAGCTGGACCATAACCGGGTTTTTGGTAGCCTCCGCCAGGGCGAGATGTAGCTTGACTGTTACGTCGGAAATATTTTCTTCTCTTTCGGCAGCATCCCTTATTTCCTGCATGATATCATTCAGTTTATCAATATCCTCTTCTGTAGCTCGCTGACACGCCAGTTCCGCTGATTTCTTTTCCAGAATCTTCCTTACTTCAACCAGTGCCATGAAGTCCTGTTCCTCTATCAACACTTCGGCCAGTTCGCTGCCCCCCGGGAGACAGAATACGTTGGACTTCCTTTTAACGTAGTAACCCTTGCCCGGCCTGGTTTCGAGTATATCGACGGTTACCAGGGCGTGTAAGGCTTCCCTGATAGAAGAGCGTCCGACGTCCATCGTTTCCATTAACTCCTTCTCGGATGGCAGTTTATCTCCCGGCTGCAAATCGGCTTTCTTAATATGTTTCAGTATCCGCCTGATTATGATTCGGCTTATTGGCTCCCGGTCTATACCAACGCTTCCCAGATAATCGGTCATGTTAACCTCCAGATGATAGCTGCCATCATGTAACACGATAGGTTATTCTGTAAAAAAATATAATTCATCCCCGGCTCCATCGGGCCAACCTAAGCAAGAACGAGCTCAACCCCTATGTCCGAGAACGCTTCCCTGTAGGACTCGTCCACTCGATCATCCGTAATTACTCTGTGGGCACCGTCGATTTCGGCTACCTTGGCATGACTGACCTTCCCGAACTTGGAAAAGTCAGCCACGATTATTACCTCATTGGCAATACTCGTCACTTTCCTGGACATTTCGGCTTCCGGCAGTGTAGGAACCGTAAAGCCCTGATCTATAGAGATGCCGTTTATGCCGAGGAAAAGTGTATCCACGTATATCTCCTCGAGCGACCGCTTGGCGATCGGACCTACCAGAGCGGACGTATTTTTTCTGAGCTGCCCTCCTGTCATCAAAACTTCCACGTCCGAAGTGCGGGAAAGCTCGAGACCATGAATCAGGGAATTAGTCACGACCGTCAAACCAGCCTTTTCCTCAAGGTTCTTGACGATCTGCATTGTCGTAGTCCCCGTGCCCACGAAGATAGAACTTCCGTCCCGAATCAGTTCGGTTGCTTTTTCTCCGATCTTTTTCTTCTCTTCCTGATGAATTTTACTTTTCTTTTGAAAAGAGGGTTCGAAAGTAATGGAATTACCCTGGTAAGAAGACTGGAAATCCTTCTCGCTAGCCACAGCCCCGCCGTGAACTTTCTTAAGCTTCCCTTCTTCTTTCAGAACTTCGAGGTCGCGGCGAATGGTAACTTCCGAAACGGAAAAAAGATTTGCCAATTGAGAGGTCTTGACAGTCCCTTCAGCCTCAAGTTCCTGCAGGATTTTTCTTCTCCTCTCTTCAGCAAGTATATCAGTCATAATCAAAGAAAACATAACAATAATAAAAGAAAATATCAAGGAAATCGCAAAAAGTCATAAAGATAAAATCAGCCAAAGCCAAGGAATAACGCTCCCAGAAAAACTATCGCGCTACCGCCAAGGCGGAACGGGGTGAAAGGCTCGTCCAGCCATAAAAAACCGAGAAAGGCCGCAAATACTACGGAGACATTCCTGAGAGAAGCCACGTAACCCAACTGTGATAGGCGCATAGCATGAAGGGCAAGTAAATACGAGAGGGGCATCATCACCCCACCGGCAAAGATCGCCCCCTTATTTTCTCGCAGTTCCCGGAATAACACCCCGGGACTTCTCGAAATCGGAATAGATAGAAATATAATGGACACAAAAGAATAAAAGTACATGAAAGATAGGGGCGTAAAATTCCTGGACCCCAGACCATCAAAAGAAACGTAGAGGGAGATCATAATTGCCGTTAAAATAGCAAATAGAACAGGATTCTTTAAATTGAAGTACGAAACCTCTTCTCGTCCCTCCCCCTCCACTTCCTGAGGAGGGCGGCTCTTAACCAGCAAGAATATACCTAGAGCAATCAAAGCCATGCCCGAGATACCTGCCGGAGACGGTGTTTCTCCAAGAAAGAAGAAAGAGAACAGAGCCACCAAAAAGGGGGCCGTGCCCCTCGCTATCGGGTAAGAGACAGAGATATCCCCGTATTCATAAGCCCGGCTCAAGAAAAAATTATAGAGAGAATGAATCAAACCGCTCGCAAGAGCCAGAACGATCAACAACCTGTAATTAGCTAGACCTTCCCGGATTGCCGCACTACAGGTTAGGTAGTATAGGATTACTGGAGTTAAAATAACCAGTGAAGTAGTTTTTACCGCGAACAAAAAGGACAGTTTGTCACCGCTTTTTTTGGCAAGATAGTTCCAGGCTGCGTGCAAGACACTTGATGCCAGAACCAGCAGGATTGGTTTTAGAGTCAACTGAAATCACCGTAAGTTCTTCCGATCAAATCTAACGTCCCCTACGAGCTCTTTGAGTCGATCGGGATAATCGGTAATTATTCCATCAATAAAAGGGTTAGCAACAAACTTTTTCAGTCCTTCAAGCTCGGCGACCGTCCAGACAATCACTCCAAACTCCCCGCTGTTGCCTATTTTTTCTACATTGGCGACCCCCTGTTCCGATTCAAGCGCGGAGGCGGCAATATTTAAGAACCTCGCCCCGTTTTGTTCCAGGAATTTTACCGGATCGGCTACCGGCTCCTTGATCAGAATTGCCGACGGTATACGCGGATTTAACCTTTCTAATTCCCTCACGACCTCCGGTTCGAAAGAAGAAACTATAACTTCGTCTTCCAGGCCCAATTCCTCGAGCAAAGAAACCGTCCTCCGAATCAATAGTTTGCTTTCCGGTGTCCCTGAATCGTGTCGTGGCTTGATTTCTAGATTGGCCCGCCAGGCTAATTCCCGGGTAAGTTCAAGGGCTTCCCGGAGAGTGGGAACTTTGCTCTGCCGGTATTCACTCAGATGGTGGTCCGAAACCCCTCCCCGCTCGATCTCGCCAAATGGATCCTCCCGACAAAACCAGCTTCCAGCGTCAAGCCGTCTTATTTCGGTCAGAGTAAATTCCCTCACCCGATAGCTGCTCCTGTCAGGATAAACCTCCTCCACGTCCGTTGTTCTCATCAGGGACTCGTCATGGAACAAGACGATCTCATTATCCTTTGTCGAACGAATATCGAATTCCCACATGTCGGCTCCATCGCGATGAGCCCTTTCCGCGGCAGCCAGTGTATTTTCCGGGGCGACGCTTCTGGCACCCCTATGAGCTATATTTAACACTTTTCCTTACTCCATTTCTTCTTGCCTGGAGGTTTGGTCGAAAAGTTATTCAAACCTGCCAAAAATTTCTTTTTCGGGAAACAGCCCGGCTAGGTTCTCTCCGGAAGCTATTTTAACCTGAATTTTTCTTATGTCACACTTTACCAATAAATAGCTGAGAATCCCCGGGGCACAGCCTGGGGGATGAGCCGCTAGTTAACTTAACTCAATACGAGGTACCCAGCAGTCAATTCGCCCTGCTTATTAAAGTTCAATGCAGGTACAAAGCCAGTTCCGAATTGACTGCTGGGTGCTGGGTCTCGCGTTTTTGAAGTACGTAGTTGTTGGTTTTAAATTAGGTTTTTCTACAAGCCCCG
>CAZENJ010000041.1:13660-15566 GCA_964513485.1 uncultured Thermotogae bacterium | reverse complement strand
TACAAAGCCAGTTCCGAATTGACTGCTGGGTGCTGGGTCTCGCGTTTTTGAAGTAGGTAGCAGTTAATTTTAAATTAGGTTTTTCTACAAGCCACGCCCGGAAGGGCGAGGTAATTGACAGTATAGCGCATCCTGTTTTGCATAGCCCGTTGCTTTACACTTGTTTCTCGGAAAGCGGGAAAGAAAACTGAATTCCGTTGCCATTTTCTTGACAGGGGGAGATTCTCTGAATTAGAATGGTTTTTAGTTACTAATTGTTTACCAAATCAAGACTGGACAAATAGCCGATGCGAAAGTAATACCTGTAGTTTAGACTAAATTGTCCAGACATGTTTACAGGGCAAGGCCTAATAAAAAGGAGGATTTGAAGCAATGGCACAAAGAAGATGGATTGGCATTCTATTAATTGTAATTGCGGGGTTCATAATTCTGGGGAACCTTGGAATCCTTGAAAGAAGTTTCTGGGAGCTGCTAGCTACCTACTGGCCCGTGCTCCTGATATTGGCCGGGGTTTACAACCTCGTAACCAATCCTGCGGGGAAGTTCGGCGGCTTTATCGTTCTTATAGTGGGTGCGCTTTTGCTGGTTCACAACCTGGAGAGCGTGGATTTATTCCAACACATTTCTTTCTGGCCCGTGATTCTGATTCTTGTCGGTTTGTGGTTTCTCTTCCGGGGTGGTGATCGCCCGGCGGTCGTCGATAAGGACTCAATTAATACCGTGGCGTTGTTTTCTGGCGCCAGTAGCAAGGTGGTCTCACAGGATTTCAAGGGCGGTAGCAGCGTTACGATGTTCGGTGGGGCCGAGATAGATCTCAGGGGGGCGAGGATGTCCGGGCCGGAAGCGAAATTCGATATCTTTGCCATGTTCGGTGGGGCCGATCTCTACATTCCCGAGGACTGGCAGGTAGTTATCAAAGGTCTGCCTCTTTTCGGGGGACTGGACAACAAAACCAGTTCGTCACCTCCGGAGAGCGGCGAAGAACGGCCCACGCTGATTATCAATTATCTGGCACTCTTTGGTGGTGTTGATGTCAAAAATTAAACTCCGGCTCATGGAATTAAGGTATTTTACGGGTGTTATTTAATGGAGAAACTATCGACCATCGGTCGGCCCGTAGATCCTGGCTATCGGAGCAACCTTTTAATTATTTTGTTATCCGTCGCTTCCTTTCTCGGCTTTGGCCTCCTATCTTATTTTGCCGGTGAATCTCCTCTTGGCTCCCTTGTCGCGGGAGCCAGGTCTTTTATCTCGGTTTTCCTCGTCTGGGCGCTGGGACGGGAGATTGATCCAGATCATCATCTAACTGCGGTCATGGCGGCGATCGGTCAGGTGGTAATTCTTACATTGATCGGGGCGCAGGGATTGCTTTTCCTCTTCTGGGCTCTTCTCGCCTTCAGGGTTTTAAATCGGACGACGGGTCTGCCAGCCGGCCTTGCCGATACAATATTTTTAACTGCACTGTCCCTGTGGTTAAGCTACAGTTTATCCGGTGTAATTGCGGGGGCCGGTGCGGCTATATTTCTGGCGGATGCAACTATGAGTGAGTCAAACAAGAAACATTTCATACCCGGCACGTTACTGGCCGGAGCAGCCGTATACTTCTGGCTTTTGGGCGACTTCTGGTGGCCGGGATTCGAGAACTATCCCGTAAAGCTGGGCCTGATAATCTGTATCTCTCTAGTATTTTTTCTGGCAATTTACAACAATAGAAATCTATCTTCAACCGGAGATCAAACAGGGGAACCGCTGTCAACTTTGAGGGTACAGCTTACGCAATTTATCGCTCTGGGGATCGGGATTCTGTACCCATTGTGGACCGGCGTGGCCGGGTTCCACCTTTCCGCATCGTTCTGGGCTGTCCTCGGAGCCACCGCTCTTGTAAATGCGGCAATCTCTCTGGGGC
>CAZENJ010000041.1:7700-13576 GCA_964513485.1 uncultured Thermotogae bacterium | reverse complement strand
TATATTCCCTGAAGCGGAGCTCCAGGCGTCGAGACTTGATGAGAAACGTCTCTGACAGTCTGAAGATCCGCTGAACCAGAGATGGTCACGAAAAATAGACATAATCGAAAAGAAGCTTTTTCCTTGCCCCCCCCGAATAACTTTTCGATTGTAAATAAGGGGGGTATTACCCCTTCTTATGGGTTTTACACTCTGAATTATATTCTTACGTCAATTATCCAGCCCTTCCGGGCGGGGTAATTGACTTCCTGACGTGGTTGGCGGAGTTGTGCTACAGGGAAACCGTCTTGTGTGTCGGAACAATTCCCGGGAGCTTTAGCTCATTTTAGATCAAAACTGCCCGCAATTGTTTTTCCGTACTGGAAATTCAGGCGGCTAAATATATTAAAATTTTCTAATAAAGTTACTTTTTAAAATTAATTTATTATTTGAAATTGCGATTACGATCATATATAATGCTTCTAACGAAATGAAGTCAACGGATGAAAGACCATATAATATGGTTAAAAGACGGAACTAAGTTAAACAGCAATAAAAACCAAATTACGAGTTACAACAATTAAACTTTGATATAAATTAGAAAAATTATCTTATTAAAATAGATTAAATAATTGGTGGGGGCGATACCTTATGGCAACGAGCAACAGCGATTTAAAGACAGCTATTCTGGATTATTTGAGCGATCATTCCGGGACGACGAAGAGGAAGATATCCGATATCACGGGTTTTAGCGTTCCCACCGTGACAAAAGTGATTGAAGAATTGCTCGAACGGGGATTGGTAAGGCAGCAAGGTGTTAAGGACACTTCTGCGGGACGGAAGCCGACCATCTATGAGTTCGACGGTTCAAATCATTTCCTCATCGGGATTGATTTGTCCATTCCCAAATTCAATATCGCTCTCTTTGATCTCTCCAGGAGATTGGTCTCCAGCGAGGGCGGTTTTTTGGATATGGAAGCAATTCAGGACGGTAACTACTCCGAAATCTCGAGTGCGCTGGTGAAGGGGATTAATTCACTGATCGAGCGTGAAGAAGTTCCGTTTACCAGCATCAAGGCGATTGGTATCGGGGTTCCCGGTATAGTAAGGGAAGGATCTTTCAAACCAATTACCAGATTTAAAACGGATGAGCTGGTACCGCTGCGGGAGCCAATCCAAAAACAGTTCGAGGTTCCGGTTTCCGTCGGGAACGATGTTGATAAAGAACTGTTGTCCGTGCTCGAATCCAAAGACTTGCTCGACGAACCGGATCTGGTAGCAGTTTATCTTGCCGTTAGGTCCAGTGGCCGGCATCAGTCACGAGTCAATATCGGTGGTAGTATATATCACAATGGAAATATCTTACAGGGAAGGAATGGCACTGCAGGAGAGTTCGGGCATACTTCGGTCAGTACAGCCCCGGATGACGAGTTCCCGCCGTGCAAGTGTGGAAACGAAACCTGTCTTGATAATTTTGTCAATACGAAGATTGCGAATGCCGCAGGATCAAGTTCATCGCTGGAAGAAATCACGAAAAGGTTGAACCAGAAAATTAAAGATCTTTTCTTCATCTTTAACCCGTCTCTCCTGGTAATAGACATGGAGGCCTTTCCGGAAATAAAAAATAACGTGATGAAGGGGGCAAAGTCATTTTCCAACGAGCTGGCAGACAAGCTGTGTATCAGAGAGATAGATATTGAAACCGTAGGTAACAGCAGTCTTGCCTGTGCTCGTGGTTCGATTATAACTCAGCTCGATGAGATGCTGACGGAACCCAAAAGTTACGAGAAATTTTTTCCAAACTAGCTCGAGAAAAGGGGGTGGTTGATAGGTTAAACCTATACAGTTTCGGCTTCGTTTTACAATAATTTATCACTCCAAAGGGGGTTTATATGATTAAATCCAGAAGTTCGATAATTTGTTTAACTTTACTGTTGGCTCTGGCAGTCTTGATCCCTTCAGCTGTCGTCAGCGCAAAAACCGATAAAAAGTTGACCATATACCACTGGTGGACGGCGGGAGGAGAGAAGGAAGCAATTGATGCACTGTACGACCTATATAAGACGGTTTACCCTGATATCAAAATAGTTGAGAATCCCGTCTCAGGTGGAGGCGGAGGTATAATGCGGTCAAAGTTGAAAACGATGATAATGGCCGGTAACGCCCCGGATACTTTCCAGCTCACTTACGGCAGCGGGATGCTGGAATCCTGGGTGGAAGTACTGCAACCGATAGACGAGCTCTGGAAGAACTTTCCCGTACCGGAGAAAGTGAAAGAAATGGGAACAATTAACGGTCACCAGTACGGGATTCCGCTCAACATAATGAGGAACAACTGTCTCTGGTACAACGTAAAATTGGTCGAAGAGCTAAATATCGATATGCCCATAACAAGCCAGGAAGAGTTCTTCCAGGCAATGGAGAAGGCCAAAGAGGCCGGCTACATACCTTATGCAATAGGTGCGGGCTCCGGTCAGGAGTTCTGGATAGCAAGTCAGGTTTTCCAGTCATTCGTTCTGGCGGCTCCGCACGGAGGTCCCGAATACCTGGAGAAACTCTATTCCGGCGAGGCCAACCCGAGCGAAGACAGGGCAATAGAAGAAGCGTTAACCTCGATTAAAAGGATGATCGACAATGGTTATATAAATTCGGACTACGCGGCGCTCACCTGGGATCAGGCCGCTGATTTGCTCGTAGAAGACAAGGCGGTATTTTATCAGATGGGAGATTGGGTAAAGGGTCACTTTAACGCGGTTGGCTGGGAGTCGGTGAAAGACTTCAATTACCAGACTGCGCCGGGAACTCAGGGGGTCTTCTCACTTCACTTTGACTGTTTTGTCCTGCCGAAGGGTGCACCCCATCCGACAGCCGCCAGGAAGTGGTTACAGATGTTGAAGACCGTCGAAGCGGAAACCGTGTTCAACCCGATTAAAGGAGCGACACCCCCCAGAGTGGACGCATTTACCGACATGTACGACGAGATATCCCAGGACATCTTAAGTGACTTCAGGGACCCTGATACGGTTATCGTAGAGTCCGCCTTTGCCGGACCGCCGTCCGCCTGGCTTGACGTATTTGGTCGCATGTTCAGCAAATTCTTCGAAAACCCGGACGTGGAGAGAGGCGTGAAGAATTTCGCACAGGCCTACAGGAGCATAAACTGGTAAGCCTGAAGGCTTAGAGATTGAATATCCGGGCGGGGAAAAGTTACTCCCGCCCGGATTTTACCGTAACCACTAGCAACCCCGGAGGGGAGGCAGTGTGAAGAAATCGATCCAGATAGGACTTTTTCTTTTACCGGCTATTCTGCTTATTTTGATTTTCGTCTACTCGTTTGCCGGCTGGAGCGCGTGGGCTTCATTCATGAGCTGGGAGGGGCTGGGAGGATTTGGACACTTCGTCGGATTGAAAAACTATATCGACCTCTTCACACAGGACTTTGCATTTCAGAAGGGGTTGGTTAATACCCTGATTCTGTCAGGGGCGTTTATCGGTATAACCATACCGCTGGGCCTGATAAACGCCATTTTGCTGGACCTCGGAATAAAAGGTAAAAAGTTTTTCAGGCTGATCTTTCTTATTCCGCTCTCCTTTTCCTTCGTCGTTTCGGCCACCATGTGGGTCTGGATGTTTGCGCCAAAGACGGGGACTATAAATAATTTGCTCCGACTGCTAAACCTGGGATTTTTGACCCAGCCCTGGCTAACTTCGTCCAGCCAGTCCATGCTTGGCTTGATAATAATTTATATTTGGCAATTTTCCGGATTCGCGACTCTGGTGTATTATGCCGGGATATCCAGCGTGAAACAGGACATCCTGGAAGCGGCCAAAGTCGATGGAGCATCGCAGCTCCAGAAATATCTCCGGATAATTATTCCGCTCCAGAAGACCCCCACGTTTACGATATTATTTTTGCTGTTGATGTATTCATTGCGGGTATTTGATCTGGTCTGGTTGACGACCGGTGGAGGGCCGGGATACTCGTCCGAGATCCTGGCGACTTACATGTGGAGGGTTTCTTTCAATAGAAATCTTTTCGCGGACGGAGCCGCGATTGGTTTTGTAATGTTCGTGCTGTCGGCGCTTATAGCAATTCCTTTCGTAGTAAAAATGAGGGACAGTGCTTAAGATGAAAAGATTTTCCAGTTTTGGCAGATTTGTAATATATATCTTGCTCCTGGCGTTATCGATATTCTATTTGTTGCCTATTTACAGTTTGTTAAATACGTCGCTAAAACCCGAGTCCGAGCTGGCCAAGGCGCCGATAAAACCGGTGAATAATCCGACACTATCCGCTTACAAAAAGGCTTTCGCCCGGATAAAAGGAAACCTCTGGAATAGCGTCGTCATGACGGCCTCCGCTACGGCACTTTCTTCGCTGCTGGGATGTATGGCCGGTTATATATTTGCCAAGTACAAATTTACGGGGTCGAGCATCATTTTCTTCGTTATAATTGTCGGTTTCTATATTGCGCCCCAGTCAATCCTGATTCCGCTGGTCAAATTTATCGGCTCGCTGGGGCTTTACAACTCGATTTTCGGCCTGATATTGACTCACACCGCTTATGGAATACCAATTACCACCCTACTTTTTTACAACTATATCAATCCGATTCCAGAATCCTTAATCGAAATAGCACAGATAGATGGGGCCTCGGTACTACAGATTTTTACCAGAATAATAATCCCGCTTTCTCTGCCCGGCTTTGCAGTTGTGGGCATCTTTCAGTTTACCAACATCTGGAACGAATTTCTCTTCGGTCTCACGCTTACGTCTGGAGCCGGCTCTCAACCCGTTACGGTCGCCGTGGCAAATCTGAAAGGGACAACAGTCGCGGCCTGGAATGTGCACATGGCGGGGGCGACGATTTCCATCATCCCGGTGCTTTTGATCTATATTTTCTTTCTCCGTCTCGTGATCAAGGGGTTGCTTCTCGGTTCCGTTAAAGAATGACTAAACAACAAACACTGGAGGTATCATTATGGAAAACAAACCGGTAAAAGTGCTTTTTTTGGGAGAAACCTGGGCAGTTACTAAAATTCACACGAAAGGATTTGATACTGTAAAGTTAGGCGGCTTTGACGACATGTCAGTCTATTTGAAGGGAGCACTGGAAGACGATGAGAATATCGAAGTTACCCACCTGCCAAACCATCTTGTGCTGAGTGAATTTCCAGAATCTCAAAGCGAACTCGAGGAATACGACGTCGTAATAGTTAGCGATACCGGAAGAAACACCTTGACCATGTATCCCGATATGTTTACCGTACCTATGGGACCGAACAGATTAAAAATGATCAAGCAATTCGTCGAAAAGGGTGGCGGTTTCATCATGGCAGGTGGGTACGTCTGTTTTCAGGGTTTTCAGGGCAAGGGGAATTACCACGACTCCGAGATAGAAGAAATCCTGCCCGTGGAAATTAGCGACAGGGACGATCGAGTAGAGGCTCCGGAGGGCGTTCGCCCCGAGATTACCGACCCGGAACACGAGATACTGGCGGGGGTTCCCTCCGAGGACTGGCCGAGGTTTCTCGGCTACAACAGATTGACCTCAAAGGACGAAGCTACCGTGCTGTCCGAGATCAAAGAAGAAGATCCCTTTATAACAGTCTGGGAGTACGGCGGCGGCAGGACCATGGCATTTGCCTCGGACCTTGCTCCCCACTGGGGGACGGATTTTGTCGATTGGGATTATTACGAGAGCTTCTGGCGGCAATCGATCCGCTGGCTGGCGGGGGAAAGCTGAAGCCAGAAATAGACGAAAAACCTTGGGGTGGGGATTGCCGTGATTTCGGCGTCCCCGCCCTTTTTATATATTTTCTAGAACCCTTTCGAGCAATTTTCTCTCTCGACCGAGGAAGCCTAAGGGAGAGCCCGGCTCAAATTATCCCCCGAA
>CAZENJ010000041.1:6001-7681 GCA_964513485.1 uncultured Thermotogae bacterium | reverse complement strand
GCACAGGTAATACGAAATTTATTGCCGAAAAGCTAGAAGATCGCTTGCGAGAAGAAAATTGTTCTGTCAGTTGTGTCTCTATCGAGAAACTTAAACCCGAAGAAGTAAGGACTTACGACTTTCTGATCTTCGGCTTTCCCGTTTACGGTTACGATATGCCTGATTTTGTAAAGAGTTACGCTCGAAAAATCGCCCTTCCCGGGTCGCGCGGTGCGATTATTTATTGCACTATGGGTTATAACGCTGGAAACGCGCTGAGCCGGGCGGCCGACTTATTTGAAAAAGAAGGTTTTATCATCGTGGACTCCGCGTCTTTTTTGATGCCCGGTAACGATGGTTTGCTAATCAGTGACAGGGATTCGAGCCCCGCCGAAAAAGCGTTGAATACAAATTTTGACAATTTAACCAGGATAAACGGGCCGACTGAAAAGCTTGCGAAAAGGGCCGAGGAGTTTATCGAGAAAAGTAACGGAAAAGGCGATGTTAGGATGCCCGAGAGAAAACTGATATATATTTTTCTTACCCCTGTTATGAAGTTAATTTTTGCTACCTTCGAAAAATTTTTCGTCAAGAAATTTAGGGCGGACGAAAACTGTATCCAATGCGGTCTTTGCGAGAGGATCTGCCCATCGGGTAATATAGCCTTGCGGGACGGGAAGGTTAGCTTTGGCGAGGATTGTTATTTCTGCCTCCGCTGTATCAACCAGTGCCCGGCCGAAGCTATCCAAATAGGCCAATTTACCGAAGGGAAATTTAGATTTGAGGGACCGATGGGGAATTACGTTCCTGCTCCGGTAGAGGACGCGGAAAAAAGCGAGAAAAAGCAGGAAGGGATATAGGAAAGCAGGGCATGGCCTTTATGAATAATTGCCTGCTGAGGTGATTATTTTCCGCGACCCGATGCGCCCTGAGGTTAATGCTGTATGACCCCTGCTGGTAAAATAACATTTTAAGTAAAGGAGGTGAAAGATGTCTGAAGACGGGAGAAAAGGAACGGTGGAACTCGGCGGCGGTACTTATGGGATGATCGGGATCGGAGTGGGGCTCGCTGCGTCTCACATAGGTTCTTCCATTTTTATGTCCATTATCTGGGGTATTTTCTGGCCCGTCCCCCTGGGATTCTGGCTGATCAAAGCCCTCCACAGCGTGGCCGTCTGAATTTTTCCCGGAGAGGGGAAACGAGCTCGGTAAAATAGTTGAATTGCCTCCGAGGACGGTTAGTTGAAAAACTGCCAGGGGAATCCGTAAGATACTCCGGCGAGTTGCTGTTAGAAGACAGAAACCCTTTTATGGAGTGAGTCGAACTATGAAGTTACCGAAAGAGGCGAAAAGAGAGGCTCAGATAAAGCTTTCCACTTATTTTCATGAAAAGATACCGGAAGAGTACCGGGAAGAAATCAACCTCGAATACAACTTCTGGGGAAACAAAGTTAACCTGGTAGAAAAGCGACCCCACTGGAGAGAGCCTGATGAATGGACCGAGTGTCGCTTCGCGCAGTTCCGCTACGACCCGGAAACGAAAAAATGGTCTTTGCTCTGGCTGGACAGCAGTGGAAATCTTCATCCTTACGAAGAGCTGGTTCCGGGATTCGGCCCCGCTGAGGATCTGGCTGAATTGATAGAAGAAGTCGATCAGGACCCTACCGGGATTTTCTGGGGTTAGTGGTTAAGGGTTGTTTT
>CAZENJ010000041.1:0-5991 GCA_964513485.1 uncultured Thermotogae bacterium | reverse complement strand
AATGGGCTGGTTAAACCTTTCCCGCTGGTCACCCTACCTGGTCGGCGGGGGTATTGGCTTTCTCCTCTGGCTCAGCTTTATTCTGTCGAATAGGCCGATAGGCTGCTCAACGGCTTATGTGAGGACCGGCGGGTTTTTTGAAAAACTTTTTCGGGGAGCTAAAATCGAGGAAAAGGAGTATTACAGAAAATTTACCCCGGGTTTGGGCTGGGAGGTCCTGCTGATTGGGGGGATAGTACTCGGGTCGTTTATTTCAGCCTACCTGTCGGGAAGTTTTTCCTTCGAACTGGTGCCGGGACTATGGAAGTCCGCCTTTGGTTCGGGACCGGTTTTGCGGGCGGTCGCCGCTGTTCTTGGGGGCTTTTTAGTCGGGTTTGGCGCCAGACTGGCGGGAGGCTGTACGAGCGGACACGGTATTTCCGGTACGGCTCAGTTAGGGGTCGGCAGCTGGCTCGCACTGTTTAGCTTCTTTCTCGGAGGTTTCGCGGGAGCTTATCTCATTTATGTTTTGCTCGGAGGGATATAATGCTCGAGGCTTTCAGGGAAAAGAGACGGTTGAGATTGACCACTGCTTTCGTAATTGGAGTCTTCTTCGGTTTCCTGCTTCAGAAAGGCGGTGCCACTGAATACGGAATACTGGTGGAGCAACTGCTCCTGCGTGATTTTACCGTGTCAAAGATAATATTTAGCGCCATAGTTGTTGGCTCGCTTGGAATCTATACGATGGTGAGATTTGGCGCTGCGGATCTTAGTGTAAAACCGCTGGTTCCCGGCCCAATACTGGTCGGCGGCTTGATTTTCGGGGCCGGCTTCGCGCTTCTCGGTTACTGTCCGGGTACTCTGGCCGGAGCGATGGGCACCGGATCCGTTCACGCTCTCCTCGGTGCGGCGGGGATGTTCCTTGGAACGAGCGTTTTTGCCACCGTTTATGACTCCGTCAAAGGTTATATTGCTAAAGCGGATAAAGGTAGTCTAACCATCCCGGATTTGCTGGGAGTTTCTCCGTGGGTAGTAGTAATCTTCATGACAGTCCTGCTGGCAGCAATAATGGTACTTCTCGAGGTATCCGGGTTATAGCTTCAGCTTTTAGGGGCTGCAATCTGGGTCCTCGTTTTTTGAACTAAAAAGAGCGCCCGGTAAAGCTTTCCCGCCGGGCGCTCGATTAATGCTCTCCTTAATCGGTCACGACAAAGTAACTTTCTGGGTTCCCGCAGATAGGCTTTAAAGGTTTTCCAGGTTTTTGACTATTTCCGCTTCTTCTCTGACCTCTTCTAACCATTCCGAGAATGCCTGATTCTTCTTCTGGCTTTCCAGAGTAGTTTTAATCTGACCCTTTACCTCTTCCAGGGGCTTTGCGTTACCTTCATCGTCCGTGAAGCTCTTTTTGTTTTTCTCGTAGTAGGACTTAATCTCTTCTTCGGTAACTGTAACGTCGCTTGTTACTTCCTCCCTCAGTTTCTGGTTTTTCAGGCTCTCTTTCATCCTCGATTTTAGGTCGGCAAGGGACATGTTTTGGTTCTTCTTCAGATAATCTTTCAGACTTTTTTCGTCTTCGAACTGTTTGTTGTTTTCAATAATTTTGTCTATTTCTTTCTGAACTTCCTCGTCGCTGACCGCTATTCCGAGATCATTTATCTTTTGCTTCTGTAGCTGTTGGTCGATTAATTTATCAAGGACGTGTTTTCTGTATTCGGTCAGGAATTTCTGGCCTGCTTCACTGGTCATAAGAAATTGTCCGAAGGTTCTGTACTGCCGGGAAAGGGTCATTATTATCGGATAAACCTGGGCGCTCTGGGACAACTGTTGCTGGGTAATTTCCGCACCATTGACTTTTGCCAGTACAGTTTTCTGGGTTTTGCTTTCACCGGAACCGTCATCGTTCTGAGCCGTTACGGCCAGGGTAGGTGTGACCAGCAAAAGGGCCAACGTAAAAACTAAGAAACTCTTTTTCGTAAAACTCACAAAAATCACCTCTAAAAGTGTTTTAAGGTTATTGTTTTAAAACTATAGAATCAAATTGCGATTAGCCTGGCTTAGTACAGAAGTAGCAGATAGCTCTGTGGAACGCTACATCATCTGACGAACAGATCGTCTTTCCACTTAGAGTTAGGTTGTAATAGCTTTCTCATTCTCAGGTTTCCCGGAATCCTTTCCAGGTCGAATTTTTTAGTATTATCACCGGTGAAGCCGGGAATTTTACAACTACCGGCAAATCTCACATATCGGCTGAGGTAAAAACTCGACTTTATCCAAGGCGATTGCTGAAAACCTGCAGGGGAGCACCTGGATGAAAGAGCTATTCGAGTTTTCACCTCCTAATTTTGTAGTCTATTCGATGAACCATAATAAACGTATCAAAATAATGTAAAGCAAATGTAAAGAAAATGTTATGGTTTTTCTTTCCTTATGTAAGGGGGGTTTTGCTAACCTGGTCAGTTTCCTTGCTTGGAGGTAATGATTTTATAGCCTTAATAAGGCCACTTTCCCGGTTGAAACAGGCTACTGAACAATGTAAAAACTATATAAGGAGGGGGCCGATACCTACCGGAGCTACTGGTGTTTCTATATGAATACGATCAATTACATTATTGATTCATTGCTCATACTGTATTCTCTTTACTATCTATCCTTCGTGCTGCTGGGTTTGATTGATAGAAAGGTTGTTGGCGAGGAAAAGATTGAAGACGTCGAAGCCGAAAACGAGTTTGCGATTGTAATTCCTGCCCACAACGAGGAAAGGGTAATATCGGAATTGCTGATGAACCTGGGAGATCTGAACTATCCTTCCAGTCTGTACGACGTTTTTGTCGTTGCCGATAACTGCAGGGACAATACTGCAAGGGTTGCCGGCAGACACGACGTAACCGTAATGGAAAGAACTAACCAGGATAAAACCGGAAAGGGCTACGCCCTGAAGTACGGATTTAGCCGAATTGGTCTGATGGACGGTAGCAGCGATTACGACGCAGTCGCAGTATTCGACGCGGATAACCTGGTGGAGGAAGATTTCCTCCGTGAAATGAACTCGCGGCTCGAAAACGGCGAGCGGATAATTCAAGCTTACGTCGATTCGAAGAACCCCGTTGATAACTGGGTGACCGCCACGTTTTCGATGATGTTCTGGATCAATGACCGGTATACCCTTTTATCTCGCTACAACGTCGGGCTTTCCGCCGTCCTGATGGGCACAGGTATGTGTATCTCTTCAGAGACATTACGGAATACTGGCTGGGATACGAACACCTTAACGGAAGACCTGGAGTACTCAATCCAGGCGCTCTTTCGCGGGGTAAAGACGACTTTCACGAAAGGGACAAAAGTCTATGACGAAAAACCCGTTTCCTTTTTAGCCAGTTGCAAACAGCGTTTGCGCTGGGCCAGAGGGCAACTGTCAGTGCTCGTCCAGTACGTTCCAAGGTTACTTTATCGTTCTTTTTGTGAGAAAAACCCGGTCCAGCTGGATGCCGGGCTGCGATTATTCCAGATGCCTTTTATCATGTTTTACTTCTTTGTCACGCTATTGCGCTGGACTATGCCGGGGCTATTTACGGGGCCGATTTTCAACTACGTGATGAGCAACGTAGAGGTATTTGGCGTAATTTTGCCCCTTATGCCCTTCATAATTCCTTCCTCTCTATTTTTGCGTGACAGGCTTCCGGGAAGCGCATTTAAGTACGTTCTGTTGTTTCCGGTTTTCATGTACAGCTGGATAGCCATACTTTACTGGGCGCTATTTACCCTGGATAACGATCAATGGCTTCACACGAGCCACTTTAGAAACCTGAGCCGGGAGGACCTGATTGCAAACGATCTGATCGCTTCCGTCAATACTCAATCGGTCGGAGAGACCAGAGCAAAAAATCTGGCTGCTCCCCGGCCAATGAAGACACCCATGTAAGGGTAAATATGATAAAACCTGTAGCTGGTGGTGTGGCATAATTCAGGAGAGGTTAATCAGAACCAGCGCTACGACTATCATGCTAATAGCAAATCTCTCTTTTTTTCGCAGACGTTCCTTGAAGATAAGGTAGCCCCCGATATTGATGATAACAATAGTTGTTGCCGTATAGAGGGGAAAGACGACGGAAGCTTTTATCTCATCCAGGGCAAGGATCAGAAAGTAGGAGCAAAACAGGTTCGGTAGTCCAACTATCAAACCGGTAAATATTTCCCGTGGGCCGGGTCTTCTCCGTCGCCAGACCAGGAAAGCGGCACTTATTAGAAAGGCAGTAAAGAAGACGAAAAAGAGAAAGACCATTCTGTCCTCTACCAGGCCGTATTTCTGAAATACCTTGTTTGAAAACTCCGCCAGGCCGCTAAAAAGGAAAAGACCCAGCAGTGTGGGCCGCATTTCATCCGGATCAAGCTTCTCCGGAGAGATATTTACCAGTAGTATCGAAATGATCGAAAGACCGATTCCAACTGCCTGGATAATGGTTGGTATTTCGTTCCAGAGGACTATGGAGACGCTCATCGGGATCAAAATGCCGATCTTGGAAAACGCTCCGGCCAGGCCGGCACCGTTTTCCCTGATGCCCTTCTGGTAGTAGATGAAGGCGAGAAAAAAGAATGCTCCCGCAGGGACCCCTACGATGAGGGCCCAGAGAAGACTGCCTCGAGGGTCAGCGATTTTACCCGGAGGCGGAATCACCGAGAGGAGTTCTTCTATTGTGAAGGACGAAGGAAGTAACGAAAGTCGAAGATCGCTGAACCCGATGATAACAATGCTGACCAGCGAGGCAGCGAGATAATTGAAGCTGGTGACCACGAACCTGTCCATGCCTTGGTTTTCACTGAACTTAAATATTAAAGCTATCGAGGCGCTGGTGAGTATGGCAAACGTGAGGTAAAACAATATTTCTCCCGTGAACTCTTAATCTGTAAACGATATACCGGGGTCTTAAATAGACTAATTGAAATGAACTCTGATGCAAGTCCGATGGGGAATTATGGAGTCAAAACGAATAGGACGGGTTCTGATTCCGGCCCGAGAAACTCAGTGTTCCGTCGTGCCGGAATTTTTTGACGTTTTCGCTTCGGGCTGGGGATTGATTTTGAAGTCGGAAAAGTCATAACCTGCTTCTTCGAGTTTCCCGGCAATCTCGTCCAGTCGTTCCTGTTCCATCTCCGGTTTCCGGCTCAGGATCCAGCCCAGATTTCTCGACGGGTGCCCGACCACTGCGTAGTTATAGTCTTCGCCCAGCTCTAACACCAGGTAATTAGCCGGAAATAACCTGTAGCCAAAGATCGGTACGAAACTCACCTTCAGTTTGCCCGGCTCCGATTTATCCGGTACCCAGGCGACTGCTCGTACCTCTCTCTTCTTCCCCTGGTTCGTATAGCAGGAATTGAGTACGTCGATTCTCCCGTCTTTTCTCAGGCTGTATTCCGCCTTATTACCCCAGGCACAGGAGTTATTGAAAAAAGTTTCTATACTTGCGACCGCGTACCACTCTCCGAGATACTTGTCGACGTCGAGTTCATCGACCGTCTCGAGCCGGGGTTGTTGATTTATCCGGCCTCCGACAAGAAAAATTGCCGGAACCAGGACCAGACCTACCAGTAGCCACTTCATGGGAAATCACCCCCTATATATACTTAGATTACAGCTAAAAGCCGGAAAACTCAAAACTCCCTCCTTACAAAAACCCCGCTTCTCTTCCGACCCGACGAGTTCAATACAGGTATAAGAACTAACTTCATTGTCCTCTGATAAATTAGAGTTTTAACCTGCTGGACAAAATACTGGTTGCGGTGCCAAGCACTCGGTCAATCCATTTTTCCATTATAGCCTGACAAAACCGGGTAATTTTGGATCTTGATATTAGCGGTAGTTTTCTTAAGATAGATCAACCTAAATTTAGCGGCTTTATCAGGTTAGCTGAAAGTTTAGAGTTGCTTATAGAAGTTATTTTACAGACAGGAGACGGTCTAGCACCCAGCATCCCTAAAAGGGCTCCCAATTTCAAGTGTGAAATCCTGCTTTTTGTA
>CAZENJ010000040.1:0-15982 GCA_964513485.1 uncultured Thermotogae bacterium | reverse complement strand
CGGATTCCGGTGATACGACCCCGATCCCGGAGCCAATGCTGGTTATTTTCAGGGGGTTCAGGTTCAGTTCCCGGCAGATTCGGGCGACGTTTTGCTTGACCGAAATTTTAGATTTTTCGATCCTGGCGCCGCGACCTTTCCCGGACAGGAGCTCCCGCAACCCCCCCATTAATCCTCCTTCCGCGATATCGTGGAGCACTTTTACGCCCGGCAGGGAAGCTAGAAAAGAGAGATCGCCTGTCGGTGTGATATCGTCGAATTCCTGTTTTACTTCGAAGAGTACCTCCCGGGACACCAGCCGCGAAAGCTTGTCCGGATAGTAAAAGGCGAAGATCGCCGCGGCCTCCAGTCCCAGCCTGTTTAATACGAAGATCCTATCACCTGAAGCTAGTCCTCCGGAAAGCAGCTGATCCCGCCTTCCGATTCCCAGTGCCGTGGCCGCCCCCACTACGGGAAAGGAAGAATCTGAATAGCGTCCGGTATGCCCGCCGATTATCGAGATGTCGTTGCGCTTTGCCTCCTCCGTAAAGCCCAGCCAGACCCTTTCAAACGTCTGATTGCTGGTTTCCGGAGGAAGGTTCCAGTTTGCCACCAGGTAGGACGGGGGTATTCCGCTGACGGCGACGTCCGTCGAGATTACCTGAAGCGCCAGCTTCCCGGAACGTTCCCAGCCCAGCTCGGGACTTACTGCCAGGGGATCGGTGGAGACCGTCAGCACCATTTCCTCCGGCAGCTCGATCGCGTTGAAATCCGAGCCGAACCTGGGCCCGTACTCGAGCGAGCACTTCTTTCCCAGGTGAGGAAAGACGTAATTCTCCAGACTCTCCTCGTCGAACTTGCCCAGCGGATAGGACTTAGTGGACATAGCCTTCGTCTTTCAGGGAAGATATATCGCGGCCCCGGACGATTTCCACGCCGCCTTCCGTTACCTTGCCGATCACGGTAGCGCCCGTCCGGGCCAGCTCAAATTCGTTTTCCTCCGGAGACGTGAAAAGCAACTCGAAGTCCTCGCCCGTGAAAATACCGAGCTCTTCCTTTTGCTCCTGTGTATCTGAAAACTCGTCTACTGCAGGATGATAGGGTATTTTGTCGGCCATGATACGGAAACCGAGATCGTTCACTTCTGCCAGCTGGTGCAGCGAGCGGGCCAGCCCGTCGCTGATATCCATCATCGAGCTCGCCAGGGGAGCCAGCTTCATCCCTGTTTCCACCCGCGGTTCGAACCGAAACAATTCGTTTGCCCGATCCGTTTCTCCCGCCTCGAATAAGCGGAGAGCTGCTCCGGTTCGGCCCAGGTCGCCGGTAACGGCGACGAGCTCACCCGGCTCAGCCCCCTGCCGGGTAACCGGTTCTGTCGCTTTGCCCAGAGCGGTCGTGACTACGGTTAATTCTTCGTGGTTGTCCAGGTCTCCTCCGACTATCCGGGCAGCGAATTTTTCACAAACTGCTTCCGCCCCCGAGATGAAATCTTCCAGCTTACCTCGCTCGAAATCACTGTCGCCGTAAGCAATTACCAGAGCTTCCGGGTCCCCTCCCATGGCTGCGATGTCGGATAGACTCACGGCGACCGAACGCCAGCCTATGGTATAATTCGTCGTTCCGTTCGGAAAATCCGAGGCCCGATGCAGCATGTCAGTGGTTAATAACAGGTTCGTTCCGGACCAGTCAAGGGCGTAACAGTCATCTCCGACCGGCATCCGCCGAGATAACCAATTTAAGGCCAGTTGTTCGTCCATAGATTTCTCCCCGGTGAATCAATATCTATTACTTGTACGAGAAAACCGAAGATTTTTCATCCGTTTTTTAAGGGGAATATTGACAAACTTCTCGAGTAACTTTTTCGTCGGCAAAAGTTCGACAATACTTCTAGGTGTTGGTATTGGGTTTGGGGGCTGGCCGATTTTACCCAGGGTCAAGTTTAACCTGGCGCCCGTTAGCGATATAATTGCACAAATTTGCCGGCGGGGTAGAGAGATGGCGAGAACCAGTTTTAAAACGCTTTCCGGGGAGACGAGAGCCAGGTTCAAACGGAAGGGCTCTCGTTTTATCGGAGTCGGAAATCACCCGGAAAGCAAAAAAGAGCTTGATTGCCTGCGGAGCGCGCTGAGCGAAGAATTTCCGAAGGCGACTCATATTGTATCTGCCTCGGTTATGATTGAGGACGGTCGGCCAGTTGAGCGGTACGATAACGACGGCGAGCCCTCGGGCACGGCGGGAGAGCCGATTTTACAGGTAATTAAGGGTAAGGGTCTGCTGAACTGTGTCGTATTTGTCGTTCGATATTTCGGCGGGACGGAACTGGGAACCGGCGGTCTTTCCCGCGCTTATTCCGATACGGCGAAGAAGGTAATCGAATCGGGAAAGATACTCAAAAAAATCGAGAAAGATAAATACCGGATTTCGTTTCCTTATTCCTTCACCGGAAAGGTTGCTCAGCTCCTGGCGGAATTCGACGATATTACAGTCCTGAAAAGAGATTACGGGGAGAAACCGGAATTATACCTTTCAGTACCGGTTGCGGAAGAGGACGTTTTCACTGATAAACTAAAGGCATTGACTTCCGGGTCTGTCAAAATCAAAGGAGAGGCCGATCTCTCGCAGGGGGAATAAACGTGTTCGATTATATAAAGGGAAAGCTGGTAGAATACGATGAAGATTATCTGGTCGTGGAAACCGGCGGCATCGGCTACACTATCGAGCCGTCCCGCGGTGTTTTAAGCGATCTCTCGGAGGAAGGGGAGCAGGTCAAAATATACCTCCACCTGGACGTAAAAGAGGACGACATGAACCTTTACGGTTTCTCCGGTCCCCGGGAAAGGGAGATATTCCGGATGATGCTATCGGTTTCCCGGCTGGGTCCGAAGACCGCACTGACGGTTTTATCGTCGATGGAGAAGAGCGAGTTCAGGCGGGCGATAATGGAAGAAGAACTCGAAACGCTGACCTCGATCAAAGGGATAGGGAAAAAGACCGCCCGGAGGTTGATCCTCGAACTGAAGGAGAAGATCTCGGACCTGGAATTTGAAACAGTCGGCACCTCGGGGGAGGGTAATAAAAAAGTTAGCCTCGCCGTTCAGGCGCTGACTTCTGATTCTATGGGGTTCTCCGTCCGGAGAGCCAGAGAGGCCGTCTCCCGGGCCCGGGAAAACGGGGAAGATCTGGAGGTCGAGGAACTGGTACAGTCTGCTTTGAAGGAATTGTCCTGATTGCGAGTTAGATCAGTTACTCCTGTAACGCTGCAGCTTCTCCTGTTGCGCGGCGATCTCTTCCTGCAATTCCTGAAGCCGCTCCTCTTCGCCCTGTTTTAGCGCCTGCCTCCGTTCCTCCTGCAGTTTGGGCAGCCGCTTTTTCTGAATAAATTTCTTTATCACTTCTTCGGAGGCCCGGCGCGAGTTCTCCTCCTCGAAGTTGACGTCTACGAGGGATATTCGGGAAAGTTCTTTTCGTTCCTTTTCCCCCATATCTTTCATTATATCGTCTATATCGTCGCCGGAGGCCCGACCGTCGACTATCTTCTCGGCCAGCGGTTGCAGTTGCGGTTTCAGTTCGTCAAGTATTCCTTCCTCCTCCAGGGTTGAGGGACTCAGTTTGTCCTCTATCAAAAGGTGGATTACCCATTCGTCCAGAGAGAGCCCTTCCTGGGTTCTTTCGACCCGAAGCCCGTCCCCCCTGGAAGGTTTCCTCCCCCGGTGTTCTATTCGCTCGGTTATATCGGAGGCGGATATTTTGAGCAGGTCTTTTAGTTCGTTGACGATCTCGTGCTTGAGCGGGGGGCTCTTTACCTCGCTGAGGAAACGAGTGCTGGATTTCAGGGCCTTTTCCCTTCCTTCAACGGTCGAAAGATCGTACTCGCTTTTCAAAAGATCGAGATAGAATTCGTGAAACGGCTGGGCGTTTTTGATGATCTCTTCCAGCTTTTCCCCGCCCTGGTTTTCGACTATGTCGGCGGGGTCGCTCTCCGGCGGCAAATCGGCGACTCTGACCCCCAGCCCCCTGTTGCGGAGGAGTTTTAACCCTTTTAGAGTTGCCTGCTGGCCCGCCTGGTCCCGGTCGTAAGCAATAACTACGTCGGAAACGTAACGAGATAACAGGTTGACCTGGTCTTCCGTCAAAGAAGTACCCATGCTGGCAACCACGTTCTTGATTCCCCGGCTGGCAGGCGCCACGACGTCGGTATAGCCTTCGACGAGGATCGCCCGGTCGGTCTTTCCGAGGTAACGCCTCGCAGCTGCCAGTCCGTAAAAAGTCTCGCTTTTCTGGAAGAGGGGCGAGTTCGGGGAGTTGAGGTATTTTGGCCCTTTACCGTCCGGCTTAAGGGTTCTACCCCCAAAAGCTATTACCTTCCCTCTGACCGACCTGATCGGGAAGATGAGCCTATCCCTGAATCTGTCGTAATATCTTCCTTCGTCCGATTGTTTGACTAAACCGACTTTCTCCAGGTTTTCCAGGCCGTACTGGTTCTTAAATTTGTTCGTCAGGGAATTCCAGCTATCCAGGGCGTAGCCGAGTTCAAACTCCTTGATTACGTCCTCGCCGTAACCCCGATTTTTCAGGTAGTTCCGCCCCTTTTTCCCCACTCCCTGCCGGAGCAGGTTGGAGTGGAAGTAGTCGTTGACCTCGTTCATCAGCGCCGTCAGATTCGGTCCGCCGGAACGCTTCCCCTGGTCCGGGATTTTTACCCCGTTTTCCCGGGCAAGTTCTCTTACCGCGTCGGGGAAGGAAAGGTTCTCGATCTTCATTAAAAAGTTGAATACGTCACCGCCGGCGCCGCAGCCGAAACAGTGCCAGAGCTTCTTCGAAGGGTCTACCGTCAGAGAAGGGTCGTTATCTTCGTGGAACGGGCAGACCCCTTTATAACTGTTGCCGGACTGCTTCAGGTTGACGTAACGGGAAACCAGTTCCACTATGTCTACTTTCTTCCTGACTTCGTCGATAACCTGTCGGTCCATTAGGATTCTCTCATGTCCTTTAGGTAGGGCGAGGAATTTACCTTCTCGCCGAGCCGGAAAATCGGCCCGTGACCCGAATAAACTTCCCAGTCGCCGTCGAGCTTTACTACCCGGGCGAGGGACTCCTCCAGGTCGCTCTTTGAACCGCCGGGTAAGTCCGTCCTGCCGAATCCGGTGGAAAAAATTAGATCGCCGACAAATAATTTTCGCTTAGCTGCTTCTACCAGGGTAATGCTGCCCGGAGAATGGCCCGGGGTTTCCCAGACGGAAAAAGAAGCATCTCCCAGCGTAACCGTGTCTCCTTCCGCGAGTAGCCGATCAGGCGAGAGAGCGTTTTCAGTTGCCTGTTTAAAATAGCTCAGATCCTTTTCTCCCAGGTAGAAATCGGCTTCAAGCCTTTCGACCAATTCGGCTGCGGCATCCACGTGATCCCAGTGAAAATGCGTCGCCAGAACGAATTTTACGGAAGGTCTTCCTTCTGCCACTTCCGCAATTCTATCCAGGATTCTTTCTCCGTCCTCGCCGGGATCAATTATCGCCATTTCACCCGCGGAGCTCAAAACGTAACAGTTGGTCGCAAGTGAACCCACTTCGATTTTTTCTACTTTCATGATAAATAATTATAAGAGGGGGATTTGCGAATTAAAATTACCTTTCCCAGCGTGCAAAAGTTTTACCAGACCGTCACCCGGGAGGCCAGCTGAACCAGTCTTGCTATCCGGCTCCCTTCAGGCCTATAATATTGTGAAACATCGGGGAGCAAAATAAGTGGATTGCTTCTGCTATTGCTATTCTAGGGCTTAAGGTTCGGTTGTGAAAAGAATCTATTGTTGAATCTCGTTGCAATAAACATTTTTAATAATCTTATCTAGCTTGTACGAGCCGGAATATTTTGGAGGTGTGCTTTAATGGTAGATAAGGGAACGTTCAAGGTAAAAAGCGGGCTGGCGGAGATGTTGAAGGGCGGAGTCATTATGGACGTAGTTAACGCGGAACAGGCGCGGATTGCCGAGGATGCCGGCGCAGCAGCCGTAATGGCTCTGGAAAAGGTCCCGGCTGATATCAGGGAAGCAGGTGGAGTTGCTCGTATGGCCGACCCGGCCAAAGTGAAGGAGATAATGGAAGAGGTCTCCATTCCGGTCATGGCAAAGGCAAGGATCGGACATTTCGTCGAAGCCAGGATTCTGGAAAACCTCGGCGTGGATTACGTCGACGAATCGGAGGTTTTGACCCCGGCGGACGAGGAGAACCATATCGATAAGTGGGATCTGGACGTCCCCGTCGTTTGCGGTGCGCGAAATCTTGCGGAGGCCGCACGGAGGATCGGCGAAGGCGCGGCGATGATCAGGACAAAAGGAGAAGCGGGTACGGGAAACGTGGTAGAGGCCGTCAGGCACATGCGCAGGATAAACTCCGAAATAAGGAAACTCGTCAGCCTGCCTGAATCCGAACTGATGAGCTATGCAAAGGAGCTTGGTGCGCCCCGAGACATCCTCAGGGTCATTGCCGAGGAGGGCAGGTTGCCCGTAGTCAACTTTGCAGCTGGAGGAATTGCGACCCCGGCGGACGCGGCCCTGATGATGCAGCTTGGAGCGGACGGCGTATTTGTCGGCTCCGGTGTATTCAAGTCGGCTGATCCGGAACCGCGCGGTAAAGCAATAGTCGATGCGGTGACCTATCACGACGACCCCGCCACCCTGGCGGAAATTTCCGAGAACCTGGGAGAGCCAATGGTCGGAATCAATATGGAAGACATGGCTGAAGAAGAATTCATCCAGGGACGATAGTCGATCTAAATGAAAGTTGGAATTCTTGCCCTGCAGGGTGACTTCCGGGAGCACCGAAAGGTCCTGAACGAGCTGGGAGTCGAAACTTCTCTGGTCCGACGGCCCGACGAACTGTATCAGGTGAACGGGCTGATAATACCCGGCGGGGAAAGCACGACGATCTCCAAGCTGATGCGCAAGTGGGAGCTCTTCGACCCGATTAAAGAGGAAGCCCGAAATGGTTTGCCGATTTTTGGCACCTGTGCCGGCCTGATTTTGCTGGCGGCGAGGCTGGAAAACGGACCGCCGACGCTGGAGCTACTGGATATCACGGTGGAAAGAAACGCCTACGGTCGTCAGATAGAGAGCTTCGAGAGCGAGCTGGAATTTATCTCCGGGAACCAGGAGGGGACGGAGAACAAGAATTTTACCGGGGTCTTTATAAGAGCGCCTCAGGTCAAACGAGTGGGCCCAGAAATTGACGTGCTGGCCCGCCACGAAAATTTACCGGTATTGCTCCGGCAGGAAAATTTGCTTGCTGCCACGTTTCATCCGGAGCTTACCGACAATTACGGGATACATGAATACTTTCTGGAAGAGGTCGCCTCGCGGAGCAGTTTAACATAGTCCGGTCGTGTTTATTGAACCGAGTAAAGCTTAACTTCCATGAAAATTTTGCACGTGAGTTAGTTCGCAGAGAATAAACAATAGTCTCAATTACCAGAATCAGGAGGGATTTATATGGTAAAAGTCGGAATTAACGGATTTGGCAGAATTGGTCGGGCCTATTTCCGGATCACGGAGGATATGCCCAATATCGAAGTTGTCGCCATTAACGATATCCAGCAGGACCCGAAACAGGCTGCTTATTTACTCAAGTACGATTCA
This sequence comes from uncultured Thermotogae bacterium, assembly GCA_964513485.1. Lineage (GTDB taxonomy): Bacteria > Bipolaricaulota > Bipolaricaulia > M55B111 > M55B111 > JAGXLP01. The sequence goes on along the minus strand of CAZENJ010000040.1, from coordinate 8,379 downwards.
GTTTACGGTAAATTTGATGGCGAAGTCGATTACAACGACGACGGACTCGTCGTAAACGGGGAAAATTATCCGATATTGTCCGTCAGTGATCCTTCTGAACTGCCGTGGAGCGACCTCGGTGTTGACGTAGCGCTGGAGTCTACGGGTGTCTTTCGCCAGTACGAGGACGCGGAAAAACACCTCGAGGCCGGAGCCCGGAAGGTGCTTGTTTCCGCTCCACCGAAAGGAGATCGCAAGGACGAGATACCTCAGCTGGTCTGGAAGTTAAACGAAGGAGATTACGACGAGGATGAACACGACATAGTTGCCGGTGCTTCCTGTACGACGAATAGCGTTGCTCCTCCGGTTGAGCTGCTAAACGAGGAGTTCGGCATAGAAAGTGCTCTCTTCACCACGGTCCACTCCTACACGAGTTCTCAATCGATAGTCGACGGTCCCTATGCCTGGAAGAAGGCTTCCCGAGGCAGGGCTGCGGCGGAGAACATCGTGCCCACCACCACCGGTGCGGCTACGGCTGTGGTCGAGGTAATTCCCGAAATGCAGGGCAAGATAAACGGAATGGCAATGCGAGTACCGACGCCGGCGGGCTCGGTGACTGACCTGGTGGCCAGGTTGAAGACGGATACAACTGTGGAAGAATTGAACGACAAGGTAAAAGAATACGCCGAAGGAAAGATGAACGGTGCCCTGGGATACACCGAGGATCCGGTCGTATCAAGGGACATTCTCGGCCCCTATTCCTCTTACGTGGGCCTGACTTCCACGGACGTAGTTAACGGTAATCTGGTCAAGTTGCTCGCTTTTTACGACAACGAATGGGGTTACACGAGCCAGATAGTCAAGCTGACTGACTACATTGTCTGAGTCGTTATTTTCGGTTTTCTGAAGGAGTTCACCGATCGACTGACGAGGAGGGTCGGGTACCCGTTACTGGATTTACTCTACCCTCCTCACTGTTATATCTGTGGCAAACCACTCTCGAGTCACCGCTACATTTGTGCTGAGTGTCTGAATTCATTCCAGGAAATTACCGATCCCGTCTGCGAGAAGTGTGGCGGGCCGGCGCTGGAAGCCGGAGGTGTATGTGATGCGTGCGCCGAAGGCGAGAGGGAATTTTTCCTGGCCCGTTCCTGGGGATTTTATCGGCCGGGCGATCCTCTTGCCGAAGCCATCTGTGGTCTGAAATACGAAGGTGAGCGAGCGCTTGCCGACGACCTGGCTTCTCTGCTGGTCAGGGGAAAAACGGGAGAAATTCTGGAGACGGTTGACGGGTTGACTTACGTTCCCCTTAGCCGGGATAAACGTGCGGACAGGGGGTTCAACCAGGCGGAGTTGCTGGCCCGAAAAGTCTCCCGGGAAACGGAAATTCCGCTCTTCCGCAGCTTGAGCAAGAAGGAAACCACCAGACCCCAGGCAGAGTTGAAGCGCGAGGAAAGGTTAACGAACGTTAGAGGGAGTTTTACCTGGGAAGAAGTGGTTGGCTTCAGCAATGTCCTGCTGATCGACGACGTTTTCACGACCGGAGCGACGGCCGACGAGTGCAGCAAGACGTTAAAACGGGCCGGTGCGGAGCGGGTTTACGTAGCCACGCTGGCGAGGAGTTATTAGAGTTTCATGCCCTTTGTTGAAAAGACCCACCCCCTTACTTAGAATTATCCAGTCTACAATTCCCGAGGTGTTTCCTCTTGTTTGAATCTCTCACCGGTAAGTTGACGGAAGTGCTGGACCAGTTAAAGGGCAAAGGCAAGTTGAGCGAAGACGACGTCAGGGAGGCGTTAAAGGAAGTCAAGCTTGCCCTGCTCGAAGCCGACGTAAACTACAAAGTAGTCAAGAATTTAATTAGCAACATAGAGGAAAAGGCCGTCGGGGAAGAGGTAATGGAGAGTCTGACTCCGGGTCAGCAGGTAATCAAGATCGTCCGGGACGAGCTGACCGACCTGATGGGCCACGAGCGCAGCGAGCTGGATTTGAGTTCCGACCCGGCCGTGATCATGGTCGTCGGCCTGCAGGGTAGCGGAAAGACGACTTCCTGCGGTAAACTTGCTCACAGGCTACAGGGAGATGGCTATAAGCCAATGCTCGTTGCCGCCGACACTTATCGCCCCGCGGCACGGGAACAGCTGGAGAAGCTCGGTGACGACCTCGACGTTCCCGTCTACGCTGATAGAGATCGGCAACCGGAAGAACTGGCTGCCACGTCGATTGATCGAGCCGGCCAGGAGCGTGCCGACGCGGTAATTCTCGACACCGCCGGCCGGTTACAGATAGACGAGGAGATGATGGACGAGCTGGTCAGGATTAAGGGCAGGATTGAGCCGGACGAGATACTGCTCGTAGCCGATGCCCTTACCGGCCAGGAAGCGACGTCAATTGCCGAGGAATTCGACGAAAAGCTCGGCGTGACCGGGATCATTCTCACCAAGATGGACGGAGATGCCCGTGGCGGAGCCGCCCTCTCAATGGTCCAGGTGAGCGGTAAGCCGGTCAAGTTTGCCGGCACCGGTGAAAAGCTGGACGCGCTGGAACCGTTCTACCCGGAGAGAGTGGCCGGAAGGATTCTCGGAATGGGCGACGTCCTGTCCCTCGTCGAGAAAGCCGAGCGGGAGATGGACAAGGATAAGGCGGAACAGCTGGAAGAAAAGATAAAGAAGAAACAGTTTACCCTGCAGGACTTCCTGGATCAACTGGACGAGGTCCGCAACATGGGGACGCTGGGCGAGATACTGGATAAATTGCCCGGAGTGGGAAACAAGGTGGATGACCTCGACCTGGAAGGAGACGAAATAGATAGAATAGAAGCGATTATAAACTCGATGACGCCGGAAGAGCGGGCAAATCCTAAGATAATCGATGGCAGCAGAAAGAGGCGGATTGCCCGTGGGAGCGGGCGCGAGGTCAGCGAGGTCAACGATTTGCTCGAAAGGTTTAATAAAGTGAAAAAGATGATGGACAATATGGGAAGTCTGCAGAAGAAGCTAGGCGGGCTTCCGGGAGGAATGGGAATTTGATCGATAATAACACAGGAGGAGAAGATGAGCGCAAGAATTAGGTTAAAGAAGACAGGAAAGAAGGACCAGCCTTACTATCGTATCGTAGTTCTGGAGCGTTCGAAGTCACGGGACACGGAAGTGCTGGAGGAACTGGGTTTCTATAATCCGCGACCGGAACCCAGGGATATCAGGCTTGAGGAAGATAGAGCCTACGAATGGCTTAAGAAGGGCGCGGAGCCGTCCAAAACCGTCCGCGATATCTTCTCGGAAAAGGGATTAATGGAGAAGCTCCACGAAGAAAAGTACGGCTAACCGGAATGTCCCTCGAGCTGCTCTATCATCTGATCGAGCCGCTCCTCGACCACCCCGAGAAACTTCGTATAGACCATATCGATACGGAGGAAGTTGACATCTTTCTTATTTCCGTCCCCGAAGCCGATCGCGGCCATTTGCTGGGACGGGACGGTAAGACAGCCGACTCGCTCCGTTCCGTGGTAAACAGGGTCGGGGAGCTGGAAGGGCGTGACGTCGTCGTGGATATACTGGATTGAGGTCAATATGATATTCGACGTCCTGACCATATTCCCGGAGATCATCCGGGGTTTGCTGAGTAAGGGGATAATAGCCCAGGCGAGGAAGACGGGGAAGATAAAGCTCGGGATATGGGATTTGAGGGATTTTGCCCGCGGCCCGCATAGTAACGTCGATGACCGACCTTACGGCGGCGGGCCCGGAATGGTAATGAAGCCGGAGCCCTTTTACCGTGGAGTTAGGACGATCAAGGCTGGCAGGGGTGGCGGTCGGGTGATATTGCTTACCTCCCGCGGAAAGGTAATCAACCAGGATAAATTCGAGGAACTCGCCGACGCGAAGAACCTGATCTTACTTGCCGGCCGTTACGAGGGGGTGGACGAGCGCGTGGGTAAACTCTGCGACGAGCGTCTTTCCCTCGGTGATTTCGTCCTCTCGGGAGGGGAAATACCGGCGGCGGCTGTGATAGAAGGAGTGAGCCGGCTCACGGACGGAGTGCTCGGTAACGAAAAATCCGCCAGAACCGATTCTTTCTCCAGGGACGGGGCTCTGGGACCGCCTCAGTATACCAGGCCGAGGGAGTTCGAGGGTATGAAAGTTCCAGATGTTCTTTTGAGTGGCGACCACGAGAAGATAGCGAGTTTCCGGGAGAAGCGAGCGCAGGCTGACACGAGGAAGTTGCGGCCCGACCTCCTGGAAGAGGAGGAATGACATGGGAAATTTGTATATCGGGTTGCTTCATTACCCGATGCGAAACAGGCGCGGGGAAATAGTGACGACGGCGATGACAAGCATGGACGTCCACGATATTGCCCGAACGGCGAGGACGTATGGAGCCCTGCAGTACTACGTAATTACCCCGATGAAGACGCAGCGGGAGATCGCCCGTAAACTGCGGGGATACTGGACGGAGGAAGAGCGGACCCGGGAGAATTCGAATCGCGGGGAAGCCTTGGAATTGGTTTCAGTTTTGGATAAACTTGATGAAGGTATTCTGGATATAACGGATCGGGAGGAGCGAGAGCCACTGCTGGTCGGAACATCCGCCCGGGAGTTGCCCGAAGCGCGGATGAGTTATGGAGAGGCGAAACGGAACCTCGACGAAAGGCCTCGCCCCATGTTCGTTCTTTTCGGAACGGGCTGGGGGATGGCGGATCAATTGATCGAAAAACTGGATTTCCTTCTTCCCCCGATAGAAGGGACGGATGAATTTAACCATCTTTCGGTCCGCGCTGCAATAGCCATCACGCTGGACAGGTTGCGCGGAAGCGGACGATAGTGGATTTATTCATCATATAGTGATGATTTAATAAGGAGAACATAAGAGGAGTTGATGGCAATGGACGAATTTATCGACAAGGTTGAGGACGAATTTGTCAGTGACGATATGCCGGATATCAGGCCCGGAGACAAGGTAAGGGTTCACGAACACGTCCAGGAAGGGTCCAAGGAACGGATTCAGGTTTTTGAAGGCGTGTTGTTAAAAAGAAGTGGCAGCGGCGCGAACGAAATGATTACGGTCAGAAAGCACTCCTCCGGCATCGGCGTCGAGAAGACGCTTCCGATTAACTCCCCCAAAATAGAAAAAATAGAACTGGTAAAGAAGGGAGACTCCCGGCAGGCGAAACCCTATTACCTGAGACGGCAACGGAGGTATTGAGAGTAGCAAGCCCACATGCCCGACAATCAAGGTTCCGAAAAAAAGAGAAAGCCTTACAGCGCGAAGCTGCTCAACTTTCTGGGAATAAGTACGAACCGGACGGTGGATTACCTGCTGGAATGGGTGGATGTACTCGCCGTAGCCGCGTTACTGGCCTGGTTGATAATGTCGTTCGTGACCGTCAGGATGAGCGTTCCCACGGGGTCGATGAAACCGACCATCATGCCCCATGACAGCTTTTTTGTCGACAAGGTATCTTACTACTTCCGGAAGCCAGAGGTTGGAGATATAATCGTTTTCTGGCACCATAGAGAAGACGGCACCAAGACACGGTACGTGAAAAGGTTGATCGCGAAGGGCGGGGATACTGTAGAAATTGAGGGAGGGGACCTTTACCGTAACGGGGAAGAGCTTACCGGGGAGGAATACGACCGCTATTACTGGGCCGAAGGAGATTACGGCGTGGGGGAGATAAAGGTGCCCAGGGGCAAGTATTACGTCCTCGGCGACAACAGTTCGAACAGTTACGATTCCCGTTTCTGGGGTTTTGTCGACTCCTCTTCCCTGATCGGCGAACCCTACCTGAGGGTCTGGCCGCCGGCCCGCTTTGGTCTGATGAATTAATATATCGAACGGAAGCAATACCCTTCATAAACTGCTTTCCTCTTCTAGCGACGATTTTTAATGGTTTTCACCACCGTTCTCCTGGAACAATCGTTCCGGTTGGGTTTTGCGCGGGGAGACTACAGTTTAGCAGAGATAACCGGGTTAGAAAAATTGCATTGAGCGAGCCCTTTCCGGCATAATAATTACCGATAGGGGGTTGTCATGTCCGCCTTGACTGATTTTGACAAAGAGTTGCTTGAAAGTCACGGTAGAGTTGCCGGGCTCGACGAGGCCGGAAGGGGTGCTCTGGCCGGGCCGGTATTTGTCGGCTGTCTCTCGGCGCCGAAAGAACTGCTGGAAAGCGGGGAGCTGGAGTCGGTCAACGATTCCAAACAGCTGAGCGAGGCGAATCGGGAGGAATTATTTGCCCTTATTACAAAAGATGAGCGAGTCGGAATAGGGATCGGCCAGGCGGATAATCGGGAAATAGACGAACTGGGCATCAACAGGGCTGCCGGGCTGGCCGGGGAGCGGGCCCTTCGGTCTGCCCCTCGCGGAATTGGGTTTTTGCTCCTGGACCGAGGCCTTGCACCGGAGAGCGATCTGGAGTCGGAGACGTTTGAAAAGGGAGACGAAAAGTCTTTTCACATAGCGGGGGCGTCGATTCTGGCAAAAGTGGCCCGGGACAGATACATGCGTTCCGTGGCGGAAATTTTTCCCGGTTACGGCTGGGAGACGAATGTCGGTTACGGTACGGAAGAACACAGAGGAGCTGTGAGGAAAATCGGGCCAACCCCACTTCATCGAAAGAGTTACAAAATTCGGTAAAATTGTTTGCTATAATCAGGCTGCAACGTTATAATGCCTATAACTGCGGTATTTTTTACCAAATAAGTGGTTGTCAGTGGTTGAAGGGACCGTTTTAGGTTTACGAGGGGAAGTTTGTCAATTCTAATTAACTTAAATGTCCTTGAATTGAGATTTGACGGTTTTATAATAATTTTCAGCTTAGGAGGCGGGAAAAGATGTTTAGTAAAAGTGGTGAAAGCTTAATGAAGGTTAGTTTGAGTTTGGTCTTGGTATTTGGCCTCGCGTTTACCGTCTTCTTCAGCATGGGCTACGCTCAGGAAGATGAGGATATGTTTTCCGACGTGCCCCAGGATCACTGGGCCTATCAGGACATTCAATATCTGGCGGAAAGGGGGATAGTTACCGGTCTGCCCGGTGGAACTTACAAAGGAGATCAGGCTCTGACGCGGTACGACGCCGCTACACTGGTTGCCAGAGCGGTAAGGTACCTTCAGAACAACGCCGGTTCGACCAACCAGCAGGATTTGAGCACTCTGGAAGACCTCGTTTATAAGTTATCGGAGAGGGTGGATTCGACGAGTCAGAGTACCTCCAACCTGCAGAGTAAAGTGAACAATTTGCAGGCACAGGTTCAGGAGTTGCGAGCTTCTTCCGGGCCGGAAAATTACGATCAACTGGTCCAGCGCTCCCAGAATAACTTCATCCTCGGCGTTGCCGGATTGGTAATGGGCGCGGGTGCTCTGGCCTGGACGATTTTGTTTCAGTAACGGCTTTTCCCTTTGAATTTTTTTAGCTAAAGCTATAATATGTGTGGTGGAAGAAGATGAAAGGAGCAAAAAAGAAAATTACACGAAAACCTTACAAAGCGGAGGTGATTTATGGCAAGTTTCCCGCGGGCAAGCAAAAGAATGATCCGCTAATTCCTAGGAATTGAAAGCTAGATCTAGCAGGTACGACATAGTATTAATCAATAGAAGGAGGTTAAACTCATAATGAATAAAAAGTTTTTAGCAGTAACGTTGGTTTTGGTTCTTGCAGTAAGTGTTATTGCATTTGCTGCTGACGATCGACCATTAACTGGAAGCTGGGAGAACAAGCTGACGCTTGATCCGACCCAGACGAACCCGATAAGTGCGTTTAGTTCTACTTTAACCGTTAATTACACCAGCGGAGGCTTAAGTTACGGCAGCGTATCGGAATTTACCCTGGACGGCTACACCGACCAGGAGTTCTCTATAGAATCCTCCGTCGGTCTGCTCGACCTGAATTCCACGGTAGACTTCGACCCGCAGGACGTCGACGTCTTCCAGGGTCCGGACGTGGACGAGGAACCCGATGCCGGCTGGTGGCTGCCCGGCTCCGAACACGACTTCGGCACGGCACTACCCGCCTCTGAGCTCGGCTACACCGGTACGACAAACCCCGTACCTGGCGAATCACCCAAGTTCGACTACTGGGAGAACAGTGCTTCCCTGACCCTTGGTGGCGTCAACCTCTCGGCCATGCACCTGCTGCAGCGCTGGGACTGGAACGAAGAAGATACCTGGCCGACAATGACCAACCCGATTTACAACCTGTTTGACGTACCGTCAAGTGCAGGAGTCTTTGCTTTCGACAACTGGGAAGACCACTTCTGGGCAGCAGGTAAACCGGTAATTGAATGGGTCTGGCAAGAAAGAGAAGGTGGAGGTCAATGGGTTCAAGAAGAATTTGAATTCGCAAGAGATGAACTCGACCTTCTGGACGAAGAACCCGCAAATGCATTCCCCTGGACCAGATTAA
>CAZENJ010000039.1:0-16352 GCA_964513485.1 uncultured Thermotogae bacterium | reverse complement strand
TGAACCCGATAGAACCGAATATAAACGGTAAAAAAGTTACCATAATAGACGATTCCATAGTTCGCGGAACGACGTCAAAACAGTTGATCGACACTCTGCGAGAAAACGGTGCCGAAGAGGTCCACGTCAGGATCGGCGCCCCACCAATAATCTCTCCCTGTAACCTCGGAATAAATATGGCCTCGAGGGAGGAACTGCTGGCCAGCGAAAAGTCCGTCGGAGAAATAAGGGACGCCATAGGTGCCGACTCCCTTGAATTCCTGACGGTAGAAGAGATCTCCGGGGTGCTGGATATACCGCTTGAAGAACTCTGTACCGGATGCGTAACGGGTGACTACCCGGTCAGCTAAAGCTGATTTTCCTATCGTCCGCCACGATGGCTTCCCGTTGATCACGCTGCCAGCTATTTAGCCTGCCCTTAAGTTCTTCGTTACCCGCTGCCAGTATTTTAACCGCGTGCAGTCCGGCGTTTTTCGGTTCCAGAATCGTGGAACAGGGGACACCGCCCGGAGTCCGCAGAGAGGAGTAAATGTCCTGCTTGTACTCTCCCAGCGGCGGACAGTTAATCACGGGTCGAAGCGAATTCGCCGAAAGAACCGGCCCCAGCGCGTTCGACTTGCCCGCAACCGCGATATAGACGATATTGGCTTCGGCTTTTTCGTACTGCTCAAGCGCGGACAGCGCTACTTCCGGTGCCTTGTGAGCGGATATAGCTCTAATCTCGTATTCAACCTGGAATTCATCCAGTACTTCGCCGATGCCGCTCGCAAAGTCCCTGTCCTTCTTCGACCCCATGAAGATCACTACGAATTGGTCTTTTTCTTCCATCTCTCCAGATCCTCCATTATTTCAGGTAATTCGGGCGCTTCGAAGGCTTCTTCCTTCAGCCACTGATTCCCCCCGGCCCGGTAAAGGTTGCCAACCAGTTCAAGCAACTCCCCGGGGAGGTCTCTCGGTTCTGTCTCAACTAGCTTGCGCCAAGCTCCCACCTCATCTCGGCGGGCTTTTTCCTTGGCTTCTACCACTTCTTCGTACCATTCCCGGTCCTCGTTCTTATACCAGCTTCTGAGCACTTCTTTGGAAACCGAGCTACCGGCATAGGAGAACCTGTTTTCATCGAACGTCCCGGCGACGTCAGCTATTAAAATTTCTCCGGAAACGTAAATACACTCTATTTTCCCGTCCAGGTGCTTAAATCCCCGCTCTTTCGCTCGTTCAGTTAAGAGACGATTTACCTTTCTCGCGATCGTTTCCAGTTCTTCAAATTCTTCCCGGCTCAGACCGGATATTGCAAAAGCCCTTTCTTCATCCAGGTAACGATCCTGCCTTTCGAGCTTGGTGGAAAACTCGACCACCGGATTTTCCAGTTCAACTTCCTCCTCCGGCCATTCCCGTCCCTCGAGCCCAACTTCTCCCGGAAGACAGCGCTCTCTCAGCGAAGAACCGCCGGGGACGTAATTCCGAAAAACGATCTCGAGCGGTATGAGAAAATTCTTCCTCCCGGCTAGGTCCTCGTAATGATAGCTACCCTGCCGGTATCGCACCTCAGGTTTATGGGCGAGCGAGATCGACATCGTGTCCGTCGGAGAAGCAAGCTCGTCGACCCGAACCGGTTCACCCTCTTTTCCGAGCCCCCTGTAATGAGTTTTTAGGCCGCTATCTTCCAGCAATTCGAAGTTGTACCCGCCCATAACGGCCAGAACTTTTCCCTTATCCGGAATCCGATCCGGCATCTCCCCCCAATCAAACACCGAATACCTGTCAGAAAAGACGAATTCCCCGACGCCGAGTTCTTCCCGGGACGGGCTCTTCTTGACCAGCAAATCTTTGACCGAACCCATATTCCTCCCGTGGTTATAGATAAGAAGCTGAGTTTCAGTAAAATAGAAAATTCCCGTGGAATATTAACTCCAGTAAAGTACACTTATTCTACGATAAGGTCAGCAGTTATCAATGAGGAGATCTATGATTTCATTACCGACCGAAGGCACGGGATCGGACCCAATTCGTGTGGTGGTACTTTTTTCCGGCGGTGCCTCCGGGGCGAAGTTCCTCTTCGAAGAAGCCGGTGACCGCGATAATAATTACGATATCGTAGCCGGACTGACGGATAATCCGGGAGCTTCCGGTGTCAACGTCTTTCGGGGAAGAGGGCTGCCCCTTAAAGTAGTCGACAGAACCGGACCTCCCGGGGACCCTGGTTCGGACAAGCGAAAAGAAGCGCCGTACTTCGAGAAACTTGCGGAAGAAGCCGGGAAATTCGAACCGGACCTATTGCTCCTTTCGGGTTTTATGCGGGTCGTCAGGGAGCCTCTTTTGTCCGAATACGCCGGTGAAATTATCAACGTTCACCCGGCCGACCTGAGTCTGGAAGAAAACGGAAGACGTAAATACAGGGGCTCCGACACCGTATATCGGTCAATCCGGGCGGGAGAAGAGAGGATAAGGTCGACAGTCCACTTCGTCACGGAAGAGGTCGACGCGGGACCGTTGCTGGTCCTATCGCCTCCGGTCCGGATAGAAAGAGACATGGTTCGGAGCTTTCAGCGCTTCCGGGAAGAGAAGGTCCGGGACTACGCCGAGTTGCTGCAGGAATGGATGAAGTGGTCGTGTGACGGACCGGCAATCCGAAAGGCGCTGAACCTGATTGGAGCCGGTAGCGTCAGAGTCTCCGGCGGACGGACCATGATAAAAGTCGGAGACGAGTTCACTCCCGGATACTACGATATGGAACGGGGGAAGGTCATCAGGACCGGCGGTCTTCATTCATAGGACGAATTGCTCGCCGAAAAAACCCTTCCCGTGGCAGACGATTCCCTCCTGTCTCCTGATTTTCCCGATTACCCGCGCGGGCACGGAATATTCGCCGGCGATACTCGTTACTTCTTCCGGTTCGGGCGTAATTACCAGGACGCATTGACCCATATTCCACGTCCGGTAAGCCTCTTCGTCGCTTACCGGTCCCAGTTCCTGCAGGCGCAACAACTCTTCTCCCGGCGGATAAGGATCGGAGAGGACGGCACCGCTTCCCTCGGGCAAAACCCTCTCCAGATTGGCCAGACCTCCCCCGGTGACGTGAACTATTCCGGTAACTTCTGCCCGTGCCCCCCCCTGATAGCCGCCGAAAGCTTCCACCAGCGTTGGAGTACAGATTCTTGCCGGCTTCAGCAGGACCTCGCCCCAGCTCTTCCCCTCCGTGAAAGTCTCTTCGTGCCAGTCCTCGCCAAAAGAGGCCCGGCAAATCCGCCTCGCCAGCGTCAGACCGTTGGCCCTTATCCCGTTGCTCCGCAGGCCGACGATAGACTGTCCGGCCCGGATATCCGCCCCATCAATCTTTTTATCCTCAGCCAGGAGACCGAATAGCTCGCCGTTCCAGATATAGGGGTCCGAGTAGCCCCCGACCTGATCCGGGAGTTCCGCTATCTCCCCCCCGACCATCGATATATTAGCCACCCGACAGGCCTCTACGAGTCCCTGCATGAGCTGCGAGACAAGCTCCGGTTCCGCGTGGTGCAGGTCGAGCGTATTAGTTCCGGCAATCGGCAGGGCACCCATTGCAGCCGCGTCATCCGCAAGCATTGCGACGAGGTCATAACCAAGCGTATCGTGGCGGCCGGTTCGCTGTGCTACCAGAACCTTGCTACCGACGCCGTCGGAATTAAGGACGACGGAACCCCCTTTGAGTTCCGAGATTATACGCAGCGGCCCGGCAAATCCGCCTTCCTGCTTTTCCGGCTCCAGCAAGTCACTTCTTCCGCCGACAAACGTCTTCTGACATGCCTCGTAAGCAACCCGGGAACACCTGTCTCCCAGGTTCACGTCGACCCCGGACTCGCTGTAACTCTTAAAATCCTTGTCGTCAGCCAAAGTCCTCCTCCAGCAAATACTCGACGACGTTCTTAAATATCTTCAACCCGTCTCCTTCGGTCTCAAGCTCACCGGTCCTCTTTTTCACCTGCCAGTCCGGTCCCTGGAGCGGGTGAACGAAAGCCTCCGGATGCGGCATCAGTCCGAATATTCTCCCGGAGGGGTCACATATTCCCCCGATATCCAGCTTCGACCCGTTCGGATTGGCGGGATGATCTCCCCGCGCCGGCTCGCCGTCAGGATTTACGTACTGCAGGGCGACCTGCCCGGCGTTTTCCATCTCTTTCAGGACCCGGTCCTGCGCGTAGAACCGGCCTTCAGCGTGCCGGACGGGCAGACTCAGTGCCTCAATCCCCCGGAGAAAGATCGGACAGCTACCGGGCCGCACCCGGAGGTCAACCCACCTATCGATAAATCTTCCAGTCCGGTTCTCGGCCAGGGTATATTTTTGTGGGCCGTCGATTTCCGGGATAAGGGGATACTTCACCAGGACCTGAAAACCGTTGCAGATACCCATTATCGGCTTTTCTCTAGCGACAAAACGTCTCAGCTCAGCGTCGAGATGAGTTCTGAGCTTTGCGGCCAGTATTTTGCCGGCAGAAATATCGTCTCCGTGGAGAAATCCACCGGGTATTGTGAGAGCAGAGAAATCCTTCAACCCGACCTCACCCCGAATTAGCTGGTTCACGTGAACCTCCCGGGTTTCGACTTTCCCGGTCTGGCCAAGTTTCTCTATTGCCAGGTCAAAAGCCAGCGCAGTCTCCCGATTACAGTTGATCCCGTACCCCGTTAAAACCGCGACCTTCTTCGTCCGGACCATCCTAAAACCCCGCAAAAGTCCCGTAATATTCCTCTTTTACTTCGTCCAAAGAGAGATCGATGAGTTCAGTCCCCGCCAAACCCTCCACAACTAGTCTACTTCCCCGGACTGAACCAATTTTCTCCGCCCTGACTTCCGAAGCCAGTTCCCGAAAGCGTTCGATATTTTTCGGGGGCAAAGTTAGTAAAAACCGAGAAGGCGTCTCGGAATAGAGGATCTTATCCTCCTCCAGCTCATCTCCCAGGGGTACTTTATCGAGTTCGATTCGCACTCCGCGGCCCCCGGCAATTGCCGTCTCGGCCAATGCCACCGCCAGTCCACCGCGATAAATCCCGTGGACCGAAGCCAGAAGTTCTTCCGTAATACAGGCATGAACGAACCGGTAGTGCTTATCGGTCGCCTCCGGCCTGATCTGCGGAACGTTTACCCCGATTTCATCCAGGTAATCGTAGTACTCGGAACCACCTAGCTCGTCCCTCGTTTCGCCAACCACGTAGATCAAATCACCCTGAAGCTGCGGCCTCAGCGTCTTACTTTTTTTAACGTCCTCGACCTTTCCGAGGGCGGAAAACTGCAAAGCCGGAACGCCGGAAACTTTTCTCGTCCCCCCGGATTCGTCCTTCAAATTACCGGTAATAAACATCGAATCCTTGCCGGAAATACATGGAGTCCCGAACTCTCTGGAGAAACGATACAGCGCTTTGTTTGCCCGGACCAGCTTCCCCAGGTTTTCCTTTCCTTCCGGGTTTTCCTCCTCGTCGTAAAGGCAATTGGGCCAGGTAAAATTGTCATTCAGGGCAATCCGATCCGGGTCAGCCCCGACGGCTATTACCCGGCGCAAAGCTTCCTCCAGCGAGCTGGCCGCCATCCAGTAAGGGTCGATCCGCGAATAATGAAAGTTGTTGCCGAGACCGAGAGCCAGACCCTCGGCGGAATCCGATAGAGGTTTAATAACGGAAGCGTCCGATTCGACGGGATTTTCACCGACCAGAGGCTTTACCACCGTATTGCCCTGAACTTCGTGGTCGTACTGTCGCTGAATCCATTTTTTTGCGGCGATATTGGGTCTGCCCAGGATTTCCAGGAACGTAGTTTCCGGCTCAGGTGTCGAGGCTAACTTTGGCTCGCCGAGGTCGGGCGGTTCCCAGACTGCCTCCAGCTCGTATCGCGGAAAACCGTCGTGGAGAAAATCGAGATCGAGATATGCAACTATCTCATCGCCGTAATTAACCTGAAAAAAGCCGCTCTCGGTAAATCGACCCATTTGGGAAATTTCCACGTCGTGTTTGTCCGCTAGTACCTTTAACTCGGAGAACTTTTCCGGGTCAATCCCCAGCAGCATTCTCTCCTGGGACTCCGAGACCAGGATCTCCCAGGGTTTCAAGCCCTCGTACTTCAGCGGTGCCTTCTCCAGGTCGAGCACGCAGCCCCCGGAGAACTCGGCGGTTTCTCCGACCGCGGACGAGAGACCGCCTCCACCCAGATCCCAGACCAGTTTCAGCAGGCCTCCGTCCCTGGCCTCGAGGATAAAATCCTGGACCTTTTTCTGGGTAAACGGGTCACCTATCTGAACGTGGCCGGAGGTTATTTCCTCGCTGAACTCCAGCGACGATTCCGTCACTCCGTGAATACCGTCCCGTCCGACCCTGCCTCCCGCGATGACAATCAGGTCACCGTCATCAACCCCCTTTTCCCAGCCTTTACCATCCTCGAGCTCCCGGGGCATCAGGCCCACCGCTCCCACGTAAACGAGCGGCTTGCCCAGAAAACTGTTATCGAACTTGGAATAACCTGTTATGGTGGGCACGCCCGATTTATTACCGCCATCACGAACCCCTTCGACTATTCCCTCCAGTAACCTTCTCGGGGGTATCTCCGGCTGCAGTTTTCCCTCATAGCCGGGATAGGGAGTTACGAACCCGTAGGATCCCGCCACTATTCTCGCCCCCCTGCCGGTCCCCATCGGGTCGCGATACACGCCAACTATACCCGTTATCGAGCCGCCATAGGGATCCTTCGCCGAAGGAGAATTATGTGTTTCGAACTTGAACGCAGCCGTATGATCTTCGCTGAACTCCATTACTCCCGCATTATCCCAGAACGAAGAGAGCACCCAGTCCCTGCCGATCTCACTGCTGGATTTTTCGATAAAACTATCCATCAAAGAATCTATCTCTTGCTTCAGTCCCGTC
This sequence comes from uncultured Thermotogae bacterium, assembly GCA_964513485.1. Classification (GTDB taxonomy): domain Bacteria; phylum Bipolaricaulota; class Bipolaricaulia; order M55B111; family M55B111; genus JAGXLP01. The sequence continues at coordinate 9,473 of CAZENJ010000039.1, read as the reverse complement.
TCCCTGTTTTCGTAGTCTATCTTTCCGTTGAAGATCTTGTGCTTGCAGTGTTCCGACTGGGTCTGAGCGATCGCTTCCAGTTCTACATCGGTAATTTTTTCGTCCAACCCGACGGAGCGGCGCCTTTCCCTGACCTCCTTCCTGCTGAAATGGTTCTTTATCGCCGAAATATCTTCTTCCGTGAGGGCTAAATTACGCCGGGCGGATACCCGCGAGAGCTGATCCGGCGAAAATTTCCTGACCCTTGGTCCCCCTTCCGACGGGATAGCCGGTACATTGTTGAGCTCTACCTCCCTCTCGGGCAACTCGACCGTGGGTGTTATCGTTATCCGATTGATGAGCTCGTTCGCAAGCAGGTCCGTTCCCAGAGTATTTAGCTGATCGCGAGTCAGGTCGCCTTCAAGCAAAAATTCCCGCGCCGTATAAACCCCGCCGGAAAAACTTTTCCCCAGCAGGTCCTCCGCGGCCTCTTTCGTTCTTTCCCCCACTCCGTCCTTCATCCCCGGTTTCAGACCTATCTGAACCAGCCAATCGAAAGCCTGTGTCAGTTCCGTCCCTCCGTAAGAAACGAAAGCGTGCTCCAGAACCGGATCCACGAGAATTTCGTCTTTTAATTGCTTTATCTCGGGATCCGAAAGCGGCAGGTCGACCAGATACAGGTCGATCAGTTTCAGCCGTTCGACTTCGATCCCGAGCCAGCGCCTGGATCTTCTCCGAATCAACTCTTCCGAGGGACGATCTTCTGAGTTTTTTATTCTAACAGGGTGCATAATTTTCTTTTACCTAAGTCGTGCAGTTCTCTCCCTTAAGGCCAACCTCTAACTCAGCATGCATAAAATATCCCTACTATTTGAGACACTTATTTATCTTCAGCCATTGGCAATATCTCAAGTGGTAAATCAAGTCGCTCTCCCGAAACTTTCACCCAGCACACATTCCAGCCGGACAGAAGAAAGGTCCCGGACCTGGCTGGATTATCTCGCCCCGGGGGACCGCAGCTCCACCTGGATCAACCAAGTGCTTTTTCCCCTATATCGGAGCGGTAGTACATATCCCTGAAGTCTATCTCGTTAACTGCCCGGTAAGCCCGTTTCTGCGCTTCACGCAGCGAATCGCCGCTGGCAGTTACGCTCAGAATCCTGCCTCCGTCCGTATAGATATTTCCCTCCCGGAGCTTCGTCCCGCCGTGATATACCATGACACCGGGAACTTCAACTGCCCGTTCGATTCCCTCAATCGGAAAGTTCTCGTCGCCGTAATCCCGGGGGTAACCGCCGACTGAAATTACTACACAGATAGCAGCTCCTTCTTTCCAGTTAATATCTCCTTCCAGCGCCGATAGATTTCCTTCGTGGGCGCTCCGCAGTATCGGGTAAAGATCGGAATCGAGCAAGCTCAATACGACCTGGGCCTCCGGGTCCCCAAACCTGACATTGTATTCAAGTACTTCTGGTTCCCCTTCCCGGCTCAACCGGAGGCCAAAATACAGAACCCCCGGGCCGCCCAGGTTTTCTTTCTCCAGGCCTTTTATTGTCGGAGCCAGTATCTTCTCCCGAAAACCCTGCTTCACCGGTCCGGCGAAAGCGGGTGCGGGGGCGTAAGCTCCCATTCCCCCGGTATTTGGTCCCCTGCCCCCTTCGTTCAGCTGCTTGTGGTCCTGAGAGGGCGGGGTCAGAACGAAATCACTTCCGTCCGTCAGGGCCTGGATTGTAAGCTCTTCCCCCGGTACGTCCTCCTGAATTATCACCTTTGCGCCGACCCCACACTTCTTTTCTTCCAGCAGGGCCGTCAACGCCTTCTCCCCCTCTGCCGGGTCCCGCACGCCGATTACACCTTTTCCGCCACAGAGCTCGTCCGCTTTCACCCATAACTTCTTCTTTCCCCCTTCGACCAAATTTTCCTTCACGCAGGTCATTCCCGCCTCAACCGAATCAACGGAGACAAACTCCGGAGAAGCTACGCCGTAATTTCTCTTGAACTCGTCAGCGAAGCTCTTGCTCGCCTCAAGCCTGGCCGTCTTTTCGAGAAAGCCGAAGACCGGGACCCCTTTATCGGAGAAGTAATCAGCCAGGCCGTCGGCCAGGGGCTTTTCCGGACCGACTACGAGGAAATCTATATTTTTCTTCTTAATCTGACGATTCAGTCCGGCGAAGTCCGTGTATTCCGTATTGGTGATTCCGGTGGAAATTTCCGTTCCGCCGTTTCCCGGGGCGCAAAATACTTCTCCGACGCCCCTGTCCCGTTTCAGTTTCTCCGCCAGGGCGTGTTCTCGACCGCCACCGCCGATCACAAGTACGTTATCCATGAAAGAAAAACCTCCGGGCTGAATAAGAGGAGAGTGCCGAATTTTTATAGATAATAGTGAAAACCCCGGTTATTTGAGATCTTTTGGGTTGGACATGCAATCTGGGTAAATATTTGCTACATTATCAGTCGAAAGGTGGGGTAAATCAAGAGAAAAAGCCGGGGGCGGGTCACCCGAAATAATCAGTAACCGTGATTCCGGCAGCGCAAGTTCCGCCCAATCCCTCTGAGCGATCCGCAGGGCATAAGTCTGTTAAATGCTCGATCGATCAAGTATTATTTTCCCTGAAAAGCGCTGTTCTCCTCGCGGGTGGATGGTAGATCGACCGCTGTATCGCGGGCGTGGGGCGTCACGGCGCCATCATACTGAGGTGTAATAATGTCAATAGAGCTAGAACAGGTCAGAGAAGTAGTGAAAGACTACGGTGTTGACAAGGAGGGCGACGTTACGATAGGGGTACTCGGTTCTCACTCCGCCCTGGAAATCGGTTACGGCAGCAAACAGGAAGGACTGGAGACTCTCGTCGTCTGTGAAAAAGGCCGAGAGAAGACCTACACGGAGCATTATGACAACCTGTTCGATCACGTGCTACTCGTCGATCAGTTCAAGGACATGGTGAAACCAAAGAACCAGGAGAGAACCCGGGACCTCTGTACGGTTTTCGTGCCCAACCGATCTTTTGCGACTTACGTCGGCTACGAGAGGATCGAGGAAGATTTTCTCGTACCGCTTCTCGGTAACCGGAGAATACTCCGGGCCGAAGAAAGGTACGAGGAGAACAACCAGTACGACCTGCTGGACGCGGCCGGGATTAGCCGCCCCAATGAGCTCGAGTCCCCGGAAGAAATTGATTCACTGGCTATAATAAAGGTTCAGGAAAAGGAACGGTCGGTAGAACGTGCCTTCTTCTACGCCTCCAGTTACGAGGAATACAGATCGCGGGCTCAGGAACGAATAGACAGGGGAATTATCAGTAAAGCGGCACTCGAGGAAGCGACGATTGAGGAAGTAGCGCTGGGTGGATTGTTTAACGCAAATTACTTCTGGTCGCCGAGAACGGACGAGATCGACCTCCTCGGTTTCGACCGGAGGATTCAGACCGATCTCGACGGCCTGCTTCGTCTGCCCGCCGACGAGCAGCTCCAGGCAAACGTCGACCACCAGAACATTGAAGTCGGGCACTACGGCTCGACTATGAGGGAATCTCAGCTGGAGAAGATCTTTGCGGCCGGACGGAAGTTCGTGGAGGCCTGCAGGGAGGAATACCCGCCGGGTATGATCGGTTTATTTGCCCTTCAGGGCGTCCTGACCAAGGATCTCGAATTTCAGGTATTCGATGCCTCACTTCGTGTTCCTGGCTCACCCGCACTGGGCTCTACCTCTCCTTATATGAAATACAAATACGGCCAGGAAGTCGGTTCCGGCAGGAGGATCGCCTGGGAAGTAGAACGGGCCATTGAAAGCGAGGCCCTGGAGGTGGTGGTGACATAATGGGGGAAAATCTTCCGACGATCGGAACGATCTGTTCCCATTCCGCGCTACAGCTATTCCATGGTGCCCGCTCAGAAGGCCTCTCCACTCTGGGGATTTGCAGTCCCGAAAGGGAGGAACTCTATCGGTCCTTTCCGGAAGCAAAGCCGGACGAGTTACTGGTAGTGGAAGAGTACGAGGAGATACTGTCCCCCGAATTTCAGGAGGGGTTGAACGCCAGAAACGCGGTAATTATACCCCACGGCTCCTTCGTCGAATACGTAGGGTCGGATCGTCTGCTTTCGGATTTCGAGGTCCCGGTATTCGGCAACAAGTTTACGCTGGACTGGGAATCGGATCGGAACAAGGAGAGGAAGTGGCTTAACACCGCCGGCATCAGGGTGCCGCGAAATTACTCTTCGCCCTCGGAAATAGACGGAACGGCCATAGTAAAGTTCAGCGGAGCAAAGGGCGGTGAGGGGTTCTTTCTGGTCGAATCCGAGGAGGAGTTCCGAAAGAAAATAGATGACCCCGAAGGAGATTACACGATCCAGGAATGGATAGACGGGACGAGATACTACCCGCATTACTACTATTCCCCGCTGGAGGACAGGCTGGAGATCCTCGGAATCGATCGCCGCGACGAATCCAACGTCGACGAATACTACCGGGCGGGCAAGGGAGAAAAGAGTTTTGTCGTGGTAGGCAACAAACCGCTCGTGGCGCGCGAGTCCCTCCTGCCTCAGCTTTACGAAATGGGTAAGAGTCTGGTCGCCTCCTCGCGGGAACTCTTCCCGCCTGGTATCTTCGGCCCCTTCTGTCTGGAAACCATCTGTACGGACGAGCTCGAATTCGTCACTTTTGAGGTCTCCGGCAGGATCGTCGCCGGGACGAACTTATACCCGCAGGGCTCGCCTTATTCCCCTTACTACTACGACGAACCGATGAGCACCGGAAAGAGAATAGCCCGGGAGATAAAACGGGCGGTGGAAAGGGACGAGCTTTCCCGGCTTGTTTCTTAAACGAAGTCATTACTCGGAGGTAAAGAATCTAACAAATGGATAAAATCCTCGTACTTGATTTCGGGGGTCAATATTCCCATCTGATCGGCAGAAGAGTCAGAGAGTTAGGGGTTTATGCGGAAGTAACAAGGGCCGATATTTCCGCCGAAGAATTACGAGATGACGCCCACCTGAAGGGGGTAATTCTCTCCGGAGGTGCTGCGTCCGTTTACGACGAGGAATCTCCAAAACCGGATCCCGAAATCATTAACCTGGACGTTCCAGTTCTGGGAATATGTTACGGCCATCAGCTTCTCGCTCAGATGACCGGTGGAGATGTGATGTCAGGCGACGTGGGGGAGTACGGTACTATTACCCTGAAACTCAAGCCGGAGAAAAACGCTCTCCTGCGGGGACTTGAAGAGGAAGAAGAGGTCTGGATGAACCACAAGGACCGGGTCGTCGAGGTGCCGAATGGCTTCAGCCGTCTCGGGTCAACTGAAGCGAGTCCCGTCGCCGTATTTGCGGAAGAGGAACGAGGTTACTACGGCGTCCAATTTCACCCGGAGGTGACCCATACCAGTAAAGGAGGTCTGATTCTGGAAAACTTCGCCGTCTCCATCTGCGGGGCCAGAAGGGAGTGGGAACCGAAAGGCCTCGCCCCGAAACTGGTGCAGAGGTCACGAGAGTATATCGGCGACAGAGCTGCAATCATAGGGTTATCCGGAGGTGTGGACTCGACGACTGCAGCCCGTATCGTGGGTGAGGCAATCGGCGAGAAGCTGACGGCGGTCTACGTCGATACTGGCCTGATGCGGGAAAAGGAAACGGAATCCATCAGGCAAACTTTTTCCGACTACGACCTCAACCTGGAAATACTGGACAGAAAACAGGAGTTCCTCGACAAGCTGAAAGGGGTCAGGGACCCGGAAAAAAAGCGGAAGATAATCGGGAAGACTTTCATTGATGTTTTTACCGAAAAAGCCCGATCCATCGGAGCAGATGTTCTTGTCCAGGGAACGATATATTCCGACGTAATCGAGAGCGGTTCCACGACGCACTCCGACACGATAAAGTCCCACCATAACGTGGGCGGTCTACCGGAGAAAGTGGATCTGGATATCTTTGAACCCCTGAAGGACCTCTACAAGGACGAAGTCCGGCAGGTGGCCGGTTCGCTGGGACTGCCGGAAGAAATAATAAAACGGCACGTATTTCCCGGTCCCGGACTGGCAATCAGGATTGTCGGGGAGGTTACTCCGGCTCGCGTCGAGATCGTCAGGAAAGCGAGTTATATCGTGGAAAAGGAACTCGAAGCGGCCGGGCTTTACGAAGAAGTCTGGATGGCCTTTGCCGTCCTGCTCCCGATAAGGAGCGTCGGGGTCCAGGGTGATTTGCGGAGCTATAAATACCCCGTTGCACTGCGGATAGTCGAATCCGAGGACGCCATGACGGCCAACTTCGCGAAAATCCCTTACGATCTGCTGGAGCGGGTATCGACGAGGATCACGAACGAGGTCGAGGCAGTAAACAGGGTGGTTTACGACGTATCGAACAAACCCCCGGCTACAATGGAGTGGGAATAACTGGAAACTTTGCAGTCGGCGCTTTTCTCCCGGTAATCCTTGACAAAGTAAGGTTATATTGCTATTCTAGTGATATGAAATTAACTGAAAGAGATATAGAAATCATAAAGTACCTAGAAAAGGACAGTCGCATGTCTCTGAGGCATATCGCAGGCGAACTCGACGTTTCCCCAACCACGGTGAGCAACCGGGTCCAGAAGATGAAGGAAGAAGGGGTTATCGAAAAGTTCGGCCTGAAGCTCAACCTGGATATTTTGAACTACTCCCTCACCGCCATAATCAAGGTGAAGGCAAAAAGCGACGATCTCTCGAAAGTGCTCGACGAGATGAAAGAATACCCGTGTCTGACTCATATATACGAAACTACGGGTGATTTCGACGTTATTGCCATCGGAAAGTTCAAGAGCCGGGAGGAAATGACCGATAAACTGGTCGATCTGGTCCAGAGCCCGCATATTGAGACCACAAATACTTCACTGGTCTTGTCCACCTTAAGGGAATACGATAACTCCGGCCTAATCCAGGGGTAATCAGGATAGGAGTTTCGAGGTAACCATGGTTGATCTTGGAGACATAAAAATATTTAGCGATCTGGACGAGCAGAGCCTCTCCGAACTCCAGGGGGAGGTCAAGAATATTGACTACGGTCCGGAAGAGATAATTTTCCAGGAGGGGGCACCTTCGTTCGGGTTTTATCTGATAAACGAGGGGCTCGTTAAGCTGGTTAAACGGACGCTGCGGGGCAAGAAGCAAATATTAAAACTCGTCGGTCCCGGAGAATACATCGGAGAGACCACGCTCTTCGACAAGGGAACGCATATAGCTTTCGCCAAGACGCTGACCGAGGTAGAGGTCGGATTTATCGAGCGAGGTAACTTCTTTTACTTCCTGGAAAAGCATCCCGAAATCGTCTTCCGCTTCTTCTCCAAGATGTCAGAAGAACTGAAAGCCTTCCAGAGCAAACTTGCCGAAAGATCTTACAACAGCAGCAAGGAGAGGCTGGCCAGGTTCATCCTGAGGCTGGGCCAGGAAGGGATTGAACTATCCCGCTCCGAGCTGGCCGAGCTGGCGGGAGTTTCTTCAAAAACGGCGATAAGAACTCTCGGCGAGCTGGAAGACCGGGGCTTTATCAAGATGCGGGACAGAAAGATCGACATACTCGACGAGAACAGCATAGCTGAACTTGCGGCTTCTTTTCCAATTACCCTCGATAAAAACTTAATTATCTGAGCCCTCACCCGACCGGGTGATCCCTGTCCTTGCCGGTAGGAATTTTTTCTGTTATTTTTGGTGAGCGACGTTTTCTCTTTAGGAAATACGCAGGGGTCAAGGACGACCGAGACCAGGATAAGGTTTTGAGTGATTCAGTTGAAAAGGTATATTGCCGTTCTTGGGCTAAGTTACGTAATTCTGGCCATAGCGATTTTAGTCTTGCAGATATCGAGCCTGACCCTGATCGGGGTCCTGGTGGCAACTCCCCTGTCGATAACGGCGGTGCTTTACCTTTCCGAAAGGTTCTCCCTGAAGTCGTCCCGGGAACTGAAAGGCTGGGGTGCTCAGAAATACGCGACGAAGTTGTTCAACAATTCTTCCAATATACTCTATCTGGTAAATAGAGAAGGAAATATCCTCAGGGCAAACAAGGCTTCTCGCGAAGTTCTCGGTCACGATAACGTGGACAATCTTCACCTCGCGGAAATAGTCCACCCCGAAGACCTGGATCTGGTAAAAAAACAGCTAAAGAATATCTTTCAGAATACCGGCCGGAGAGGTGAAGGGGCCAGAAGCGGGATAGACGTCCGCCTGGTCGAACAACCGGCGCCGGGGAACAGTTCCCCGAACACGATTCCAACCACCATGAGGGGATCAAAAGTCACCGAACAGGCCGGGGTCCTGGAATTTATCAACAACAAAAAGATAAACCGCCTGATGAAAAAACTCAGAGAATCCGGAGCCAGGTACCGTTACCTGATAGAAGACGCCATAGACACTCTGGACTCGGCCGTAATGTTGATCGACAAACGGGGGGAGGTGGTCTGGGTCAACAAGACGATGGAGGACTTCTTCAAGCTAAACCGGAGGGAACTAATCGGCCTTTCGACAGAGATGGCGATGAGCTATTACGTCGATTCCTTTTCCGAAACGGAAGAATTTAAGGAAGTGGCCCGGGAAGCCCACAGGGAAAACGAACGGATAAACAACCACGTCTGCTCGATCACGAACGATTACGGTAAAACGACGCGGATTCTCGAATACCGCAGCATACCGATCGAAACCGAGCGCTACCAGGGCGGCAGAATCGAGTACTATATCGATATTACGGAAGTTAAACGGCTGGAAGAAGACTTGAGACGAAAGACCGAAAGGTTGAAAAAGAGTAACGAGAAGCTCGAGGAATTTTCTCGCGGTATCTCCCACGACCTCAAGGCCCCGCTACAGACGCTGGAGGGTTACAGCCAAATTTTGCTGGAGGATTACGAGGACAAACTCGAAGAAGACGGGGTGCGAGCCCTCGAAGCGCTCTCCGACACCACGGGTAGGCTGCGGGACCGAATTGAGAGCCTTCTTACTTACTCGAGTATAAACATGGAGGACAAGGGTTTCGACGAAATCGATATAGGTAACATCATTTCTGATCTCGAAGAGGATTTAAAATACGTGCTGGAGGACGTAAACTTCGTCCTGCCCGAGGAACTACCGAGAGTTTACGGGAACAGAACCCTGCTAACGGAACTTTTCAGCAACCTGATAACAAACGCGGTCAAGTACAATGATAAAGAGGAGCCGAGGGTCGAGATCGGCTGGAAGAAGAAAAACGACAAGTACCTGCTATGGGTCGAGGACAACGGTCAGGGCATAAAAGATCGGTACCTGGAGAAAATTTTCAAAGTTTTCGAGAAACTTAATCCCAGGGACAACCCGGAGGGTACCGGTATAGGTTTAGCAGTATGTAAAAGAATCGTGGAAGAGCATCGAGGCGACATCTGGGCCGAGTCGGAGCTGGGCGAGGGAACGACATTTTTCTTTACTCTCCCGGCGAAAAAAGGGCAGATAGGCGAAAATATTTCAGGTCGAGAAATAACCAATGGGGTTAACTTTTCTCGAGTCAAT
>CAZENJ010000038.1:12276-16433 GCA_964513485.1 uncultured Thermotogae bacterium | reverse complement strand
AAACGCGAAAGAGGTAATCAACGAAATCATAGATATAGTTGCTGAAGATATAATTAACGCCAAAACAGAGGAGCAAAAGGAGTAAAAAATGACCGAACCGGGCCGAGACTACTTTCAGCATGATTGTATCCACGCCGAAGAATCATACGAGGATTACCTCGGCGGGGTCGCACCACCGATATACAGCAACTCCCTTTTTACTTTTCCCGACTACAGATCGAGTAAAGAATGTTTTGCCAACGAGAACGAACGCTATACATACACAAGGGAAGCAAATCCCACCGTCGAGCCCCTGGAACGTAAAATCAGTAAACTGGAGGACACGGACGAGACTATAGTTCTCTCTTCCGGCATGGCTGCAATAAGTTCGGCGGTCATTTCCCAGCTGGAAAGCGGCGATCACGTAATTGTGGTGTCAAACTGTTATTCGATCGCATATCAGCTCTTTACCGAGTTCTTGAAGGAAAAGTTCGGGGTGGAGGTAACTTTTGTCAGAGGCTCCAGAGACGACTTTGAAAATCACCTGCAGGATAATACAAAACTTTTCTACCTGGAAAGTCCGACGAGCCTCAAGTTTGAAATACTGGACTTGAGCACGATCTCAGAAATCGCTCACCAGCACGATATAGTTACCATTATCGACAATACATACTCCACCCCGTACAACCAGCGACCGTCAGAATACGGGATAGACGTCGTAGTACACTCGGCCAGCAAGTATATCAACGGCCATTCCGACGTGGTTGCCGGGATAATTTCCGGAAGAGAGGAAATCATGAAGGAAATGGAAACCCGAGAGGTCCTGGGAGGTAATATTGGCCCCTTCGAGGCCTGGTTGATCCTGAGGGGGTTGAGGACACTTGGTATCAGAATGGAAAGGCACAACGAAACCGGACTCGAAATTGCCCGGTTTCTCGACAACCATCCAAAGATCAGCAGGGTTCACTATCCCGGACTCACAAGTCATCCTCAGCACGAACTGGCTTCCCGACAGATGTCCGGGTTCGGCGGTCTCATGGCCCTTGAACTCGACGCAAACAGCAAAGAAATCCCGGAATTTATCGACGAATTAGAAGTAATTTCAAACGCCGTAAGCTGGGGAGGTTTCGAGAGTCTCATTCTCCATCCCTATATCGCCGTATCGCACACGATTTCGGACCGGAGGCTCGCAGAATGGGGCATCACTGAGGACTTGCTCCGCCTATACGTCGGCCTGGAAGAAGCCGAAATTCTGAAGCGGGACCTCGATACCGCCCTGAAATCCTTGTAAGAGAGAAGGTGGTGAGCAGATGAAGATCGACAGTATCGGCCTCGGAAGTCTGGGCAGACTTCCGTTCATTCGTGATAATACCAGCCGAGGTAGAAAGTCCAGCTGGGATAGATCAGGCGGAAACGACGACAGAATTCACATTATGCCCGGTGAAAAGGCAAATCTCGCCGAAATCGAGGGAACGGGTAGCGTTACCCATATCTGGTTGACCATGGACTGTAGCGAAAAACACTATCTGAGAAAGGTCGTCCTTCGAATGTACTGGGAGAAAGAGAACCACCCCAGTGTGGAAGTACCGGTTGGTGATTTTTTCGGCCTTGGTCACGGTTTGACAGAGAATTTTAGCTCGTTACCGCTGACGATGAGTCCAAAAAACGGCAGAGGTTTCAATTGCTACTTTCCGATGCCTTTCCTCGAGCACTGCGAAATCGAGCTGGAAAACGGCTGCAGCAATTCCGAATTATTGCTTTACTACTACGTAGATTACGAACGATACGACGAAACACCGGACTTCGAGCGTCAGCCGGGCAGGTTTCACGCCCGGTGGAACCGAGAAAACCCCACAGGCGGTACGATAGAAAGCAACTCTATGTCGGCTGAGGAATTTCAGGGTACGGGAAGTAATATGGAAAGGGCGAAGAATTTATCCGGAGAAGACAACTACATCATTCTGGAGGCAGAGGGCAAGGGCCATTATGTCGGCTGTAACCTCAATATAAACAACCTTCGTCGCGCCAAAGGCGACAACTGGTACGGGGAAGGTGACGACATGATTTTTATCGACGGAGAGGAGTGGCCCCCCAGCCTGCACGGAACCGGCACGGAAGACTACTTCAACACGGCCTGGTGCCCGAGCCAGGAGTACCAATCGCCTTACCATGGGATCATCAAAGGAGGAGGAGACGACTGGAGCGGACCCGTTGCCCTTTATCGGTTCCATATCGAGGACCCGATATACTTTAATGAAAGCATAAAGGTGACAATAGAGCACGGTCACGCCAACAACAGATGGGACGACTATTCCAGCACCGCTTACTGGTACCAGCTGGAACCTCATAAAGAATTCCCCAACTTGCCGGACGTGGAAAAACGAGTCCCCTGAGCGTGAAGTTTTCAAATTATTTCCTACCGGAGTCGACCCCTGCAAACAGGGACCATCTAAATCCCCTATAAAAGTTTCCGGGAGAGTAATGAGATGAGCGACCACATCGAAGATATTCGAGCCCGAAAATTTCAACCACTGCCGCTCGGGGAAATAACTCCGAAGGGCTGGTTGAAGCGCCAGCTGGGAATCCAGGCCGACGGACTGTCCGGCCATCTGGACGAGTTCTGGCCCGATCTGAAGGATAACAGATGGCTGGGTGGAACTAGAGAGGGCTGGGAAAGGGGCCCTTATTACGCCGACGGTCTCGTGCCCCTGGCTTTTCTGCTTAAAGATGACCGGTTGATCCGGAAGAGCAAAAAATGGATCGAAGCTTTCCTCGGTTTCCAGAACGAAGAAGGCTGGATTGGTCCTACTCGCGGAAAACGAGAAGACAGAAAGAAATACGACCCCTGGCCCAACTTCGTCGTGCTGAAGTCGCTGCGCCAGTATTACGAAGTTACCGGGGACTCGCGCGCAAAGAGAGCATCTCTGAATTTCGGCCGCTATCTTCGGAAAAACCTGAGCGACCGACCACTTTTTCAGTGGGGAAAATTCAGATGGGGTGATGCAGCTCTAAACGTACACTGGCTTTTCGAAAAGACCAACGAAAGATGGTTGCTCCAGCTTTCGGATAATCTGGCTAATCAGGGTTACGACTGGCGCGATCATTTTACTAACTTCAGGTTTAAAGAAAAACAACCGATCGCTGAAAGAAAGCTTGCAACCCACGTCGTTAACAATGCGATGGGACTAAAGGCTCCCGGAGTCCGTTTCCGCCAATCCCGCAAAGAAGAGGATAGGGAGTCAGTTTTCTTGGGTTTAAAAAACCTTGACAAATTCCACGGCCAGGCAACCGGGATGTTTTCGGGAGACGAGCACCTTGCCGGAAAAGATCCTTCTCGGGGAACCGAACTCTGTGCGGTAGTGGAGCTGATGTACTCGCTGGAGAAGCTCGTTTCGCTCCTCGGCGCCCCGATACTGGCCGATAGACTGGAGCGGATTGCCTTTAACGCACTACCGGCGACCTTCAAGCCGGACATGTGGGCCCACCAGTACGACCAGCAGGTCAACCAAGTACTATGCAATGTCTCCGACAAGGACTGGTCAAACGGTCCGGATGCGAACATTTTCGGGCTCGAGCCGGAGTTTGGCTGCTGTACCGCAAACATGCATCAGGGATGGCCGAAGTTCACGACTCATCTCTTTATGAAGGACGAAACCGGCCTCGTCGCAGTTGCATACTCGCCCTGTGAAGTGCGCACCGAAATTTCCGGAACGGAAGTAACGGTCAGTGAAGATACGGATTACCCTTTCGCGGACGAAATAAACTTTGCTCTCGATATGGAATCGCCAGTTAAGTTCAGTCTTACGTTGAGAATACCGGGATGGGTAAAGGGAGCTAAAGTCGAGACTACTGATAGAAAAATAACTGCCAGGCCCGGGACGTTTAAACCAATTGAAAAGGAATGGCAACCGGGAGAAGAAATAAGAGTCAGTTTCGATATCGGTACCGAGTTAGAGCGAAGGAGTTTTGGTTCCGTTTCAGTAAAGAGAGGTCCGCTGGTGTTCTCCAAACCAGTTAAAGGAGAATGGAAATTAATCGGCGGCGAACCCCCTCACGGAGACTGGGAGGTATACCCGGCGGAAGCCTGGAATTATGGCCTCCATCCTGGCTCTCTCGATAATCCAGAAATTTCATGGACTGGATCCGCTCCGGTCCCGTTTTCACCCGATCAACCACCT
>CAZENJ010000038.1:0-12266 GCA_964513485.1 uncultured Thermotogae bacterium | reverse complement strand
TACGGGTGGACGAGTTAAAGGGTGGGAACTTGTAAACAACAGAGCCGGTCCTATACCCCGCTCTCCCGTCCTTAAGAACGGGGCAAAAGAGGAATTCGCCTTAATTCCCTACGGATGCACGAACCTCAGGTTAACGGAATTTCCGATCGTCGGGGAAGATAGGTAAACAATAGGGGCGGTCAAAATTTTATAGAATATCGCCGCTTTCCCCTTGATTTTTTCCCGCTATACCTCAGACTTGCCCCGGTTCGACTATATCTATTCACAGGGAGGCTTTATGGACGGAGAAAAGCTGGAAGAAAAAGGGCAGAATTTGTTCGAATCCGGCAGGTACGAGGAAGCACTGAAAACTTTTAACAAACTTACCGAACTGGAGCCGGAAAATTTCCGGGCCCGGGGCTACAGGGGCATGGTTCTAAAAGAAATGGATCAACAGGACGAAGCTCTGGCTGCTTTTAACAGGGCACTGGAAATAAATCCTGAGAACATCCCCCTGCAGTACAAAAAGACAGACCTGCTTGCCGAACTAGGCAAGACAGAAGCGACTCTGAGAACCTTCAAAAAAGCCGTACAACTTTCCGCAGCGGAAGAGGGGCCCGAGCCCTGGGGACAGGGGATTTTTGGCTCCGCCGATCTGGGCGATGCAATCAAGACGAGAAAAACCGTGGAAGAGCTGGAGCCCGACGAAGCCCGGGGCTGGATTTTAAAGGGCGATATCTTTTCTCTTACGGATCAGCCCGAAGCAGCGCTGGAAGCTTACAGGCGGGCAACCCGGCTGGAACCGGAAAATCCCGATGCTCTCGTCAGACAGGGAGAGGAACTTTTATACCTCGAACGGTATCAGGAAGGCCTGGAGACTTTCAAAAAGGTATCCGGCCTGGAGCCCGATCTGGCGGAGGCCTGGCTCGGCAGGGGCAAAGCCCTTGCCATGCTCGACCGGCTAGAAGACGCCTATGAGGCATTCGACAAGGTAACCGAAGTAAACCCGGAAGACCCGGAAGGCTGGTATCTTAAGGGGCTCTCGCTGATGGAAACGGAAGAATTTGCGGACTCTATCTCCGCCTTCGACAGGGCGACAGAGTTAAGCCCGGAGCATTTCGAGGCCTGGAACCATAAGGCAGCCGCTTTCGGAAGGCTCGGCAGGAACGAAGATGCCGCGAGGGCATACGAGCGGGCTTCCGAGATAAATCCGAAAAACTATGCCGTCCGCTTCAACCAGGGGGTCTTTCTTGCCGCCCTGGAACGTTACGAGGAGGCCGTAGCAACTTTCCAGGAAGCCATCGAACTTGCCCCCGGGGAAGCCGAGACCTGGTATCGTAAAGCAGCCGCGCTGGAGGAGTTAGGAAAGGATGAAGAGGCAAGGGAGGCCTATCGCAAGGCGGAGAAACTGGAAGAAACTTAATTGACCTTTTCGCCGGTCGGCCCAGGCAAAAAGGCCGCCCCGGCAAACAGCGGGGCGGCTCAGGGAGATATCGAGAAATTAACGACTTAGATCAGCCCTTAATTTGAAACTTGCTCTGCTGATCCTCCCGCATTTGATTGACCAGCCGCTTGAATTCGCCATAACCGTCCACGGGAAGCAGGGATTTCTTCTTGACGAACTTTCTCGTCAGACTCAACTTTCCCCCTTCCTCCAGGGTATAGGACGACTCGTAAGATGCCCACTCCGTATCAACTGACACCCCTTCCGGCTTGACGATTTCCCTGCCCCCGGGAAAGGCAATCGTGATCTCGTCCACTACTGTAGCCGGGACCATCTGAAGCGGATACTTTCTTTCTTCAACGGGCAGACTGACGTACTGGTCGTAGTTCCTGTCCAGGGGAATACGCAATGACGGCGGGGTCTGGAACAGAAGCGAATCCCCGAGCTGATCGGCGTAGCCTTTCTTTTGATAGGTCAAGTTCAGGGTCAACCTTTCGTTTATTTCTTCCAAATTCGAATGACTGAACTCCTCGAGAACCGCTCCCGACTCCAGCTGGCTCAGCAGGCCGCGGTACAGCTGTTTCTGCCGCTGGTTCGAGTAGGATTCCATCCAGGACTTCAAGGAATAACTATAGTAACCCGAATGGGATATCTCCACGCTCGTCTTCAGGTTACCTTCCTTATCGATTTCAATCTCCTGGTCAACTTTGATAGCCGACCGTGACGGCTCAAACGGCTCCGACTCCAGAACCTTCTTAACCTCTCCGTCCCTGGGAACTATAGCCAGGACCTTTTTCCCTCTGTCCGTATCCGGTAGATATTCGTAAGGACATGTATCGCAGGTCGGATCCAGTAACTGAAGTCCATCCTGCCTTTCCACCGCAACTATCGCGTGGTTCAGCCCCTTTCCCGGTGGCGGTGCCTGAAAATCCGTTTTCGCGTTCAATCCGGCCAGGATAAGTACCGGATGGGCTTTTACACCGGCGACCTTCAACATGCTGATCAGAAGCGTGGCTTTGTCCTTGCAGTCGCCGTATTTGTTCTTAAAAACTTCGCTGGCTTTGTGGGGCTGGTACTTGCCGCGACCCAGCTCTATCGCGACGTAGCGAATTTTGGTAGCGACGTAGTTATAAAGGGCCCTTATTTTCTCGTCTTTCCCTTTCAGGCCTTCGGTCAGCTCTCTGACTTTCTTTCTTATTGCTTCATTGGGTTTTGCCCGGCCTTCGGCAAGTTTCCAGAACTCCCGGGCGTAATACTCCCAGCTTTCGATCGAGCTGACCAGCACTCGGTCCGAAATCCGAGTAATCGGCGGCATTGCCGGCTCTTCGGTTATCTTTTTTAAATCGCTTCTCTCCCAGATAAAGCTCTTTCGGCTCTCTTCCTCCCTCACGGTCGGATCTGCTTCCGCCCCGAACGAGGTCCATTCCACTTCCATATCTTCCGGGAAAGAAACCTCGAAATATGATTTCATGATCGGCTGTTTGGAGCGAAAGAGCCAGCTAGAAGAGAAATCCCCTTTCAGGAAGAACCTTTTCGGACTTATCGTATAGGAGTAATCGATAATCGCGCCATTAGTCAGGCCGGGCATGCTGACTACCCTGTTCTTTAAGTCCGAATACATCGGATACTGCTGGAGCCTGGCCGGAGTAACGTCCCTAATGTCGTCCTTTTCCGGCTTGACCACCTTTCCCTCGGGCGTGATTGTCCGAATCCAGTTTATCTTCGGTTTTCCGGACTGGACAAGATAGGGAATCTTCACCTCTCCAAATTTCTGTCTTCCTTCCTTGTTAAATACTTTTATCCGCTTCGTCACCGTAAGACTCTTCCCCGCATCCTGATTAATCTTTGCTACCCCCTTGTCCAGCATAACGACCGCGTCGGAATCGGGATAAACGTCGCGCGCCGGTGCTCGGTCCAGGACATCATCCACCGAACTGGGTCCCGCGGAAACGAGCAAACCAAAGGAAAAAACGAGGGTTATTACCAGCAGGATGATCTTACTCAATCTTCGCGAAGGAACTTTTACCATTTTAACCTCCTTGCTTGCAAATCATAAAATTTACCACCAGCTATTCTTCTGCCCCGGCCGGAATCAATTACCCCGCACGGGACCTTGAACCAATTTTAGACACGCATTCCCTTTATTTAAAGGATCTTTTAATGGAACTAGGTGAACTCATGGTTTTAGCTTTCTGCCGGCAAATCCCGGCCGAGCAACAAGCCCAACCTCCCGGCAGGATTTTACCGATTCAGTTCGTTAACCCCTGGAGTTATACTCTTTTTCGGCAGGAAAGACGATCACGGAGATATCAGCCGAGCTGTATTTTTGAAACAAAAATCAGTTGTAATCAATAACAATTTCTATTAAAATATACTCAAGCAGATGAAACTTTTATTAAACCAACCTTTAGGAGGTTAATATCATGAACGAAGCAGTTGAAAAAGCGTTGAACGATCAGATCAACGAAGAGCTAAGCTCTTACTACATTTACCTGTCGATGCAAGCTTACTTCGAATCGGAATCACTTGACGGTTTCGCCACATGGATGGAACTCCAGGCCCGGGAAGAAGTGGAACATGGAATGCGGATTTTCCGCTTCCTGAACGATCGAGGCGGCAGGGTAAAGCTTCAGGCGATAGAAGAACCAAAACAGGACTGGGATTCGCCCCTGGAAGCCTTCGAAGATGCTTACGAACACGAACAGTACATCACGGGAACCATAAACGACCTCGTCGACCTGGCAGAAAAGCATGACGACAAGGCGACCCTGAACATGCTGGATTGGTTCGTCGAAGAGCAGGTAGAAGAAGAAGCCACGACGGAAGCAATCGTCGAGAAGCTAAAAATGGTGGGGGACAGCGGTGCCGGTCTGCTGGCACTCGACAAATCTCTTGCCGGGCGCTCGGTTACCGACGAATAACGATCAGAGACAGGGTTAAAAATAATACGACGGGCGGGAGCGAAAATTTTCCCGCTCGTCGCAATTACTTCGGAGACTCAAATGACCGCTTCAACCTCTCCCAGATATTTTTCGTAAAGGGAAAGCGCACTTTTTATCGGTTCCGGCTGGCTCATATCCACGCCGGCGGAACGGAGAATTTCAAGCGGGTAATCACTGGAACCACTTTTTAAGGCTTCAAGGTAGTTATCCGAAGCGGAATTTTCCCCGTCAAGGATATTCCGGGCCAGGGCCAGCGAGGCACTTATGCCCGTGCTATACTGAAAGACATAATAAGCACGGTAGAAATGAGATATCCGCATCCACTCCCGCTTAATCCGCTCATCTATTTCCACCGGTTCGTAATAGCTTCCCTTCAAATCAGCAAATAACTCGCTTAGACTGTCACGAGTAAGACCGGCACCGGCCTCTTCTTTCTCATGAACCTCCTGTTCAAAATGGGCAAACAGAGCCTGTCGATAAAGTACCGAGCGGAAAGTTTCCAGAAACTGATCCAGCAGGTGAAGTCGGAAATCTTCGTCCGAGACTTCTTCCAGAAGGTACTCGGTTAAAAGGGCTTCGTGGAGCGTGCTCGCAACCTCGGCGACGAAGATCGAATAATCGCTATAAACGTACGGCTGGTGCTCTGAGGTGAGCTTCGAGTGCATGGAATGTCCGAGCTCGTGCGCCAGCGTGTAAAGCGACGAGATATCGCCTTTGTAATTCATCAGGATGAAGGGCTGTGTGTCGTAGGAACCGCCGCTGTACGCACCGGCTCTCTTCCCCGGAGTTTCGTAGACGTCGATCCAGCGCGACTCCAGTCCCTCCTCCAGCTGGTCCCTGTAGTCATCTCCAAGTGGCTCGACCGCGCTCAATACGTAATCTTTTGCCCGATCATAAGGAATGTCCGGGCTATCCGAACTGGGCAAGGGAGCATAAATATCCCACATCTTCAGGTCGTCACAGCCAAGGGCTTCCTCTTTCAAAACGAGGTGACGGTGAAGCAAGTCGAGGTTGTCCTCGATGACGTCCAGTAGGTTATCGTAAACCTCGACCGGAATGTTGTTTCCGTCCAGGGCCCTTTCCCTGGCGGAATCGTAATTCTTTATTTTCGCCAGCTTGTTATCCTTCCTGACGCTATTCGAGTAAGCAGTAGAGATCGTATTGCCGACGTCGGCAAACCGGTCGAAGAACTTTGTGTAAACTTCTTTTCTAAAGCTCCTTGTTTTCTTCTGCAAAAGGTTTACGAAATTACTTAGCGTAATTTCCACTTCCTCCCCTTCAGGATCCTCAACTGAGGGGAACTCCAGATCGGCGTTCGTCAAATAGTTGTAAATTTCGCCGGGAGCATCCAGTACCTCTCCCAGCTCCGCGACCAGACTCTCTATTTCCGCGTCCCGGGTATGTGGTTTTAACCTCAATACGTCGTCAAAATAATGCTCGTATTTTTCCAGTGCCGGGTTCCGGTCGATAAGGTTTTCGATCTCCTCGCGGGAAGCTGCCTGAATCTCCGGTTTGATGAAGCTACACCGGGACTCCACTTTCGCATACAGGCCCCTGGCCCTTGAGACCATCGACTGGTATTTCTGGTTCCTCGTATCCTCGTCGCTCCTCATTCGGGCATAGTAAAAGAGCCTGTCCGCCTTCCGGAAAATTTTATCGCGCGCACCCAGCACCTCAAGCAATTTATCTCCGTCCTCTAGCACGCGGCCCTGAAAGTCCTCAAATTTCGGCAGCTGGTTTTCTAGCTCCGCAAACTCCTCTTCCCACTGATCGTCCGTACGGTAAATACTGCCCAGATTCCACTTAAATTCTTCGGCCAATTCGTCTCTGTCTTTGATCTCTTCCACGTAAATAGACCCCCTTAATCGGATTAACCGGAATATTGAACTTTTTCACGGACCTCGCTTCCGGCAGAACTGCCAGGAGAATAGCTCTCCAATGTTTGTTTATCACGACCGGAAAATCAATTAGGCCCGTAAGGCAGAATTTGACTCCGGTTAGTCTAACAGGTTTTCCGGAAAATCACAAAATAATCGCTGCCCCCATTTTTGACCATCCGTTGCAGCAAATCCGGAATATAACTATAATTGTTCAGGTTTAGGCTCAACTATTTTAAGTCACCTGGAGGTAAAAGGTTTGAAATCAACAATCAAAGAGAGAAAAGCCACAGAGGTCAAGTTAGAGATAACTATAGACAGCAACACGGTAAACAACAAGCTGGACGAAATTTTTAACAAGACCGTGCAGGATCTGGATCTACCCGGATTTCGCAAGGGCAAGGTTCCCAGAAGCTTTGTCAAAGCCAGGTTCGGGGACGATGTCTTTTACGAAGACGCTCAAAAGGAACTGGTGGACGAGTACTTGCCGCAGGCGCTGGAGGAAAATGACATCAATCCGGTTTCGCAGCCCGAGACGGAAATTGAGGAGTTCGAACGAGGGGAAGATTTCACCTTTGAAGCATCCGTAGAGGTTATGCCGGAAGTAGAACTGGAGGAATACACCGAGATAGATGTTACCGATCCCGGGACCGAGGAGGTCACAGAGGAAGAGATCGAGGAAAGGCTCGAGAGCCTCCAGGAAGAAAACGGCCAGCTGGTACCCAAAGAGGAAGGGGAAGTAGAAGCAGGCGACCACGTGACCGTCAGTGATTCCGAAGGGAATACACAGGAGGTCCAGGTCAGTCAGGAAGAAGGAAACCCGACACGGGACCTGATAGGAAAAACCGTCGGCGAGGAAGTAGAGGTAAGCGCCGAAGAAGAAGCGGAAAGCCCGGAATTGACAATAGAGAGCATCAAAAAGATGGATCTACCGGAGCTCGACGACGAATTCGCAAAGGACCTCGGTTACGACGACCTGGAAAGTCTTCGAACAGAGATTAAATCGGATCTCTTCGAAGAAAAGGAAGATAAAAGAAACGACGAACTGGGCGAAAGGATACTTGAAAAGATCATTGAAAAATCCGACGTATCCCCGCCGCAGAAGATGCTCCAGAACATCGTCGACAACAAGATTGAAGAAACCAAGGAACAAATTGGCTCGGAATCGTTCGACAATTTGCTGGAAGAAGAAGGTAAAACCGAAGAAGACTGGATCGAGGACGTGAAAGAGTCCACCGAAGAGCAACTGAAAGAACGGCTCGTACTTGATAAAATTGCCGAGCTCGAGGGGATAGAGCTCTCGGACGAGGAGTTCGAGGAAGAGCTGGAGCAGCAAGCCGACCAGCAGGGGGTCAATCCGATAAAACTCAAGAACCAGCTCAAAGCTCAGGACAGGCTGGAGTCATATCGCGACTCGCTCGTTCAGGAAAAAGTGTTCGATTTCCTGATAGAATCCGCAAACATAATTAAAGAGGAGGAAAAAGATGAGTGAACCAAGATCCCAGATTCCTTTTGTGGTTGACAAGACAGACGGAGTGGAGCGCACCTACGACATATATTCGCGGCTATTAAAGGATCGGATCGTCTTTTTGAAGGGGCCGGTCACCGACGAGCTATCCAACGTGATCATTGCTCAGATGCTCTTTCTTGAAGCCGAGAATCCGAGCCAGGATATCAATCTTTACATCAACACTCAGGGCGGAGTCGTCACCGGGGGACTGGCAGTCTACGACACGATGCAATACGTAAAACCAGAAGTAAAGACGATCTGTGTCGGCCAGGCTTCCAGCATGGGAGCTCTTCTCCTCGCGGCGGGAGAATCCGGAAAGCGTTACGCCCTGCCGAACTCGAGGGTTCTGATTCACCAGCCGCTCGGAGGCGCTCAGGGACAGGCGACGGACGTGGAGATTCACGCCAACGAGCTCGTCAAGGTAAAGAAAAGGGTCAATAGAATTCTTGCGGATCATACCGGACAGCCTCTGGAAAAGATTCAGGAAGATACGGAAAGAGATTTCTTCATGTCGCCCGAAGAAGCTCAGGATTACGGGCTGATAGACGAGGTAATAAGTGCCAGGGATAAATCCGAGCAGGACTAGTCAAGAAGCCGAAAATCTTTTCGGACCAAATCGCTCAAAGGTTGGAGTGAATGGCATCAAAAACGCGTCCAGGGCAATCACGGGGAATAAAATATCTTCTCACCGTTGCCCTGGTTTTCCTTTTTCTCGGCGGGACTTTTTACGTGCCGACCGCGCGGGGTGGAGCCCGAGCCCGTTTTCTCCACCTGGCGCCCGGAGCCGGTCAACTGGAAATCTGGATAGACGGCAGTTTGGTCACGGGAGACCTGAACTTCACCCAGAAAACTGACTACCTCGAGCTGGCTTCGGAAAAGCACAGGGTGATATGTAAAACAAAAAATGCAAACAACCTGGTAGTCCTGAACTCCTTATTCCCTTTCAGGGATGATAAGGATTATACCATTGCCGTCACCGGGCGGGGTGACGGCAGTGACCTGCAGCTACACTACCGAATAGATAGCTGTCCTCCCTCGAAGAATCTGGCCCAGGTAAATTTTACCAATTCCGTCTTCGGAGCACCTCCGGTGGACCTTGAGATAAAATACGGCCCAAATCTCTACAGGGGCATGGCCTTCCGGACCAGCGGAAGCTGCCAGCTCATCCCTCCTGGCAACTACCGATTAAGGCTTTTGAACGCCAAAACTGGAAAATTGATTCACGAAGAGAGTATCGATTTTGCCGCCGGAACCAGATATAACCTCTTTTCGATAAAAACCGCGCCGGAAGGCGAAGTCAGGTTCCTCTATTTCAGCCGGACGAATACTCCGGAAGAAACGCCAAAAATATTTGGGGTCGAGCGATCAGTTCTTCAGCTATTCGGAGCGGGGCTGATTGCTTCGCTCGTTATCCTCGTAATCGGGCGTTAGTATTACCCAGAGTTAAGCACTATAACTGAAACAGATAAGTAGCCTCGGGCAAAGCTCTGACTCCACTTACCCGCCGCCCTGGCTGATATCGAAATGCTTTTCGATTAGCTGACGCACGTGTTTTTCCTCTACGTTCGGCGGTAACAACTTTGCCAGCATCCATGTAGCAATGCTGTAGGCGTTATCCGGTTTCAGAAAGACGCTAACCTGCCGTTCGCGAATTATGTCCTTCCCGCCCTCTTCTCCAACCTGTCTGCCCAGGCTTCCGCTTTTGTTTATCTTGAAAGTCTGAGAGCTGGGGCGCTCGGAATGGTCCGTGACGAAGTCCATGTGCATATCCCCTCGGGAAGTCATGCCCCCGTAGACTCCGTTGGCGTAAACCGTCTGGTGGTCATCCGCCGTCTGAAATTTTATATCAACTTCTTCGGATCGTTCCATCTCTCTCGGGTCAAACCCATCATTTTCTTCTGGTGACATCGGTAATTTCCCTCCCAGTATGAAATCTAATCAAGGATAAGATAAATTACCTCACCAGCCCAACTCTTTTTCCTTTTTCCCGAAGGGTTGGTATAAAACCTCGATGGCGTTTGCCCGGAGTCGCCGCTCCGATGGAGCTAAATGAAGGGCTCGTCAATTATTTGGATATCCCGACCTCGATAATTAAACGGTCAATGCGTCAAAAGTTTATTCCACTTTGGCGAACCCGACGACGTAATTCTTTCCGTAATGCTCGGCCCACTTCGGGCAGGCGACATAATCAAAATCCGGATGAAACCGGGGGCGGCAACCTGTCTCTTTGTCAGAAAAATCATTCTCTGGCAATTCGTTTAGCTTCGTCTTATCTTCTTTGAATGCTTTTCACCAATTGGGAATTAGTCCGTTCCATCTCAACTAACCTTCTTCTCAACTCTATCGGAATCCTGGTCCGGATTCCGTGACCTCATCGATCCGGGCGGCAGGAAGGCCTGGGCGTCCTCGGGCACTAAAGCGGCCACGTTCATTTCCAGCAGGGCTCCCCTACCGTACCCAGGAAAGTCAAAGTTTTCTTCGTTGCATCGAGGATATCGCCGTTTAGGCTTTCGAGAAATACTACTTCTGGAGGCCGCTTCATAAAGCCTGACAGTTATGGAAGAACAATCCATCTTCACTTGCCCCCGAACTGAATTTCCCCTTCATCTATCATCCGGATAAGGATATCAACGACTTTCGGGTCGTACTTGTTTCCCTTACCCTCTTTTATCGCCTTTAACGTCTCTTCTCGCGTTCTTGCCTCCCTGTACGGTCTTCTGGTGCTCATAGCTTCAACTACGTCAACTGCCCCCAGTATCCGGACTTCGGTTGTTAATTCGTCTCCTTCTAACCCGTCCGGATAACCCGAACCGTCCAGTCGCTCGTGGTGGTGTAGAGTCATTTCCGCTACAGGCCAGGGAAAGTCGGTATCTTTAAGTATCTGGTTATAACCCACTTCCGGATGTGATCTTATCATTTGCCATTCGACCTCTTTGAGTTGACCAGGTTTTGTCAGAATCGTCTCCGGGATAGCTATCTTGCCTATGTCGTGCAGGATTCCACCTAAATAAAGACCGAGCAATTTATCCTCGTCCAGGCCCATTCTCTCTCCCACTTTTCTTGCCAGCTTCGCTACCCTTTGTTCGTGTTCCTGGGTGTAAGGGTCCCGTACACCGAGAACCCGGGAGGTGGTTTCTGCCAGCTGGACGAAGGATTGCTGTAGTTCTTCTCTATCCTTTTCTATCTGTCTTTCCATATCCTTTCTTTCCGTGATGTCAATACCGGAGCTTAAAGACCCTACTATCTGACCCTCTTCTCTTACGACCGTATTTTCCCAGGCAATTATCTTCTCCTCGCCACTTTTCGTCAGGATCGGATTCTCGTAGCGTTTGGCAGTTTTCAGGTCGCCTTCCATAAGAGGATTCCACGTATCTTCTAACAGTTCTTTTTTGACGTCCTCTGGAACGAAGTTATCATACCAGTTCTTGCCAACTATCTCTTCCTTCTTATAACCGAGAATTTTACAGCCCTTTTGATTTATTTCTTTAACATTACCCTCATTATCTATTAAAACGATTATCGAACCGGCTATGTCGAGATATCGTTGAGCCATATCCCGCTCTTCTTCTGCCTTCAATTCTGCCTGTTTTCGGGCTGTAACGTCATCGGCCATGCTCAATACCAGTCTCCTTCCATCGACTGACCTGCCAATGGGAGCGGAGCTAAAATCCCATATTCTCGTCTCCCCCTCCTTTGTCCTTATTTCGGATTCTCCTTCATCGATCCGATCTTCCAGATCGTATAGTTTATCTATGTGGGCTTTTATATTATTTTTGGCCTGCCCGTAAGCCCGTTTCGTCCAGTCCGAGATGGTGGCTAGCTCTTCTTCCTCGTAACCCGTAATGTCGAGCCAGCTCTCGTTTATCGCAATAACTTCACCGTCCTCCGCATGGATCATCATCGGAAACGGGGCAAGCTGGATTGCCTGTCTGAATTGTTTTTCGGAACGCTTCAGGCTTTCTTCGGCTCGTTTCCTCTCTTCTTCTACTGCGATGTCGTGTAGCCCGAAAGCAACATCTCCTGCCACTTCTTCAAACAGATGGCGCTCCAGATCAAGACCGGCAAATCTTCTCGGGACAGACGTGGAAAGCATGCCGTAAACCCTCTCATCGTACTCAAACCTGATCGTTATCGAACTCCGCCCTTCATAATTGACCGCCAGGGGACAATCCTCACAGGTACTTGGCGGATTGTTAGTGACGATGACACCGTCCGTGGCTAGAGTCTCCTGGACCCTCTGGGGAAATTCTCCCTCCTCCAGCAGCCTAACCATGGACTCGAAGTCTTCCCCCAGACCGGATTGAGCAGTTGTAAGGAGTTCACCGGATTCGTCGAAGAGGGCAATCCACGCATTGTAGTAACCTCTTGTCTCGGTCAATATCTCACACACACCTTGAATGAGTTCCTCTTTGTCGTCCTCCCTGACGAGCAGCTGGTTTACATTTCTGACGGAGCGAAGGACGGAATTTAAGTGATCTTTTTTCTCCTCGACTTTCTTTCGCTCCGTGATATCC
>CAZENJ010000037.1:15829-17956 GCA_964513485.1 uncultured Thermotogae bacterium | reverse complement strand
TAACAACTATCTCTTCCCGCCTGTCAAAGGAACTGGTTGGGTGTTTTTTTATTTTGCTTTAATCGGAAGGCCAGAACAGATGGGATAATTGATTCTTGAACTCAGGATTCGACCGGGTACATCCGGTAAACGACCCGAAAAAGAACGTCTTCCAGGTCCGTTTCACCCCGCTTAACTTTCAAATCCTCCCGGTGCAGGGTTTTGAGGAGTTCTTCCAGCTCCTCGCGGGAAAAGTTATTCACCTGGCCCCGCTTTTTCTTTACAAGCCAGTCATAAAGGCCGGTCCGGGAAGATATCTCCTTGTTGGATTTCCCCCGCGAAGCAAGGTCCTGAACCTTTATAAGGCGACGGACTTCTTTGGCCAGCATAAAAAAGATTTTCCCCTGCTCCACGCCCTCGGTCAACATATCTTCCAGCAGTTTAAGCGCTCTCTCGCTCTCCCGGTCAAAGAGCGCGTCGAGAAAGTCAAAAAGCTTGTCCCTGCCCCTGGTCCAGACGACCTCTTTCACTTCCTCCGGGCTCAGTTCTCCCCGGTCCTTATACAGTCCGAGCTTTTCCGCCTCCCGCTGAACCCGCAGGAGGTCCTGTTCCAGAACCTGGATTAGCCATTTCTTTGCTTTGCTCGAAACTTTTACCCCGTTATCGGCAAGAATTTCCGAGACGTATTTTGGAAAATTCCGTCCCGTCGGTTCGGAAAACTTCTTCACTTTTCCTTTTCTGGAGACTACCTTCGCAAGAGAGGAATTCTTTCTTATCGAATCACCCTGAAGAAGCAGGGCAATTTTGTCGAAGGAGTGGTTTTTAATTATTTCGACGAAGGAATCGTTCCCGACGAGTTCCTCGGCCCCCGTTACGCGAATTATTTTCGTCTCGGAAAACAGGGAGGCACCGCCGAGCAACTGCTCCAGAGTTTTGGGCTCCAGCTGACCTCCCTCGTATTTATAGATCTCCGGATCAGCCAGTTCCTCCTTCCAGAGGTTAAGCGCCTTTTTAACCGCATTGTCCCGCTGATAAGGTTCTCCGTGGTAAAGAACGATTTTAGCCATTCGTTAACACCAAATAGATAGTAGAGTAAGGGGAAAGTCCAATCAAACACGGCAAACCCGTAAAGAAATAAGCGGCCGGAACGGGGAGTTTCCTAACAGACAAAAGAGAGAGGAGATTGGAGGCGGTCGGGCCGGATTAGTCTTCGTCCTCTTCCCGTCCTACAACTCTTTTTATCGCCGCAAGAGCCACTTCGAGCTGGTCTTCCGACGGTTCCCGGGTGGTTATCTTCTGCAGCATCAGCCCGGGGAATAAAAATGGTTTCAAGACTGGATTATCCGCGTGTTTGCCCGAGAACTGGAGAATTTCGTAAGAAACTCCGGCAACAACGGGTAAGAGTAAAATCCTCGATAGAATCTTAATAAGGAGGGGCGGGTTTCCAACCAGGGAAAAGGTCAAAATAGCGACTATCAGGACGATCATGAGAAAAGCCGTTCCGCATCTTGGATGCAGAGTGCTGTAACCTTTAGCTTCATCAACCACCAGGTCCTTGCCGTTTTCATAGGCGTAAACTGACTTGTGTTCCGCACCGTGGTACTGAAATACTCGTTTTATATCCTCAAAAAAAGTGATTCCGGCCAGATAAAGCAAAAACAGGGCTATCCTGATCAGCCCCTCGACCAGGTTAAAAAGAAAAGGATTGCCCTCTTTCAGCCCCCAGAGGTTATTCGTCGCCCAGACGGGAAGGATGACAAAAAAGCCGATAGCCACCAGTATCGCAATACTCGTGGTCAGTACGGCTTCCTTTGTCCCAAAATCCTCCTCTTCCTCCTCGAGAGCAATCTCCGCGGACAGGTTGAGCGCCCTAATCCCCGTGCTCATCATATCGTAGAGGTTGAATATACCTCTAACGAAGGGGATGTTGCTCAGTTGCTTGAATTTATCCCTGGGCTCCAGGTCCTTGACCACGATCTCACCGTCCGAGACGCGCCGGACGGCAACGGAAATGTCATCCCCGTTTCGCATCAGTACGCCTTCAATTACAGCCTGCCCGCCTACTGCCATTGGCAAACCTCAAGTTAGTTTCCGTCAAATAAACCGGGTTACCTATTCCGCCTCGGCTTCTTCCTCCGTCTCTTCTTC
>CAZENJ010000037.1:0-15729 GCA_964513485.1 uncultured Thermotogae bacterium | reverse complement strand
TTCCTCCGTCTCTTCTTGGTTAAGTCCGTATTTCTTCTCGAACTTGCTGATCCTTCCCTCGGAATCCAGGAACCTATCTCCGCCGGAAAAGAAAGGGTGACATTCGGAACAAACGTCCACGTGCAGGTCTTCCTTCGTGGATAGGGTCTCGAAAGTGTTACCGCACGCGCACTTTACTGTTACTTTTTTTAATTCTGGATGAATTCCATCTTTCATTTTTGCCTCACTCCAATCAAAAAGAAAACTGATTCTAGTAAACTGTGGGAGAAAAGTAAAGAATTGAGTTTAACGTTTGGAGAACTGCTGACCTCTTCTCGCTTTGTGCTTACCGACCTTCTTCCTTTCTACCATGCGAGGATCTCGAGTGAGAAGCCCTTCCTGCTTGAGGTCTTTCTTGTATTCATCCCCCAGCGCCGTCATTGCCCGAGCTATCCCGTGCTGCAGTGCTTCGAGCTGGGCCTTATAACCCCCGCCTTCGACGTTTGCCTCCACGTCGAAATTATTTTCCGTTCCGGTTACTGAGAAAGGCTTCCGGGCAACCAGGTTGAGCATATCTTCCTTGAATGGGAGGGCGTCAAAATACTCCGTGGCGTCCTTCCCGTTTACGGTAATTTCGCCGTCCCCTCTCTCCAGATAAACTCGTGCCCGGGACTCTTTCCTCTTACCTACGCAATGAGCTCTACCATGGACAACTTTTGGTTCTGCCATCTATAATTCTACCTCCGATTGTTCCCAGTGATTTCTTCATAATAATATAGAACGGCAGTACCTATTGCAACTGGCTAAATTTCTTTCTGAAACTTATCCGGGTGGGGAAACCGTTTTTGGACTTCGACTTCCTTCGAAAGAAGTCGATAATCGCTTCAACTTCCACTCTTTTCGAACTTTGCGAGAGCAGACGCCAGTCGATCAAAATCCTCCAGGGTCAGTTCCTCGGGCCTCCTGCGAGCGTCCAGCCCGACCCGCTCCAGTAGATCGTCCACTTCGCCACGGCTCAGGGGAAACTTCGGAGAAACTATCAAACCTTTTCGAATAGTCTTTCGCCTGTAATTAAAGAGCCCCCTGATGAGCCGGAGAAAGACCTCTTCTCCGCTTTCAAAGTTCTTTTCCGGCGAGTATTTCAGCTTGACCGTGGAAGAAGTAACCCGGGGCTGAGGGTGAAAAGCTTCCGGAGGAATATCGATCACGTGATCGACCTCGGCGTAAGCTCGGATGTAGTAAGTTATCGCTCCGCATTCGTTCGTTCCCGGCTCGGCCAGCACTCTATCGGCCACCTCCTTTTGCATCGTGAAGACTGACTCGGAAAGATAGCCTCTTTCGCTCACCGCCTTCTCCAGTATTTTTCCCGTGATACCGTATGGTATATTTCCCACCAGCCTGGCCGAGCCAGTCTTTTTCAAACCGAGTTCCGTGAAATCCAGATTCAGGAAGTTCCCGGAGACGAACCGAACTGATTCTTCCGGATTAAGGTCTTTAAACGGAAGGCGAAGTTGCTCGTCCAGCTCAACGGCCAGAACTTTTCCGAATTTTCCCTTTATTGCACAGGTCAGGCTACCAGTTCCGGCCCCTACTTCCACCGCTATCTCTCCGGCCCCTACGGCCCCGGCAATCTTTTTCAGGACCGCCTCATTTACGAGAAAATGCTGACCCTTATCCCTGTTCGGCTTCAGGTCATGCCAGGCGAGAAATCTCTTTAACCCATTTAGGTTATAAATATCCTGACAGCTAAAATGGCTCACAGGCTAACCAGACCAACTTTTTCCAGGGCTTTTATCTCGTTGGCGCAGTAATTAACGGGGTCTCGTCGGTAACCCCTGGGAATTTCGTCCCCGTCGTAGCCCAGATCAGGAGAAAGAGAATAGACCCCGTCTCCGTTTAAACTCTTATCGTCTTCCGGGGCCATGACCCCCCGATCGCGGCAGTAGGCTATATAAGAATTCCACCGTTTCCTGGCTCCGGCCTCGTCGGAAAGTTTATCGTCGATGTTGAAGCCCTCTCTCTCGAAATCAGTCAGATCCTCCTTAACTTTCTGATAGATCTCACCCAGCTTTACCTTTTTCTGCCCCGATTCCAGAGCTTCCTTAAGGCGATAGCTGGCTACCTGAGCCAGGTTTATCGTCGTCAGGCCAAGTATAGTTTCCCTTAACCTGTTGCTTCTTTCTTTGCGGTTCAGTTTTTCCAGTCCCGACATTTCTTCGCCCAGGTTGACGAAAATCCGGGTCTTACCCTTTTTCATGAAGTCGTAAGTTATATTGGTCGGTACTACCACCACGTCGGCGTCCGCTTCGTCTATGAGAATTAGCAGGCTGTCCTTGAGTGGTCCCAGCATCCCGTTGCGTGAAAGCGTTCCCTCCGGAGTAATGTAAAGGATTGCTCCGTCGTTCAACAGGTCCACGAACTGGCTCAACTGCCCCTTTACGGCCCCCAGCTTACTTCTCTTGACGTCCTTGCGGAACTTCGATTTGAAATTCCGGGAATCGACTTTTTTCCGCGGGTAACCTTCACGATCAAAAAATTCCGAGATCGTCATCTCCGGACTGCCAAAGGATGAATCGTCGAGCAAATCCTTCAGCGCGTCCTCTTTTATTATTTCCCTCAGTTCGTAGTTGCCGTCCCTTTCTTTGATTATCCGCAGGGCGTCGTGGACGGGGACTGAATGAAAATCGAGCTTTCCAATCGGATAAGCGTGGAGACACTGCAGTATACGGTTGAGCGATAAGGGCTGGAGGACCTTCTTGAGTAACTTCGGCCCTTTGATCCAGTTTCCCAGAAAACCCGGCTGGAAGAGGTTCTCATCTCCCATGAAAGAGATGGGCGTCGAGGATGGGTTAAGAAAACCCCGGTGGTAATAAAAAACCGTGGCGATAAGGACCGAGTCCAGGTCACGTTTGTGGTTTGCCACTATCAGAGAGGCGGGAGTCTCGGAATAGTTTTCCATCCCATCTATCTGAAGCTCGAAAAAGGGCTTTATTCCCAGACGAAAAAGGATACCGATCAAATTATAGACTAACCAGCTCATCAGATTTTTGCTTAATCTTCCTCCTGTGGAACCCCAAGAAGAACAATTTCTTTAATCTTCAGGCATTAAGAGTCAAATCACAAGTTGTTGAGTTTTCTCCCCTGGATCGCTAGTCTTTTATGCATAACATCTCGATCACATTATATTTAAACCGAAACGGGGATTGTGGGATATGAAATCAGTTTGTGTATACGAAGACCCAACGATGTACGGTGTCCACGGGATTACCGCCGCAGTAAAACATCAGAAGGAAGCTCTGAGGCAAAACGGAATAGAGGTAAAAGACAAACCCAGAGAACCCTATGACGTAATTCATATAAACTGGCCGGGGCCCGTTTCCTTCCTAAAATTAAAACAGGCGCAGCGACGGGGAAAAATGGGGGTCGTTTTCGCACACTCCGGGAAGGATATCGAGGGGGGTTTTACGCTCTCAAAATATCTTGAAAGACCTTTTATCAAGTGGCTATCCCGGCTCTACAATTCCGGGGACAGAGTAATTGCTCCTTCCGCTTATACGAAAGACATGATTGCAAACTTCGGAGTCGACCGGGCGAAAACCAGGGTCGTGAGCAACGGCGTTGACCTGTCAAAGGTCGAATATTCGGAAGAGGGGCGAGAGAAATATCGAGAAAAATACGGCCTTGAAGGACCGACGGTTATCGTGGTCGGCCAGGTTATACCACGGAAAGACATAACCACGTTCGTGCAAGTTGCGCGTCAGCTACCTCAATACGAGTTCATCTGGTACGGCCACAGGATGAACAGGCTATTTATGTTCGATCAAAAGATGGACGAAGCAATAAAAAACTCTCCCGATAACGTACAATTTACCGGTTACGTCGATGACATAAGCGCCGCCTTTTCTTCCGGTGATCTCTTTTTCTTTCCCTCCAAAGAGGAAAACGAGGGGATAGTTCTGCTGGAAGCGGCTGCCAGAGGGTTACCTATTGTAACCAGGGACCTGCCGGCTTATAAAGGATGGATGGAGGACGGACAAAACTGTCTGAAGGGCGATAGCAGGGACGAGTTCGTCCGTCTGGTGAAAAAGGCCATGGAGGATCAGGAATTACGATCGAAATTATCGAAAAACGCCAGAGTCACCGCGGAAGAACATAAACTGGAAAAGGTGGGTGAGGAATACCTCAGAATTTACGAAGAGTACTCGTCCAAAAAATAAAAGCCCGTTTTCGCCCTGAATTTTTTTCCAAAATTAAAATAGAGCAATTTTCAGTAAGTTCTCACGCGATTGAACTACGCCATGCCTTTTGCCTTTTCATAATTAAGGTAACTTGCCCCTCCGCCCCGGGGCAGGTTATTCTCCGGGGTCCGGGTTCATATTCTTTCCGTCCCAGCTACCAGGGAATAAAAAACGAGCATCCGGGTCATTATCATCCGCGATACCCGGGGCTTGAATTTTCACTGAGCCCAGGTAAAATTGCCTACTCCACGACTTGATATTTATTTCAGTTCAAAAATCATAATTCACCCAGAACTTTAAAATCCTTTTCTATTTTTCCCAAATATTTACTTTCAGAATTATTATATATTGACCCTTGAAAATATATTTCTTTCAGATATACTTTAATCCATAGTTAAGTGTTTAATTGAAACGAACCAAACTGAGAACTTTAGGGGAAATAGGTCGAAAGAATAATTACATTAGGGGGTGCTAAAGATGAAGCGAAATAGAAATTCAGCAACGAAGTATTCCGCAATAAAGCAAATTTATCGTGAAAACTACCTTGAAGACGTTTCACAGAGACTGAGAGAAGAAGCAGCCGAAGTAAAGGAAGATAGCTCTTAATTTCTGTAAGATAGATTAACCAATGAATTTCGGGAGGAGCCCGAACTACGGGCTTCTCCTTTTTTATTTTTCCTCTTTTGCCCCCATAACCTTCGTGTAACTTTGCAGCAGTTTCCTCGCCATCGTCTCCGCCGAAAACTTCCGGGCAACCTCCCTGGCTTCTTCGCTCTTTTTCCGCAATAGCTCCCTGTCCCGCAGCAGTTCAAGTACCTTTTCGCTGAAAACCCCTACCTCTTCCGGTACCAGGTATCCCCCACGATCATTCTTCAGTACATCTCGGACCCCGGGGGCGTCGACGGCCACCACCGGAGTTCTTGCGGCAAGCGCCTCGGCGATAACCAGCCCCTGAGTCTCCGTTAGGGAAGCAAACAGAAACAGATCCGCTTCTCGATAGTACTGAGCCAGCACCTTCTCGTCCTCCACGTAACCGGTAAAGTGAATTGTCCGGGAAGCGTTCATCTTGCTAACTCTCGAAAGAACTTTACCCAGCCCCCTTCCGCCGCCGACAATTACGAAATGAACGGGGTGATAATTTCGGGATATCTCTTTGAAAGCGTCCAGGAGAAAGCCCACGTTCTTTTCGCTTCCGACGCGTCCGACGTAAAGTAAAATCCTTTCTTCCTGTTTTATCCCAAACTGTTCCCGCAATTTCCTGACCCCCTCACCTTTGGACTCGTAGGTCTCGAGGTCGATCCCGGTAGGCAACACTTCTATCGGGAGCTCGAGCTCGTAGGATCGCAGCAACTCCTCCATATCCGGCGAGGGCACGAAAAGCTTCTCCCCGTTCTTTGTCTCGCGGGAAGTATAGAATCGGGTCACGGCCCGGGCGAGGTTATCCGGTACACCGGGGACATAGTGCCGAATGTAGCGCTCCAGATTCGTGTGGTAGGTTAAGAAAACGGGTACCCCGTAAAAACTTGCCACCCAGCGTGCCGGCGTACTCATAATCGTGGGCATATGGATATGGATGATATCCAGTTCCGAAAACTCTTTTCTAAATACCCGGGCTGCCTGAAAAGGGTCCGTCAGACGAAAGTCCTTTAGCAAAGGACTATAATACGAAGATATCCGGTGGATTCTCTCCCCGTCAGCGACAACCGTATCTTCCTCCGGGTATTCAGGACAGAAAACGTGAACTTCCTGGCCGAGCTTCTCCAGCTGGTGGGAAAAATTCACCACTGAGGTAGTTACCCCACCCGGCGCAGGTAAATATGCCCCCGTGACGAAGCCTATTTTCATTTCGCTCCCTTTTCTAACTTTGAACTATTGTTACAGTTTCGGGCCAGTAAAGTCAAGCTGGATCCAGCTTCTTTAAAGGAAGAAGCGCAGACGGGTTCTGCTCACCCGGAATTACGTTGTCCATTTTTGCTCGGTATCAGCTATTTTTTCTAAAACTATATAGTAAATAAATTCCACAAAACGCTAAATATAAACCCTTGACCCTCACATCATCATTATAACTTGAACCGACGCTATCCCAATCAGAAATAGCTTTTTGAACTTTTCAACCAGGCGAAGTATAATAAATTTGCATCATTCGGCAACCAAAAAACAATAATAAGCGACGGTGGTATTATGGAAATACGGGTCGGAGAAAAAGTATCCGGCAAGATTAACGGAATAAAAGAAGAAGGCTACACAGTCGCTCTCTGCAATGATATAAATGGTTTTGCCCCGAAGGACAATTTGGCAAAAGATCTCGAAGAATCCGACATAAAAGAGGGATCCGAGGTAAAGGTAAGGGTTGAAGGCAAAACGGGAGAAGGAGTCTTTCAACTCACAATAACCAAATTGTTTCAGAAGGACAAATTTCAGCAAAAGCCGGACAAATATTTGAAAAACGTAACTCAGGAAAAGAACAACGGGGGTGATGAGACAAAGAAACCAGGCGTTTCCGACCAGTTCGAAGACTGGCTGGCCGAGGTAGACAGTTCACTTAAAGAAATAAAAGAGCACCGAAAGGAAAGGTTAAACAAGGATTTCTGGACAATATAATCGGCATACAAGGAGGGGTATCCATGCCGAGGGGTAAGGTAGAAATCGACGTCGAACGGTGTAAAGGGTGTGGGCTCTGTATAGAAGCCTGCCCACAGGACGTCCTCTCTTTCTCGGATGATTTTAATTCAAGCGGTTACAACTACGTTATAACCGGGCGGCCCGAAGACTGCGTCGGATGTGGGGTCTGCGGCAAGGTTTGCCCCGACGTGGCATTAACCGTATACCGGAAACAAGAGGAGGGAGTCTAATGGGCGAAAAAAAACTGATGCGCGGCAACGAAGCCATCGCCGAATCAGCGATAAGAGCGGGCTGCCGGAATTATTTTGCCTATCCCATCACACCTCAGGCCGAACTGCTACAGTGGATGGCCACCCATATGCCCGAAGTAGAAAACGGAACTTTTCTTCAGGCGGAAAGCGAAATCGGCGCCATTAACATGGTCTATGGGGCCGCTTCTACTGGCGAACGGACGATGACGTCCTCAAGCAGTCCCGGAATAAGTCTGAAACAGGAGGGAATATCCTATCTGGCAGGGGCTGAGCTTCCTTCAGTTATCGTCAACATCATGCGTGGCGGCCCGGGACTCGGAAATATCCAGCCGGCACAGGGAGATTACTTCCAGGCTACAAAAGGTGGCGGTCACGGGGATTATCGCTTGATTGTTCTCGCTCCTTCCACCGTACCCGAGGCCGCGGAGTTAACCTACGAGGCCTTCGATCTTGCGGACGAATATAGAAATCCGGTGGTGGTGCTGGCGGACGGAATGATTGGCCAGATGATGGAACCGGTCGAGCTCCCCGACCCGATCGACCCTTCCGAAATTCCAAATAAACCCTGGGCCACAACTGGAATCGACGGGGGAGAAGCAAAGGTGATAAGAAGTTTTGCTCTGGGGGCGGAACAGCTCGAGGCGATAAACCATGACCTGCAGGACAAGTACGACGTAATAAAACGAGAAGTAACCCGGTTCGAGGAAATTGGTACCGAAGAACCCGACATCTTGCTGGTAGCTTTCGGTACCGTGGCCAGAATAGTCAGATCGGCTCGCAGGCTGGGGAAAGAGGAAGGACTGAACGTGGGAATATTTAGACCGATTACCCTCTGGCCCTTCCCGGACGAGCGACTGGCCGAATTAAGCAGGAAGGTGGACACGGTACTTACGGTTGAGATGAATGCAGGTCAGATGGTCGAGGACGTGAGGTTAGCGGTCAATTCGGACGTCAATACGCCCTTTTACGGAAAGCAGGGAGGGGTTGTACCTACCCCTGAAGGGGTTCTGGAGGAGGTCAAAAAACATGTCTGAAAAAACCCTTGCTGAGAACACGGCGAAGATGAAGAAGGTTTTCGATCGGCCAAAGAGCTTGAATGACGAGAAGTTCAGTTATTGTCCGGGTTGCCATCACGGAATAATTAACAGGTTGATCGCCGAGGCGATCGACGAACTGGGGATTCAGGACACCACCGTGGGAACGGCTCCGGTCGGGTGTTCGGTATTTCTCTATAAATGGTTCGATATAGACGTGATCCAGCCGGCACATGGCAGGGTTTCCGCAGTTGCAACTGGAGTAAAGCGGGCCCGGCCGGATTTAACGGTATTCGCTTACCAGGGGGACGGAGATTTTGCCTCCATCGGAACAAATAACTCAACCCATGCCGCCAACCGCGGGGAAAATATCACCGTTTTCTTCATCAACAACACTTTATACGGCATGACCGGGGGAGAGATGGCCCCAACCACGCTGCTGGATCAGAAGACCACCACCACACCACAGGGCCGGAAGGCAAAGGACTTTGGCTACCCGATCAAGATGTCGGAAATGCTGTCGGAGCTGGACGGGCCGACCTATATTACCCGGCAGGCAGTCTACGACGTAAAAAGGATCGATCGGGCCAAAGCAGCCATAAAGAAAGCTCTGAGGTTCCAGGTCGAGGGGAAAGGTTATTCCCTGGTAGAGCTTCTATCAGCCTGCCCGATAAACTGGGGCATGGATCCGACAGAGGCCAATGAAAGGATCAGGCGGGAAGTGGAAGAAGTCTATCCTCTCGGGGACATAATTGATCGGAGTTGAGGGGGTCACAATGGAAGAATATTCGACCATAATATCCGGTTTCGGCGGCCAGGGCGTAATTCTGGCCGGAAAAATTATAGCCAGGTCCGGGATGGAGGAGAATCTGGAAGTAACCTGGTTGCCTTCCTACGGTCCGGAGATGCGGGGAGGCACGGCAAACTGTACCGTCATAATTTCGTCCGATCTCATAGGATCACCAGTTGTAAATAAACCTTCAGCACTTATTGCCTTCAACGAGCCGTCCCTCGATAAATTCGGACCTCAGGTCAAAGAGGGCGGCAAAATAATCATCAACAGTTCCCTGATAGAAGGCTTCAGCTCCGGCAAAACAGGCGTACCGGTTCCGCTGAACGATATTGCCAAAGAACTGGGCAATCAGAAAGTCATCAATATGGTCGCCCTGGGAGCCTGGTCCAGAGCGACGGAAGCACTTCCGCTCCCGGCAATTAAAACGGGCATGAAGTTAATGCTTGAAGAATCGGGAAAGGGTAAGTTCGTGGAGATAAACCGAAAAGCTTTAGAAAAGGGTTACGCCGCGGCCGAAAAAGAAAAGGTAAAATGAGTCCGTCAAGCTAAAATCGGGGGGTCGTGAATGAGTGGTTACGAAATTCTGGAGGACGGTGACCGGGAGCTGGGGGAGGAGACGCTCGAGACAGAGGAAGTATTCTCGGGCAGCTTGCTCGGGTTAACCCGAAACAAAGTCCGCGACCCAGAAGGAAGAATCGGGACCAGGGAAGTCGTCCATCATCCCGGTGGGGTAGTGATAATACCGGTCATTTCCGAAGGAGAGAAAGACAAATTGCTCCTCGTCAAACAGTATCGGGAGCCGGCCGGCAAGCCGCTCTGGGAACTGCCGGCAGGTACGCTCGAGGAAGGGGAAACGGCGAAAGACTGTGCCGGGCGAGAACTGATTGAGGAGACGGGCTACACCGCTTCGGCGCTGGAAAAGAAAGTTGATCTCTACACCTCTCCGGGATATTCCGACGAAGTGCTCTCAGTCTACCTCGCTTCGGGTTTAGAAACGGTGGATGACCCGGAGCTCGTACAGCCTCCGGAGGACGAAAACCTGATCGTCGGCAAATTTACCCTCGAAGAAATATTCGCAAGAGCAAAGGCCGGAGAAATTTCCGACGGGAAGACGCTTGCCGGGCTTTTATTCCTGCTTTAATTGCCAATCGGGAGAATAATTAGCCGCGCCACAACCGGAAAGTCTCGGTTACGGCGCGGCAAATTTTTACTCCAGCGAGTCAATCAAGTCACTCAACAATTCGGCGTTTTTCCTCAGCTCTGAGTCCAGGCCGGGGGTCAACTCTATCGTTTCCCCAAGCGAATTCACTATCCTTCCTTCCTTTTCCAGCCAGGACCTGATCGGAACCAACCCGTCCACCCAGTTCGGTGAGTCCTCCCCCATGTGACCGAACCAGATAATGGTTTCGTAGCTATCCACGTCCAGCTCCCGGGAAGCCAGCCGGTCCCAGAGGACCAGAACTTCCCCTTCCCCTATCTTCTCGGCCTGACCGAGCTCGGTCAGGCCGTTTCCATTCGCTTCGGGGCTGGCAACAATTCTTCTCTCCGTCGGGCTTTCGCTTCGGGGCGTAAATAATCCGACTCCTCCCGGGTCGGGGAGTTCGTCCGGATCATTTGTCAGAGTTGCTCCACCGTCCAGAGCTTGCTTCACGATTGCCTTGAATACCGGACTAATTTTATAGACTCCGGCCTCGACGTATAAGGCCTCAGCTCCTCTCAATTCTTCCAGACCGAGGGTTGACCGATATTTCCGGGGCGAATGCGCAGTGATATCCCCTCCGGTAACCCGGGCCAGCTCTCGTAAAAGCTTTCCCTCTTCCATCGTAGTTGCCCTGCCGAGAACCACGTCTACCTTCCTTCCCTCGATCGCCCGTATTACGGTTCCCCAATCGCTTTTCTCCCAGCCATCCTTGTCTCTAAAAGCAATATGGTTGATCCTATCCTGCCAGCCGGCGAGGCTACCAAATTTCCCTATATCACATAAATGTCCCCCATAGGTTCCGTTCTCTGCCGGAACAAGTCTGATCGGGCGACCTTGATTCACTTCTACGGTAGCCGGGCAGGTAAGACCACAACCAAGACAGCGAGTCTCAATCGTTTTACTCGGTTCAAACGGCCCCGGCTTTTCTCCCTCGGGTACCTCTTCGAGCGCTCCCGTGGGGCAGCTATCGGCCAGGTCTCCAATCAGGTCGCTTTCCGATTCGCCCAGAGGCCGTTCGAACGGCGGAGCGACCTTCGTGGAAAACCCCCGGTTGACGAACTGAAGCTCCCCCTCCCCGTGTACCTCCTCCGAGGTTCTGACACAGGAACCACAGAGGATGCACTTGTTCGGATCGCGCTCGACCCGGGAATGGGAATCGTCAATTTCTCGCTCGAACCTCTCCCCTTCGTAGTAGTCCTGCCTCGCGTCATACCTGTCGGAGTACTCCCTGAGCTCGCATTCGTAACGGTCGAGACAGCCACATTCGAGACACCTTTTGGCCTCCGCGACCGCTTCCTCGTCGCTGTACCCGTGTTCGATCGGCTCAAAGTTTTTGATCCGCTTTTCTGGATCCCGCCGGGGCATTTCCACCCGGGGCAACTCCTCCTCGCCGGCAAAATCCTCGGGTGACTTTTCATCGCGGTGGACGTAGCCAAACGGCGTGCGGAAATCCTCCGGAGGTTCGTAGTCGTCGATCTCTCCGTTCAGGTATGCGTCAACAGCGTAAGCCGCTTCCCTGCCCTGACCAGTTGATTCGGCAATTGAAGAGGGGCCAATGGAGGTATCGCCGGCCGCAAATACGTCTTCGTAATTCGTACGATACTTGCCGTAATTTTTGATCGTGGAATCCTCCAGCTCCACACCCTCCGTTTCCAGCAATTCCGCTTCGGGTGATTCGCCGATGGACATCAACACGGTGTCACAGGAAATCCGTTCGGTTTCACCTTCTATTTTCACCGGTTTTGCTCGCCCGGATTCATCCGGTTCTCCCAGCTCCATTTTTGCACAGGTTATTCCGTCGACCCTCTCCTCGCCCGTTATCTCTTCCGGGCTGAGCAGGAATTTAAACTCTATCCCTTCTTCTTTCGCTTCCTCGATCTCCGCTTCCGGTGCGGGGGCCTGTTCCTCAGTCCGGCGATAGACGACCGTTACGTCCGCTTCCAGCCTTTTCGCAACCCGGGCGGTATCCATGGCACAGCCGCCGCAGCCAATTACAGCAACTTCATCACCGACTTCCATTTCTTTCCCGGACGAATGGTCAACGAGAAAGTCGGTGCCGCCCATGACGCCTTCCAGCTCGTGACCGGGAATCGGAATTATCCAGCTCTCCCAGGCTCCCGTTGCCAGCAGGACAGAATCCTTCTCTCTTCTCAACTCTTCTAGGGTAAAATCTTCTCCCAGCTTCGTTTCCATTTCGGCGCTGACACCGCGATCCATTATCCAGTCTATCTCCCGGGCAAGCAGATCATTCGGTAATCTGTAGTTGGGTATACCGTACCGCATCATTCCCCCCAGCTCGGACATCTGATCGTAAATAGTCACCGAATGACCTTCCAGCCTGAGAAAGTACGCCGCGGTAAGTCCGGCGGGACCACCGCCAACGATCCCGACCTCCTTCCCCGTCTCGCCGGGTATCTCCGGTTCCCAGGGATCTTCGAGGTCCTTTTCGGCCGCATACTCCTTTAACTGACGAATTGCCATCGGTTCTTCCGCCAGTTCCCGGCGACACTGGTCCTCACAGGGAGCAAAACAGGCCCGGCCAAGGGAAACTGCCAGGGGAGTTTTCTCCTTGATCAGCTTCACCGCCGCTTCGGGGCGACCGTTCGCTATATGCGCTATGTAACCCTGAACGTCCAGGCTCGCCGGACACTCATAGGTACAGGGTGGGACACAATCCCCGGTATGCTCGGAAAGCAGCAATTCCAGGGCCGCCCTCCTCTCCGCGATAACCTCTTCCGTTTCCGTCTTCACCTTCATTCCTTCCTCTACCGGAGTGTCACAGGACGTGGTAATCTCCTTCCCCTCCGAACCTTCCACCTCGACCAGACAGACCCTGCAGCCTCCGTAAGGCAAGTCGATTTCTTCCATTTCGCACAGGGTCGGAATGAAAATATCGTCGTCGCGACAGGCATCCAGGATGGACTTTTCGGCATCAACAGCGCATTTCTTTCCGTTTATCTCAAGCGAAATTTTATTTGACATCAAACCACCTCAACTGCGTCAACTGGACAGACTTCCATACAGGTTCCACACTTTATACATTCCTCCTGATCTATCACGTGACGGCTCCCCTTCTCGCCTTCAATGGCATCCACTGGACACTCTTCACTGCAGGTAGTACAGCCTATGCAGCCATCAGTAATTTTGTAGGTAATGAGGTGCCGACATACCCCGGCGGGGCAGCTATCGTTTTCAATATGTTCGAGGTACTCGTCTTCGAAATATCTCAGAGTCGTCAATACTGGGTTGGGCGCAGTCTGGCCGAGACCACAGAGGGAGTTTCGCTCTATTTTGGGGGCCAGCTGGCGCAGTTTTTCCAGATCTTCCCGCTCTCCCTCGCCGTCCGTAATTCTTTCCAGTATCTCCAGCATTCTTTTCGTTCCGACGCGGCAGAAAGTACACTTGCCGCAGGATTCCTCCTGGGTGAAATCCAGAAAGTACTTGGCAACGTCCACCATGCAATCGTCTTCTCCCATGACGATCATCCCGCCCGAACCCATGATTGCTCCTGCGTCGGTCAGCGTCTCGTAATCCACGGGAGTATCCAGCTGTGATTCCGGGAGGCAACCACCGGACGGACCACCGAGTTGGACTGCTTTGAAGTCCTTAACGCCCTCAATCCCGTTTCCGATGTCGAAGATGATCTCTTCCAGCGAGGTCCCGATCGGGACTTCGACAAGGCCGCCCCGTTCTATCTTCCCGGCCAGGGCGAATACCTTGGTGCCGCCGCTATTTTCCGTACCGATTTCACGATATTCTTCGGCGCCATTTCGGACTATCCAGGGGACGTTTGCCAGAGTTTCCACGTTGTTTATATTGGTCGGTTGACCGAACAGACCTTTCTGGGCCGGATAAGGGGGGCGAGGAGAGGGCATGCCCCTTTTCCCCTCGATCGAATTCATCAGCGCCGTTTCCTCCCCACAGACAAAGGCTCCAGCCCCCTTGCTGATCTCGATGTCGAACGAAAAACCGCTCCCCAAAATATCCTGCCCGAGGAAGCCCTCGCTCCGGGCCTGACCGATTGCAATATTCAGACGCTCCAGGGCGAGCGGGTACTCGGCCCGACAGTAGATGTACCCTTTATCCGCGCCAATGGCGTGGGCGGCAATTAGCATCCCCTCCAGCAAGGCATGCGGGTCCCCTTCGATGAGCGATCTATCCATAAAGGCGCCGGGATCACCCTCGTCGGCG
The DNA here is from genome assembly GCA_964513485.1 of uncultured Thermotogae bacterium. Classification (GTDB taxonomy): domain Bacteria; phylum Bipolaricaulota; class Bipolaricaulia; order M55B111; family M55B111; genus JAGXLP01. The sequence continues at coordinate 1,420 of CAZENJ010000037.1, read as the reverse complement.
TTACATATAAGGTACTTCTGGTCCGAATCAGATGCACGAGCAAAGCTCCACTTTACTCCGGTGGGAAAACCCGCTCCGCCTCGACCGCGGAGCTTGCTGTCCTTTATCAGCTGGATTATCTCACTTCCGTCGACCTCTAAAGCCTCCTCCAGGGCCGTATAACCGTCTCGCTCAAGGTACTCGTCGATTTCTTCCGGATCTATGACGCCACTATTACGGAGGACGACCTTTTTCTGTTTCGTGAAGTAATCGTAATCGGACTTCCCTGGGATCAATTTATCCCCGTAACTCCGATTCTTATGAATATGATTGACCAGTATCTTGCTTACATCGTCTTCTTCCAGGTTTCCGTACGTAAAGCTTGTTCCGTCCGGTAACTCTAGCTCCATCAGCGGTTCTTTGTGACACATACCGACACAGCCGACTTTTTTGGGCGAAACACGATAATTGTTTTCCTTTATTTCCCTTTTTAAAGCCCCGTAAATCTCGGCAGCACCCGCAGCAATACCGCAGGAGGCGTAACCGACTTTGATCTCGATATCCTCTTTCATCCTTCTTCTCCTCTGTATTCACTCAAAACTTTCTTGATCTTGTCCCGAGTCAGGTTTCCGTAAACCGTATCGTCGATCATCATCGCCGGAGCAAGGCTACAGCAGCCCAGGCAGGCCACTCTTTCCACGGTAAACTGTCCGTTATCAGTAGTCTCCCCCATACCGACGCCCAGCTCGGACCCAACGGTATCCGTGACGATATCCGCTCCTTTCACATGACACGCGGTACCATGGCAAATCTTGACCAGGTGTTCCCCCAGCGGTTCAAACCTGAACTGAGCGTAGAAAGTGGCGACGCTATAAACTTTACTTGGCGGGATCTCCAAATAATCTCCGATCCCCTTCATAATATCGCGGGGAAGGTAACCGTGGTCGGACTGAATCTTCTGTAAAATCGGAATTAACGACTTCCTTTCTCGAGGATAATCCTTCAGCTCCTCGCCAATATCTTTGATATTCACGTTCTTGGTAACCACACTAATACCTCCCTGTGATGATTAGCTCTCATGAGGCTCGTAAACGGGTTTGAGCTCGCTCACACCCCTAACGTGCAAGGCTCAAAGTAAAGAAGAAATGAGAATAAAGATCTGTAGATGAACCCCCTCCAGAATTCATGTTCGGATATTGCTTAAGCCCTCCTGGAAACCGCTGATCGTCTTCTATTTACTTCTTCCGATCAAAGTCGGTTCCCTAAAAAGCTCTGAGTTATGATGTTTCTCTACCATAAACTACTCTATCGCTCGGGCCATGCAACTATTACCAGTATTTCGACTATATAATAACTGAAAAAAAAGAACTTGAAAAGCACTTATACAAAAAAAGGGGGATCTTACCGGGAAAGAGTAGGATCCGCCCAGGACTTCGCATTA
>CAZENJ010000036.1:0-18072 GCA_964513485.1 uncultured Thermotogae bacterium | reverse complement strand
ATAGTAGGGTGTTTCCTTGCAAACTCACTTAACCGTCAAGTCTTAAGGGAGAAAATCGCACGATTTAGGTTAAAGGAAAAGCTACGGGGAAAAGAAAGAGCCGGGGCAATTCCCGCTGGAGTTGCCCCGGCTATAGTTGTCTCTGGCTAAAATTTGCTTAATTCTTAGAAGAATTTTCCCGATAAACTTCCAGCTGTTCCTTGAATTTCGGGTCCCTTAACTTGTTAATAGCTCTGTCCTGCAGCTGTCTGACTCTTTCCCGGCTAATGTCAAAGACGTCGCCTACTTCTTCCAGAGTCAGTGGCTGATAGTCTTCCAGGCCGTATCGTAATTTTAGAATTTGCTTCTCCCTGTCGGATAGCGCCTTGTTCAACAGTCCCTTGAACCTGTCCTCAAGCATGTCGCCAAAGGCTTCCTTCTCCGGCTGCGGGGAATTGTCGTCCGCCAGCACGTCACCCAGAGCTTCGCTGTCACCTTCGTCTTCCCTCAAAGGCTTGTCCAGTGATACGGATTCTCGCTTTGCCTGCCGGGCGTTACGAATTTTATCGACGTCGACGTCCAGTTCTTCCGCTATTTCCTCCGTCGACGGCTTCTCCCCGGTTTCTTCTTTGCGCGACTTGATAAAGGAATCAATTTTCCTGTTCAGGGAAGATACGTGCGACGGCACCCTTACAGTACGGGATTCATTGTTTAAGGCCTTCAGGATCGCCTGTCTTATCCACCAGGTAGCGTAGGTGCTAAACTTGTAGCCCTTGCGCCAGTCGAACTTGTCGATCGCTTTCATCAGGCCAATATTGCCTTCCTGAATGATATCCAGGAAATCCAGTCCGTATCCTCTATATTTCTTCGCTATGCTTATTACCAGTCTCAGATTCGCAGAGGCCAGTTTCTCTCTGGCTTCTTCGTCACCCTGCTCTATCCTCTTTGCGAGTTCCTTTTCCTCTTCACGAGAAAGCAGTGGCCCCGCCTCTACTTCGTCAAAATACCTGCGGACAGGGCTATCGTTTTTATTATTGTTGTTGGTCACAGAAGTTACCATTGGGCGTCACCTCCCTTCGCACCCAGTCAATTTAACTATCGGAGCACTTATTTTATCTGGTTTTTCCATCTTAAGCCGTAAAATTATCCAATTATTATGAACTAACTTTGAGCTTATTAGCAAACCCTTATTTACTCTGCTAATTATTATATCAACAGTTCTTTATTTTTCAAGTCTATTTGGAATAATTTTCAACTCGATATCATTTCACCGATATATCCAGGCGTGAAACTATATACTCCTTATTCCAAATCTAAAATTCCAGCTTAAAAACGAACTCTTACCTGGATCAGCAAATCGATTAAGACTCTCTCGGCCGACAGATAACCTCGAGAATCTCGGTTTCAAATACCTGATTGGAGTGTCCCGGCCTGACCACGCAGGCACTATCCGCACCTTTTCCGGTACCACCGACGGCAACGATCTCTTCCCCGTACGGCACCAGGCCGGCATCAACGGCCATCACCGAGATCTCAAAAGCGACTTTGACTCCCTGGCTCAGAGTTCTCAAGGTTTCCGCCATTATTTCAGCCGGGTAAAGGCCTCCGTAGTCATTCTTGATGGACCGAGCGACTCCGGCAAGGGCATGAGTTGTCGTCAGAATTTCAACACCGAGCGAACGCAACTCTTCCCTTTTCTCCGGTTTCATTTCGTCCCTGCCTGGTTCTCTGAAACCTACGTGATGTGTAACGCATACAGTATTTACCCCCTTTCCGGGAGAAAGTTCCAGAAATTTATCCACTGTTTCGCCCGTGTTGGATGCTATCACAACGTGGTTGATTTCCGATTCCGCCAGCCTCTCGGAGGCTAAGCGGAGCGTCCTTTCCGTGTTCTCCCTGCCCGAACTCTCCCAGTACATAGAAACACCCCGGCCGTGTGTACTATTTACGTAAGTCGTATTCATTTAAACCCGACAAACCCAGCCGAGCTTACCAGCTCGAGCCTGTCAGGGCTACCTAAGACGAACCCGCGCCATCCTGCTCCTGATCGCTTAGCTGTCGTTCTATCCTTCGCCTGTGACAGTAGTAATACGATATCGCGCCTTTGACGTTTTCCCGGGTCAGTTCAGTAAACTGTCCTAATATATCATCGATCGAGAAACCCTTTTTGTGCAACCTAACTATCTTCCAGACGGGTATCTCGCTCCCCTTAACTACTTCATCACGATCACAGACGTCTTCTCTAATTTCAACGAAAGAACCTATTTGACGATCTCCGGGCCGTGAACCGCCCTGTCTTTTGTCGCTCATTTCAATCAATTACCCGACCAGCTCCATGATTATTTTGAGAAATAAATGTTAAGAAAATGTTAGGAAAAAAGAAAACTTCAAGTTCGTCAGCTATGTGGAAAACTATCCCACGATCCTCTTAAACTGGCGCAAATCGAGCGAAGCCATCGACCGGGCGACAAAATTCGCCTGCGACAGATTACCGCCCCGGTCGGGTGAGAACTCATCATTCGGTATCAGGAGACATAGAGCCCCCGCCGCTTTAGCAGCAAGTAGTCCGTTTTTCGAGTCTTCGACAACCAGGCTCTCTTCAGGCTCAACACCTACGCTTCTGGCTGCTTCCAAAAATATATCGGGTGACGGTTTGCTCTGGCTCACCTGATCATCGGATACTACCCCGTCAAAATACTTCTCAAAGCCGTGCTTCTTCAGGAAGATCTCCGCCAGTTCCATCGGGGCGCTGGTTGCCAGAGTTACCTTCAGCGAGCTCTCTCCCGCGGCGCGAACGAAATCCTTCGCCCCGGGCAGCAACGGCGCTTCTCCGTAATATTCCTTGACCAGTCGGATCCGCTTCTCTCTTATCTTCTCAACGGGATCGGTCAGGGCGAAGTTCTCCTTGTAGAATTTTGCGGCAAACCACTGCCCTCTGCCAATTAGGTCATCGTGAGTTATTTCCCTTATCTCTTCGGACGTCAGGTCAACACCGTAACCCTGCAATAATTCTACCTCGCTATCGAGCCAGGCGTTGCGGCTGTCGATTAGCGACCCATCCATGTCAAAATGAATTGCTTTGACCCGACTCAGCGAAGAATAGAAACCGTCCAGCTTTTCCATCGGACCCCCATGAAACCACTACCAGCTAACAAGGATGAAGTCTCAACCCCGATCGCGGATTGACGGAGTTTGCCGAATAGATTTATTGTGAAAAGTATTTATAGTTTGGCGAAATAACGCTTCAAATGATTCAGGAAACGCGGCTTAGCCAGATCCTCAAGTGCCTCCGCCTCGATTTGCCGCACCCTTTCTCGCGACAACCCCAGCCTTTCCCCAATTTCCGCCAGCGTCTCCGGTTCGTTCTCGTCCAGACCGAAGCGAAGCTTCAGGACCTCTCTCTTCCTCTCCGATAATTCCGCCAGACCGGATTTCAAATCTTCCTTCAATGTAACCCTTAAAGCTTCTTCATCCGGCGGAGAATAGTGCTGGGACTCAATGAAATCTCCCAGTACCTCGTCCGTCCCTTCTTCCACAGGCTTATCCAGTGAAACGGTCCCCTTTTCCGCTCTTTCCGCGCGTTTTACCGTCTCTACAGTAATATCGAGCTTTTCTGCTATTTCTTCCCTTGTAAGCTGACGCTTTCCCTCTTCCTTGTATTTTCGTTTCAGGTTCTTTATTTTCCTGACGATATCGTATGTATGAGCCGGAACTCTAACCGTTTCTCCCTGGTTTACAAGGGCAAGTCTTATTTTCTGCTTTATCCACCAGGTCGCGTAAGTACTGAACTTATAGCCTTTGGAGGCGTCAAACTTTTCCACGGCTTCCATTAAACCGATATTGCCTTCCTGGATCAAATCCAGCAGACTGACACCCTGGTTGGCGTATTCTTTTGCCAGTTTTACTACCAGGCGCAGGTTGGACAGGATTAGTTTCTTTCGGGCCAGTTTGCTCCCCTGATTAATTCTTCGACTCAGGTAATTTTCTTCCGATTTGTCCAGGAGCCCGTATTTCCCGATCTCCGATATATAAATCCCCAGCAGATTACCGGACGAGCCCCCCGGAACTCCGGGATTCTCCCTGCCGTTATCGCTAACTATTTCTTCTTCGCCCGCGCCGTTATCAGGTTTCATCTCGTAGTATTAAAACTCTCCTCTAGTTACTATATTGATAAGCTAACCGTGATCAAAACTCAACCGCGTAAAGTCAAAATCCGGGAGTAACTCTAACCCAATCTCTTATCAATTATACCCCCACCCAGTAGCTCTTCTCCATTATATACTGCGGCTATCTGGCCGGGAGTGACGGATTTCTGTGGCTCGCTGAACTCTACCCTGATGCGCTGGTCTTCCGCCCCCACCTCTGCCCGTGCGGGCCGGGCCCTGTACCTGATCTTGACCTCCAAGTTTTCAGCCTCCGGGGAATAACCCTTTATCCAGTTACAGTTAGTCGCTATTAGCCCGGAAGAATAAAGGCCTTCCTCGGGCCCGACGACAAGTCGGTTGTTTTCGTAGTCCAGCTCAAGCACGTATCTGGCCTCGTTGGTCTCCAGGCCAAGCCCCCTTCTCTGACCGATAGTATAAAACGGGAGACCGCTATGCTCGCCCAGAACTTTGCCCTTCCGGTCCACTATTTTCCCGGGCTCGATCCGCTCACCTGCTTCCCCGCTGAGGAAATCCCTGTAATCTCCACCGGGGACGAAGCATAAATCCTGGCTTTCTTCCACGTCGGCCGTAACGAGGCCGGCCTTTTCCGCTATTTCGTATATCTCTTCCTTCCTATAATAACCGACGGGAAATATCGCTCGTTTAAGCTGCTCCTGGTTCAGACCATAGAGAAAATACGACTGGTCCTTCTCCTCGTCAACCCCTTTCAAAAGACTGGTTATACCTTCTTCGCGTGCCGTTCTGACGTAGTGGCCGGTGGCTATAAGCGGGAACCCCATCTCCTCTGCCTTTTCCAGCAGGAGCTCAAACCTTACAAGCCGGTTACAGCGGGCACAGGGGTTCGGCGTAACACCATCCACGTACGACTCTATCGTCGGCCGGACGATTTCAGACTCGAACTCCGAACTCAGGTCAAGCTTATGGTGCGGTAAATCGAGCTCCTCCGCGACGATTTCCGCGGTATCCAGCGAGCAACAGGCATTTTCTTTGCCCTGATATTCCGGAGAATTCGGGTAATCCCAGAGCCAGAAAGTTACAGTGTGGACCTCGTAACCCTTTCGCTTGAGCAATAACGCGGCAACGGAGGAATCTACGCCACCGCTTATTGCCACCAGAACTTTCTTCTTATCCTTCTCGCCAACCTCTCCCCTTAACTCTCCGACGTCGTCGGCTCGCCGCGCTTTGGTACCAGACATAAAAACGTTAAACCCTCTTCTTCGCTGATAAATTGATGTTCTTCGTTCGGCGGCACGTAGGCCGTGCTCCCGGCTTCCACCGTCTCTTCGCCTGATTCCGTCTTAATTTTCCCCGTCCCTGCCAGAACGTATACTTCGTGCTCCCAATCATGGCAATGGTAAGGTGTGTGCCCGCCCTTATCCAAAGTAAAGCGACGCATCGCAAAGTTTTCAACTTCTTCCGGAGCCCCAAGCAAAATTTCTTTCTCAACTTTTTCGGCGCCTTCAAGATCGGTTATCTCTTTCTTCTCGAAATCTCCAGAATGCTTGACTGTTATCATTTATATCACCGAGAAATTTATATCCGTGCGAGGAGATCGATGCAAGTGGGAACACGCCGATCCGTTGAATAGCTCGGAGCTGTAAATTATCATCTCACTCGGTGATACCTTAATGGAAAAGACCGCCGATGTCATAGTCGTGGGCGCCGGTCACGCCGGTTGTGAAGCAGCGCTAATTGCGGCCCGCAGCGGCAGGGAGACTGTCTTGCTCTCTATCGATCTCGACAAGACGGCTCGGCTGTCGTGCAATCCGGCAATCGGCGGCCCCGGCAAATCCCAGCTCGTGAGAGAAATAGATGCGCTGGGGGGAGAAATGGGGAACAATACGGATCGAGCCGCGCTGCATATGAGAAGACTGAATACGAGCAAAGGACCGGCGATGCAAATAATGCGGGCCCAGGTGGACAGGGACAAGTACAGGCGAGAAATGAAGCGCGTCCTGGAGAAGGAGGAGAACCTTAGGCTAAACGAAGGCATGGTCCAGGAATTACTCGCCGAGTCGGGCGATATAAAGGGCGTTGTAACCAGAGAAGGCGTCAGATATCTGGCACCGGCAGTGGTGCTCACCACCGGAACTTTCCTGCAGGGAAGGGTTTACATCGGGGATACTGCCTACCCCGCCGGGCGCACCGGAGAACCTCCGGCAAAGGCTCTGTCCGATAGCCTGGAAGACCTGGGTCTTTCCGTAGAAAGGATGAATACCGATACCACACCTCGTGTTAACGGGGACTCGATCGACTTTTCCGACCTGGAAAAGCAAGTAACTACGGACGAACCTTTTGCGTTCTCTTATACGTCTGAAAAGAGGGTCCTGGACGATAGCTACCCCGTGTACCTGACGAGGACCAACGAGAAGACACATAAAATAATCCGGGATAATATCGATAGAAACCCCCGTTACAACGGCACGGTAGTTTCAGCTCACCCGAGGTACTGTCCCTCGCTGGAGAGCAAAATCGTCGATTTTCCGGAACGGAGTCACCACAAGGTCTTTCTTGAGCCGGAAGGGGAGGAGTCGAAGGAATACTACCTTCAGGGAATCTACACTTCATCACCCCCCGACGTCCAGGAAGGTATCGTAAGCTCCATGGAAGGCCTGGAGAACGCACACATAGAACGTTACGGTTACGGAATTGAGTACGATTACCTGCCACCGACGCAGCTCAAATCGACGCTGGAAACAAAAGCAATTGCCGGACTTTACACGGCGGGACAGATAAACGGCACCACCGGCTACGAAGAAGCCGCGGGCCAGGGAATCCTGGCGGGTATCAACGCGGCAAGAAGGGGGACGGAACAAATCACCCTGGACCGCTCTCAGGCCTTTATCGGGGTCATGATAGATGATCTAGTGACAAAAGGCGTCACGGAGCCTTACAGAATGCTTCCTTCCCGGGCGGAATACAGGATTATCCTCCGGGAAAACAATGCTGATTTCAGGCTGACGGAGTTGGCCCGGGAGCTCGGCACGATCAGCGACCAAAGATTTGAGCTATACAAGGAAAAGCGAGAAGAAGTTCGGGCGGAGCTGGAGAAACTCAAATCCAGTCGTGTCTCCCCGGGGGACGACGTCAACAAAATTCTCGAGGAAAACGACACCTCTCCCCTGGAAGACCAGGGAGCTAGCCTCTACGAACTGTTGAAACGGCCGGAACTATCCTGGGACGACGTGCTCGATATCGGATCTCTTTCGGACGGAACTACCCCCGAAGTCCGTCGGGAAGTGGAAATAAGGGCCAAATACGAGGGTTACATCAAAAAGCAGGAAAAGCGGATAGAGCAGTTCCGGGAAATGGAAGATGAGAAGCTCCCGAAGGCCCTCGACTACAACGAGCTTGACGGGCTATCCACCGAAGGCAGGGAAAAATTGAAAGAAGTTCAGCCGCGAACTCTCGGACAGGCGGAAAGAATACCGGGCGTGACGAGATCCGACATAACCATATTGACGGTCTGGCTCAAGGGTTAACCTCTCTCAGCTACTTTCGCGTTGAGAATTCAAATTAAATTCAAAAAGGAGTGAATCGATCGATGGCAAAGTTATTTTCCGGAATTCAACCGACCGGAGACCTTCATCTCGGAAACTATTTTGGCGCTATCACCAACTGGGTCGAATTACAGCAAGAACACGACACGGTCTACTGCGTTGTAGACCTCCATGCAATAACGTCCGATTACGAACCGGAGAACTTGCGGGACAACTCCGTAGAGCAGGCGATGGACCTCATGGCCTGCGGCATAGATCCGGACGAATCAATCCTATTTGTTCAATCGGAAGTCACCGAACACGTCGAGCTGCAGTGGATCTTTAATTCAGTAACGTCGTACGGGGACTTGACCAGAATGACCCAGTTCAAAGACAAATCCGAAGACAGGGACTTCGTCAGTGCCGGGCTCTTCGACTATCCGGTGCTTCAGGCCGCAGATATACTATTGTACAAGGCCTCCAAGGTTCCGGTCGGAGAGGATCAAATTCAGCACGTCGAACTCACGAGGCGGATCGCGCGAAAATTTAATAGCAGGTTTGGCGAGTTCTTCCCGGAACCGGAACCAATAGTTGGCAAAGCCGCGAGGATAATGTCGACCGCGGATCCGGAAAGGAAGATGAGCAAAAGCGCCCACGACAAACATGCAATTGGGCTGATGGAGAACGAGGATTCGATCTGGGAGAAGGTGAAGACGGCAGTAACGGATCCGGGACAATCAGAAGGGGAAGAAATGAGTCCGGGAGTGGCGAATTTATTTACCTTGCTGGAACTTACGGCGCCAGAATCGACCGTCGAAAGCTTCAGGGATGATCACAGGGAAGGAAATTTGATGTACATCGACCTCAAGGAAGCAGTTTACGAGAACCTGATGAGCGAAATCCGCCCCGTACAGGAAAAGAAGCAGGAGTTGTTGAACAACCGGGACCAGGTAAAAGAAATGCTGGAAGAAGGGAGCGAGAAGGCGAGAGAGATAGCCGCCCGGAACATGAAAAAGGTGAGAGAACTGGTCGGGATAAACCCAAGTCTCTTCTCGTAAAGACTCAAAGTTAAAACTATTTCGGTAAGTCAGTCATCTAGAAGTGGTTTACAGTTATGAAAGACGGCTGCCACGTCCCGGTTATCCCTGAGTTCCTCCAGGAGTTTCTTGACTTTTTCTCTGGCACCATCGCCGGGCTCCACAAAGTTTTTCGGGATCATAGCCAGCTCCGCCTCCAGTTCCGGCACTAGCCCCTTCAGCTTCTCCTCCCCTGCTTCCAGGTCGTCCGGGTCAAAAAATATCTTCACGGCGCCGTCTTTTTCTTCTATATCTTCCGCTCCGGCCTCGATGGCTTCGAGCTGAAGAGTCTCCTCATCCGTTCCGTTAAGAGATGCTCCGTCTATGGTGATTAAGCCCTTCCTCTGGAAAATCCACCTGACGCACCCTTCGTCACCGAGCTCGCCGCCGAAATCCTCAAAAGTGTTTTTCAGGTAACTGCTGGTCCGGTTCCTGTTGTCTGTTTCAGCCTTAACCCACATGGCAACGCCTTCGGGACCGTAACCTTCGTAACTCAGGATCTCGAAGTTCTGCCCTTCAAGCTCTCCCTTGGCTTTTTTCAGGGCCCTTTCGATGTTTTCCTTCGGCATGTCGGCGTCCTTGGCCCGCTCTATCGCAGATGCCAGAGTCGGATTATCCTTCGGATCGGGGTTTTTCCTCGCTTCCTTGATGATCTCTTTGGTCAGCTTACCGAATTTCTTCGCCTTCTTCTTATCCTGTTTTTCCTTCCTGTGTTTTATGTTAGACCATTCGGAATGACCGGCCATAATATCACCATTAAATGTTATCCGATCTGGCTGAAATGAGCAACGGTAGGGAATTAGAAATCGAGCACAGAAAATCAGATAAGGTCTATTCTTCCGTCTTGCCATTTATCGACTGGTCCGTTAGTCTATCATCCATAAACATGACTACCGAAGAAGAAAGATTGAACAAATTATTCTGGGTCCGGGACAGGCTGGAAGAACTCTACGGCCCGATAGAAAGGACTAACAGGCGGAGTCCCCTTGACAGCCTGATTCAGACGGTGCTTTCCCAGAACACGAACGACAACAACCGGGATAGAGCGGAAAAAAGTCTCTGGGAAACATTCGAAAGCTACGAAGAGATGGCGGGGGCTTCCACCGGCGAAATCGCGGAAGCGATCAAGACCGCAGGGCTACAGAACCAGAAAGCTCGAACGATCAAAGGGATATTGACCGAACTAAAGGAAGACGGGGAACTGAACCTGGATTACGTCAAGAAACTTGACCCGGAAGAAGCCTGGAAGAAATTGATGGAGTACGACGGGGTAGGAAAGAAGACAGCTGCCGTAGTAGCACTCTTTTCCATGGACAAACCTATATTTCCCGTGGACACCCACGTTCGGAGAGTAACAAACAGGCTGGGGTTAATTGAGTCCGGCGAGAAACACCACGAAACCCTGACCGAACTGGTACCGGAAGGAGATATGTACCAGTTTCACCTTCACCTGATAAGACACGGCCGGGAAACCTGCAAATCCCGCAAGCCGCAATGTGGAAACTGCGCCCTGCTCGAACGCTGTCCCACAGGGCGGGAAAACCTCAAAGAAGCTTAAGCAAAAAACCCTAAAAGGAGTTGAACTTACTTCTTCTCGGGGTTATAGTCAAAGTACACATGCGCCCGTAGCTCAGTTGGATAGAGCGACGGATTCCGGATCCGTAGGCCGGGGGTTCAAGTCCTCCCGGGCGTATTAAGATCAATTTATATATGCGATCCTCGATATTCCTTTTTTTATTATGATCCGAAGAACGTTCAATTTATTTCTTGCCTCACCTCCAAAATTTCTTACACATAGACGGTGATCGATTCTTATTGTTTTTTATCGTGAAAATTTGATAGGGAAGCGACGAATAACCTGTCAGTCAATTACCCCACAGCGGGCCTCGGGACATTAACGGATATTCTTTAGGATCACTTTGACCGGCTTTTCCCTTTAAGTTGGCCGTATTCAATATCAGGGTCCATCTTTAATACCATCTCGCCTCCGGCGAAAACCCTGATGTGACCATCAGTCGAAGACACCACAATTGCAGTGGCCTCGGTGCGAGCCGTAGTTGCCGCTGCGGCTACGTGTCTGGTACCAAGTCCTTCGGGCAAATTTATCTCTCCCCTTTCGTATCCTGACTCTTCCGACTTTGATCCCAAAAAAGTCCCGGCAGTTTTGATGAGACCATCGCCCCTGATAACAAAGGCACCGTCAAGCTTGGCCAGCTCAACAATTGAATCGTGGATTCCTGGGTTGGTTATTCTTCGGGCGGATTCATCGTGGCCCTGAAAGGGGTTGGGAATCAACTGCTCCGAGTGCTTCAATACTTCGTTGGAGTCGCCGAGAGTAAAGATCGTTCCGATACGCTTTTTCCGCCGGGCAACTAACCCGATGCGTCTTGCCAGTTCTATCGCAGCATCAAGTACCGCCGGGCGAATGCCATCAGTGAGCTTCAACAGATCCTTAATGGATAGCTCTTCCAGTTCACGTTCTGCCTCACTGAGCGCTATTAGATTTCCTTCTTCGGGGTAGACATCATCTCCAATTACTGCCAAGACGAAATCCCCTACCGATATCCTGCCTGCTTTTAGGGCTATTGACAGGAGATGGGGAACCTGGCGATATTTGTCTATTCCGTGTATGGGGAGGCGGACTGCTTCTATTTCAGAACTCGCGAGTTCTGCGTATGTATCAGAATCGGATGTGACGGCAATGACTTTTCCAGCTAATTCCAGGCCGTTAAGCCATTTTATTCGTTCTATCTCTTCCGTAAGGTAGATGATAGCGTCAAATTCTAAGGTCTCGACAAGCTTTTCCACTACCTGTGCTAAATCATCGCTGGAGGTAATATCTTTCTTTGCCATCTTTTATCGCTTCAATATTAAGCCATAGGGGGAATAGATCAATAAGTATTCAGATGGGCGGAGAGGTAATGCGTTTCAACCCAGGAGAACTAAGGATTCAACCTTAATTTCAATGCCCTTCTATCGCTATTTGTCCCTTCTGTTTCAGTCAGTACGAGAGGACAAAGCGGATCTCCAATTAGCGATTAACCGGATTGGCTCGACACAAGCTAGATCAGACTAATTGCAATCTTTTTTGCTTACATGTAATGTTATATATCGAGTGATAACTCCCGTAGGTGGGATATTATGATTGGAGACACATCTGAAGAAAGAGAAGTCTCGTTTGAAAAACTTGCCGAAACAAGTCCCATCATCACGAAAGTTGATAGGGACGGAAGAGGTGCTGGGGCTCGAGAAAAGTGAGATTACCGATCGTACTTACGATGACCCCGAATGGAAGTTTACTGATTTTGAAGGAACGACTTTCCCGATGAAAAATTGCCCCTCCAGATTGTCAAAAGAACCGAAGATCCGGTCTATGACATAACCCACGCCATAGAATGGCCAGACGGTAAGCGAAAGTTCCTTTCGGTGAATGCTTCTCCTCTCTTTGGCAACGGTGGAAAGTTTGCTGGAATGATTGCCTGTATTTATGATATCACCCGTCAGATCCAAACTGAGAGGAGAATGGAGAGGACAAAGAGAGATATAGAGACATTTTCGAAGAATCACCTATCGGTCTCTGGGGTGAGTTATTTTCGACAACAATTACTTGGTAGTTTTCATTAATAATTTACAGATTTTACTTGTGAGGCAACGATACCCGCAGGACTCGATTAAGACAGGCAATTCGATCCACTCGTATCCTATGATAGTAATTGTTATAATCTTGTGAAAAGAATTTGAAATAATTTGTCCGGATCAAGTGTCGTAAAAGAAAATCACTTCACTGTACGACTTACTAAGGTAGAGTTACATCCAATGTCCGAAAATGATCATTTCGCGGGTCATGCCGCCAGAATTGCCTTCCGAGTAGCGGCTTATTACGGGCTTTTTGGAGTTATCTGGATTATTGGCACTGATTTGTTGCTTACAAGCCTGCATCTTTCTCCCGGACAAATGCAACGGGTCCAGAGCTTCAAAGGAATATTATTCGTCCTGCTGTCGCTAACCGTAGTCTTTCTTTCCGTCTGGAGGGAAGGAAAAAAGGCAGAGCTCGCATCTCAGGACCTTTCACAAGAAAAAAAGCGCCTTTCTTCTATTATTGAAGGGTCCAATGCCGGTACATGGGAGTGGGACATAAGATCGGGAGAAATAACTATTAACAAGCATTTGGCGGATATATTGGGGTATAGAAAAGAAGAACTTGAACCATTGAAGCCTCGAACTTTTTTGAACTCTATTCACCCGGATGATTTCGGCCAATCACAAAAGATACTGAAACAACACCTGAAGGACAACCGGGACTTCTACTCCGACGAGATACGCCTCCGGCACAGTGAGGAAAAATGGGTCTGGGTTCGGATTATCGGCAAAGTCACCAGATGGTCGGAAAACGACAAGCCACTGATCATGTCGGGCAGTGTTTTTAATATCACGGAAAGAAAAGCAGCACAAGAGGAATTACGCAGGAGCAAGAAGAGGTTCCAGGAGCTAGCAGAATTACTGCCCCAGCCAATTTGGGAAACGGACACCGAGGGTAATATCATTTACTCAAATCATGCGGGTCTGGAAAAATTCGGTTACTCTCAGCAGGATCTAAAAGAAGGCATAAGAATTGAGGAAGTCTTTGCCCCGGAGGAAAGGGAAAGAGCGAGCCAATATTTCCAAAAAGTACTCAAAGGAGAAAACGCAGATAACAACGAATTCCGGGCTCTAAGGGCTGATGGCAAGGAGATTGCGGTACTGGTTTCCTCTTCCCCGATTTCAAAAGACGGAGACAGGGTAGGTTTACGGGGAATCACTCTTGACATTTCCGAACAGAAAAGGGCTCGAAGGCGGCTGGAAAACCAGAAACAGGAGATGTCTATACTATTAAAAAACCTGCCCGGAATGGCATATAAGTGCGAAAACAATAAAGACTGGACAATGAGGTTCGTCAGCAAAGGCTGTAAAGACCTGACAGGCTATAACCCGGAGGAGATCGTCGACAACTCTCATGTTTCGTTCGGAGATTTAATCGTCGAAGAAGATCAACGGCGGGTATGGGAAGAAATCCAGGATAGTCTGAACAAAAGACAACCCTTCGAGCTAGAATATAGAATCAGGACTAAAGGCAAAAAACTCAAGTGGGTATGGGAAAAAGGAAGGGGCTTATACGACAGTGTCGGAAATCTCGAGAATATCCAGGGTTTCATTAGCGATATCACTGAAAGAAGAAACATGGAAACCGAACTCAGGAAAAGCGAGGAAAGATTCCGCAGTTACGTGGAAAACGCCCCGGTAGGTGTTTTTGTAATAGATCAGGAAGGCCAGTACGTAGAAGTCAACGAGGCCGCTTGCCAGATGACCGGCTATCCAAGAGAAGAACTCTTAACGATGAAGGTGCCTGATTTACATCCCCCGGAAGCCGTCGGTGAAGCCAGAACGGCCCTGGAGAAGCTGCTGGATAAAGGTAGAATGGAAGCAGAACTTCCCTACGAACGAAATGACGAAACGGAGGGATACATGGTGATAAATGCGGTCAGGCTTTCCGAGGCCCGATACCTCGGGTTTACTATGGATGTAACTGATCGGAAAGAGGCCGAACGCCAATTACAGCGGGCCACATTCGAGACTCTACAGGCTTTGAACCGGACGATCGAGGCCAAGGACAGATATACCGGAGAACACATAGATAGAGTGCAAGAGTATTCCGAAAAAGTCGGTAGAAGAGTTGGGCTCTCCGAAAGCAGGCTCGAACAACTGGAGTACGCCTCAATTCTCCACGATATTGGGAAAATCGGTGTTTCCGACTCGGTGCTCGGTAAGTCCGAAGAGCTCTCCGAAGAAGAATGGGTCGAAATGAAGAAACACCCAAAAATCGGAGAGAAGATTGTTGAACAGGTCGACCAGCTCGAGAGAGCGGCCAGGATCATCGGACAGCACCAGGAGCACTACGACGGTTCCGGATACCCCCGTGGCCTGCAGGGAGAGGAAATCACGCTGGAAGCAAGAATCATTTCGGTTGTTGATGCATGGGATGCAATGCGAACGGACCGCCCGTACAGGGAAGCATTGCCAGGGGAAGAGGCCATAAAAGAACTCAAGGAAAACTCCGGCACCCAGTTTGATCCCGAGATTGTCGAGCTATTCCTGGATATGATCCGTGCGGGAGGAAATGACATCCGGTAATTTTTTCGATATATACCCGAGGAAAATTCCTCCTCCTTGAACTTCTTCAAGAGCAAGAGATAAACTATAAGGTAAGCTGGGGGGAAGCTTGATGTCTTTTTCTTCGGAGCAGTACAAACATTTCATGGAGAACCTGCCCGAGGCGGTCTTTATCGAAGACCTCAAAGGAAATATTCTCGAAGTAAACAATCAAGCCTGTAAATTACTGGGATACGAGCGACGAGAACTGCTGGAGATGAAGGTAGAAGATCTCGTGCCCAAAGAAGCACCCGCTTACCTTCCCGATCGAATGGATGATGCAGCAAAATCCGGAGAACCGCTTGAGACCGTCAATATTAGCAAGGACGGAAGGGAAATACCCGTCAAACTCAGAGGCAGGTTAATTGAAGTCGAAGGGAAAAAACGGGTACTCGTAAGTCTCAGGGATGCAGGTAAAGAGAAAGAAGCCGAAGCAGCGCTCAAACTGTACAAAATGGCGGTCGAAGGCTCGGAAGACCTAATGGCTGCGTGCGATAAAAACTATAACTATCTCTTTGCAAACCAGGCCTATGCGGAACTCTACCAGCTAACCAAAGAAGAAATTGTAAACAGGACTGTGGCCGAAGTAGTAGGGCCAGGGGAGTTTGAAGCCGAAGTTAAACCCCGGATAGACAAGTGCCTGCAGGGGGAAAGAATTGACTATGAGATGACTCGTTTTCATCCCCGGCTCGGTGAAAGGAATTTAAACGTCGTCTATTACCCCCTCAAAAACGGGGACAGAATACATGGTATCGTCGGTGTATTACGGGACGTCACCGAGATTAAGGATATTAGAAAGGAACTACAGGAAACGAACGAGCGGTTAAGGCAAAGCCGGGAAAGGTACAGACGTTATTTCGAAGGATTGGGCGACGCAGTATTTATAACCAGAGTCGGGGGAGAAGACCACGGCACCATTCTTGACGCAAACTCCGCCGCGGAGGACCAGACAGGCTATTCCCGAAGTGAGTTGATTGGTATGAACATTGCGGATGATTTTCCAGTAAGCAGACCGGAGGAATTAAGTAACGAGGAGATCGACGAAAAGCTGGAATTGGGAGAGACGGTAAATTTCACGGAAAAGAAGCGGCGAAAGAATGGCTCCACCTACTGGACCGAAGTAATCGTTACCCCAATTGAGCACGAAGGAATTCCTGCTACGCTTTCCATCAACAGGGATATCTCCGATAGAAAAGAGTACCAGGAGAGGCTGAAAGCTGTTCAGGAATTATCCCAAAAGCTCCAGTTGACGACAAATAAGGGACAACTTTACGACGTAGTTTTAAACCACATCGAGGAAGCGCTGGGTTACGGAACCGTAAGCATCTGCGAGAAGCGCGGCGAGGTGATAAAAATAGTCCGGATAAAAGGCCCGTATCTGTCGGAGTCCAAAGGCAGAGAACTACCGATCAGTGGAAAGGGGCTGATCCCGGCAGCGTGTCGCAAGGGTGAATCCATATACGTAAAAGACGTAACAAAAGACGAACGTTACGTAAAGGGAACAAAAATTCCGGGAAGCGAATACGTAATTCCTCTACAGGTAGAGGGAGCGCTTTTCGGAGCCCTTGACTTCGAGCACGAGGAGAAGGCGGCTTTCGACGAGAGGGACCGAGAGCTGATGGATATACTTGGATCTCAAATTGCCGTGACTTTACAGGGTGTACACAGGTTGAAGCTCTACGATGAACAGAGAGACAAATTGCGGAAACTCCACGACGCGGTCGACCGCCTGCAGCAGAAAGAGAGCGAAGGCCTAATATTGGACACCACGATAGAGGTAGCGGAGGACCTGCTCGACTTCGAGATCTGCGCGATTTCTATTTTAGAAGGCCAGTACCTTATTCCAAGAGCAACCTCCGCCGGACTGGAGCCGGACGACACCAAGGTTTTCAAGATCGGGGAGGGGATTGCGGGCAAGACGATACAAAAGAGAGAAACGATATGGGGGGAGGACCTGAGAGATTACGCCGAAGCGGATCCAACCAGCGAAAAGTTCAGAGCCTTCATCAGCGTCCCCATAGGAGAACTCGGCGTACTTCAGGTGATCTCAAAGGAAAAGGGCAGTTTTAAAGAAGAAGACGTGGAGTTCGCAGAAATCCTTTCAGGTCACCTGAGAGAGGAGCTATTGCGGGTAAGACTCGAAGAAGATTTGCGAGATCAAGCAATTCACGACCCACTCACGGACCTGTACAACCGCCGACACTTCAACGAGATACTGAGCAAAGAAGTCCAAAGGTGCGAACGTTACGGCCACGAAATGGCATTTCTAATGATCGACGTAAACCGATTTAAGGAGATAAACGATAAATATTCTCACCAGACGGGCGACAGAGTCCTGCAGGAAGTGGCACAGTTGCTGCGCCAGAATATAAGAGACGCCGATACGGTTGTCAGGTACGGCGGAGACGAGTTCCTGATTATGATGCCGGAGACGAACGGGGACTCAAAGAAGACCGCGGCCAGGTTAAAAAATATTGTAGCTAGATGGAACGATCGGTCCGAGCTGCTGGACTTTCCCCTCACGCTAGCTATGGGCATATCTCACTGGAGTCCAGAACAGGGACGCGACGTGGAAGAGGCCCTAAAAGAAGCTGACGGAAAGATGTACCAGGACAAGGAACAACAGAGCTCATAGTCGATTGCCCCGCTCTTCCGGGCGGGGTTCTTGACTCCGAGGTACTTTTTGCCCATCTTCTCGTTAAACGTCCCGTGTTTGTATGGGGTAAGTTCATTGGGATCGGCAGAATTGTTGGTGAAAAAGTTGAGCAATTACGAAGGGGGATTAACCAGTCATTGATCAAAGAATTAAAAAAAAGGGGCGGTAAGCACCGCCCCTTCTGGTGTACTTTGATATAGTTCTGTACTTTACTGCAGTACCAGCAGTCTGTCGATTGCGGTGGCCTTCAAACCGGTCGCCGTCCTCGCCTCCACTACGTAGAGATACAGACCGTTAGGCACCGGCGCTCCGTCTTCGTTCTCCAGTCTCCAGGTAATGTTCGTTCCCTCGCGGTAGCTGGACCTGTAGGTCAGATCCCCGGAGGAGTCGTAGACCGAGAGCTTGACTTGCTCCACGTTCAGTCCCTGGACGTCGAAGCTGACCTTACCGCCCCGCTGTACGGGGTTAGGTACGGCCCGGACGCTGAGTCCCTGGGAAACTGTCGGTGCCACAGGCGGTGCGGGCGGGTT
>CAZENJ010000035.1:0-18108 GCA_964513485.1 uncultured Thermotogae bacterium | reverse complement strand
AAAAAGCCTTCCGGGGGGAATTCTCTTTCGAGCTGAATTCATCAGTTGCTGTAGATCTTTTCCCTGAGCGTTTCCGCAACTTCTTCTAGCTCTACTTCGGGGCTCCGCTTCACGATTGAATGGAGAGAACCTCCGCCGTCACCTGCGTAGCGCGGTATTATGTGTACATGGGTATGGGGAATAGCCTGTCCGGCCGCTTCTCCGTCGTTCAAGCCAATATTGCTGCCGTCCGCTCCCAGCCCCGATAAAATGGCGTCGTTTACTTCCCTTACCACTGCAAAAAGACCGGTTGCCGTTTCCTCGGTCAGATCGGAAAACCGCCCAAAGTGTTGCTTGGGTATCACAACCGTATGACCGTCTACAAGTGGATTGGCGTCAAGAAACGCTACTGCGTAATCGTTTTCAAATAGTACCTCTGCTTCGACCTCGCCTGCGGCAATTTTACAGAAGATACAGTCCGACATTATAATCACCCGATAAACTCACGTTAAATTTTTTGTTTTCAAACAATACTTCAGTTTGACGATCGTGAAAAGGAAGAAGATCGCACAAAAGAAGTATACCTAAATTTAGCGGCTTTATCAGGTTAGTTGAAAGTTTTGGGAAAGCGACTTGATTTACGACTTCAGTTAACTCCCAACGGGTGAAGGTAAATAAGTTCTCAAATAGTAGGGATATTCCCTTGCAAGCCGAGTTAAAAGTTGGTCTTAAGTGGAGGGCATTGTACGTTTTAGGGCATTAAAGTAGGGGCGATCAAAGCAAGGAAGACTATTCCTTGCTGAACAACTTGAACGGGTGAGTGTCCCCGTGATGTTGATATCACGTCGGTAAATATCGATAATTATCGTGTTAGTTTGCTTACACTTGGTTTGGTTTTCAACTCTGAATCTTTACTTTAGAGGTGTCTACGATGCTCCCACCTCACGGGGGAAATTTAGTCAATAGAGAGCCTGGATCGGCAAAAAACAGAGAGAATTTGAAACGTAAGGCGGGCGAGCTGAAGAAAGTGGAACTCAGTTCTGGCGAAGTAAAGCACCTGCAGAATATAGCTTACGGAAGTTATAGCCCGTTGAAGGGATTTATGAGTCAGAACGATTTCAATAAAGTCGTAAAGGATAAGACCCTGGAGGACGGAACCGTCTGGACGGTGCCGATAGTCCTGGATATAACTGAGGAAAAGGCGAACGAGATCGAGGACGAGGAAGAAGTTACTCTGGTGGATCAGTCCGGAATCCAGCTGGCGATAATGGACGTGGAACAGATATATTCAGTGGATAAAGAGGCGGCGGCAGAAGGTCTATTCCAGACTGCCGACGAGGAACATCCCGGAGTAAAGAATTTTTTCGAGCGGGGGGAGTACTTTCTTGGCGGCCCGATCAAGTTGATAC
Source organism: uncultured Thermotogae bacterium (assembly GCA_964513485.1). GTDB lineage: Bacteria > Bipolaricaulota > Bipolaricaulia > M55B111 > M55B111 > JAGXLP01. The sequence goes on along the minus strand of CAZENJ010000035.1, from coordinate 16,720 downwards.
GTGGTGGGTTCGACGATTTCTATCAGTACCTGTTAAAACCGGTTGAAACCAGGGTCCTGTTTAAAGAAAAGGGCTGGGAAAAGGTAGTTGGGTTCCAGACGAGAAACGTTCCCCACCGTGGCCACGAACACCTGCAGAAGAGTGCCCTGGAAGTGGCCGACGGGATATTTATCCATCCGAAAATAGGTCAGAAAAAGGCCGGGGACTGGAAAGACAAAGTAATTCTCGAGTCCTACGATATTCTACTGGATCATTACTACCTCCATGACCACGCCGTAATGAGCATTTTTCCGGCCGATATGTTCTATATGGGGCCGAGGGAAGCGGTATTCGATGCCATCGTAAGGAAGAATTACGGCTGCACCCACTTTATCGTCGGAAGGGACCACGCGGGAGTCGGTGATTATTATGGTGACTTCGATGCACATAAAATCTTTGACCAGTTGAGCAGTATAGATATCGAACCGTTGACTTTTGATTTTGCCTACTGGTGCAAGAAATGCGGTCAAATGGTTACCGATAAAACCTGCCCCCATTCCATGGAGGATCGGATTGCGCCTTCGGGGAGCAAGATAAGAAGCATGATCAAGGAAGGGGAAACACCGCCGAACGAAATAATGCGCGCCGAAGTCGCAAGGTTTGTGACCGAAAAGGAAAGTCCTTTCGTAGTGGAGGGTTAAGATGACTGAAGAACAGCCGGAAGGAGAGCAATTTAACAGCTTTACTCTTTGGTTTACCGGGCTACCGTCTTCCGGTAAGTCAACTATCGCGAAAGAAGTTGAGAACGAACTGCGCCGCAGGGGGCTGCAGGTGGAAAACCTGGACGCCGATGGCCTGCGAAAAAACCTACATCCCGACCTGGGGTTTACGAAAGAGGAAAGAGGGATAAATAACCGGAGGATAGGTTTTATCAGCAAACTGCTGACGAAAAACAATATTGCGACAATAGTCGCGGCAGTTTCGCCTTTCAAAGAATATCGTCAGGTTGCCCGTGAAATGGTAGAAGAAGAAGGGCAGTTCTATCAGATATACGTCGAATGCCCCGTGGAGGTCTGTAAAGAACGTGACCCAAAAGGTCTCTACGAAAAGGCGGAGGAGGGAATAATTCCCAACTTTACCGGCGTGTCGCATCCCTTCGAGGAACCGAAGATAGGTGAGTACGATCTTAAGGTCAATACGGCCGAACTGGACCCGGATTCCGCTACTGAGAAGGTTATCCAGTTCCTATCCGATACGGGAATATTCTCGACCGTGGATGAAATTACCGGCCTGAACGAACATCAGGAAGAGGAAATAAAGAACAGGTTGCGCCGACTGGGCTACCTGTAATTTCCCGCCACCCAGGTTAGAGCTACGATAGAGATTCCGTGGATCCCCGGAGTTCGGCTTCGGGGTGAATCGGTTTTCCTGCAGGCAAATCTTATTCTCAACCTTGTTGCTTTTCCTTTCCTGCAAGTTGCCGGGGAAGCTTACCGGACCGTGGCGGAGCGCTTGTCTTTGACCTAAAACCTTGAGGTTTTTGGCGGCCGGAAGGAGTTGTACACCCCATAACCCTGGAATATAATTGGCAGGAAATAAGATGAGTTCGAGATAAATAACCAAGGAGGGGTGATTATGGGAACTCTGCGACTTAAGCTAGGCATGATGGGTAGTGTGGCCCTGATTATCGGAATAACTACTCTTGGCGCCTCCATAATCCTGAATGGTGTCGTCGGTCTACCCTTAATCTGGACGCTGGTTTTCATCGTCCCGTTTTTCTTCATCCAGTGGTATTACGGTCCCCGGATGGTCGAGTATTCCATGCGGGTGGAAGAGGCACCGGAAAATAAGTACCCGGAGCTGCATAGAACGGTGGAAGAGCTGAGCCGGAAAATAGGTATAGAAAAGCCCGAGGTAATGATTTCGGATATGGAAATGCCGAACGCCTTTGCTTACGGTAATTTCTCCACCGGTAAGAAAGTGGCGGTGACGCAGGGCTTGTTAAGTACTCTGGAAGAGGAAGAAGTTGAGGCCGTAATTGGACACGAAATGGGCCATATAGCCCACAATGACGCCGAAGTCATGATGTTCATTTCAATTCTACCGGCAATATTCATGATGCTGGGCAGGTCGCTGCTCTGGTCCTCTTTCCTCGGAGGTCGTCGGAGGAACGGTGGAGCTCTCATAGTGGTGGCGCTCGGAGCCATGTTTTTCTACTTTCTCCTTAACCTGGCAATTCTCTGGTTTTCCCGCCTGCGTGAGTATTACGCGGATCATTTTGGAGCCACGAACGTCTTCGAGGGTTCGCGAAAGCTCCAGGAGGGGCTCGTAAAGATCGAGAACGAGATGGCCAGGCTGAAGGAGCAGGGGGGACAGGCAGCTCGTGCCGGATCAGCTAGCTCCTCAAGTATGGGGCTAAATCCGTTCGGTTCCGGAATGAAGGCATTATTTATCGCCGACCCCGACGTGGACACTAAAAGCGAAAACCTTTCCGATAGGGAAATGGTCAATAAGTACAAGGAAAAAGAGCCGGGAATCGGAAAACGGCTGTTTGAGTTATTTACCACCCATCCCGAACTGAGCAAACGGCTGAAAGCACTCGACAGGTATCGCTAAAGGGATAACTCGGAAATGGTTGCTTTTGCTTCCTTTACGCAGGACATGGTTATTTCGCTCGCTTTCCCCGTGTAAGCTTCCGACTTTAATTCCCTAAGCCGTGCCCGTTCGTTCTGAGGCAGGGGGAGTTCGGTCCAACCTTGTCCAGGCCGCGCGACACGCCAATATAGCCGAGAAGTGCATGCGAATAAGCAACACCGATATTCCGTCTGACGGTGGAATCAGAGAGATCCCGCTGCAGCCGGGACTTGGTTAGGTAGTCGGAGAGGAACTCGAGGTCGGAGTTCGCCTTGCTCAAGTTACCCTCGCCGTTTTCGAAATCTATCGGGTTTACCTTCTGGGGCATCGTGGAGGAACCGACCTCGGATTTTTCCTGCTTCTGGGCGAGATAATCCCGGGAAATATAAGTCCAGCAATCCCTGGCCAAATCCAGGACCACGTTATTTGCCCCGTTAATTGACTGAATGAGTCCGGCCAGGTTGTCCCTTGGTTCGATCTGAGTCACACAAGAATTGGGCCTAAGGCCGTAATCGCTGACGAATTCTTGGGAAAATTCCCTCCAGTCGGTTTTCGGATAACTATCGGAGTGAGCGTTCAGGTTACCCGTTGCTCCGGCGAGCTTACCGGTAAGTTTCTCCCGTGAAGCCAGGATATTTTCTATCCGATCCACCAGCCTGGAAAGAAATACGGACAGTTCCTTCCCGAGTGTGGTCGGCGTGGCTGGCTGGCCGTGCGTCCGGGCGAGCATAGGCAGGTCGGCGTTTTCCTCCGCCAGAGCGATCAACTCCTTGGTAAGTGAGACGAGGGCGGAAATAAGTTCACCCGTCCCTTCCTTTATCAGTTTCATGTATGCCAGGTTATTAACGTCCTCGGACGTTAGGCCAAAGTGGACAAACGGTATCAGCTCTGCCAGGTTCTCGTCTTTCAATTTCTCCCTGATAAAATACTCGACTGCCTTGACGTCGTGATTGGTCGGCGGGATATCACGGTAGCCCTCGCTTTCGATCTTCTGAATCAACCCGGCATCCTCCAGCTCGAACTCCTCGTAGATCCCCCGAAGCCTTGCCGCAGGAGGTGAGATCGGAATTTCCTTTAGCTTGCCCAGCCTGATCAGGTACTCGATCTCTACCTTAACCCTCTCCCTGTCCAGACCGAACTGAGAAAAGTAAGGTCTGAGGGAACTTACGCGCTTCCTGTACCGGCCGTCGATCGGGGAAATTGCCCGTAAATGATTGTAGTCTTCTTTACTCATATCTTGATAATTATGAGATGTCGTAGGAGGTCTTCGCAACTTAATCGGGAAGCTCCTGAACTACGATTCCTTTTCCCGGTTTCCTCCCGCCGGGGAATGTCTATTATCTGACCCGTTCTTTGACCAGCTGAGTTTCCGCTGGTGGCGTCTCCCGGATTTCGTAAGCTTCCTGCACCATCGCCAGAGTTCTTTCCAGATTACGTCGGTTATTGTAGTGTATCAGGGCGACTCGATCGCCTTCGCAAACCTCGTCCCCGACCCTCCGTTCAAGCTGAATACCGACCGCCGGATCTATTTCATCTTCCTTTTCGCTGCGACCGGCACCGAGTAAGTTTGCGGCCCGGCCTATTTTCCGGGCATCCAGTTTTCCGACGAACCCCTTTTCCTCCAGTTCAACCGGGGCTTTATTGTCGCTTGCGGGCAAAAGGTCAATATCTCTGATTGCGTCTGAATTCCCACCCTGGTTTTCTATCAACTCTTCGAATTTGAGGAGTGCTTCCCCGGAATCAAGCTGCCTTTCCGCTATTTTCCGCGCTTCCTTCAGCGTTTCCGCTTTCGGGGACTGAAGCAATAACTCGGCAACCAGAGCAACCGTAACTTCTCTCAAATCACCGGATTTGTCCCCTCGTAATACCTGGATTGCCTCCTTCACCTCGAGGGCATTGCCAACGGCACTTCCCAGTGGCTGATCCATGTCAGTGATCAGGGCGGAGACGTTTAACCCGACCTCGCGCCCGATATCGACGCAGCCTCCCGCCAGTTCCTCCGCTCCCCTGAAATCGTCCACTATGGCCCCGGACCCGGTCTTGATGTCCAGTACCACCCCGTCGGGACCACAGGCGATTTTCTTGCTCATTATGCTGCTAATTATCAGCGGGAGGGATTTCACGGTACCGGTAACGTCGCGTAATTTGTATAGTTTGCGGTCGGCGGGGACCAGATTGGCCGTATGCTCAATGATAGCCATCCCTTTCCGCTCGACTCCGGCAAGGAATTCCTCCGTCGTTAAGTCCACGTTGAAGCCGGGAATTGATTCCAGTTTATCTATCGTTCCCCCGGTATGGCCGAGGCCACGACCGGAAAGTTTCCCTATTTTCAGACCGACAGCTCTTACAAGAGGAACCAGGATCAAGGATACGGAATCTCCGACCCCGCCGCTGGAATGTTTATCGACCTTGAAGCCCTCGACGTGGGAGAGATCTAGCTGGTCGCCCGATTCGGCCATGCTTTCCGTCAGATAAGCTGTTTCCTCCCGATTGAGCGAGTTAAAATAGACCGCCATCAGAAAAGCCGACATCTGATAATCGGGGATATTGCCGGCTACGTAATCCTCAACAGAGTTCGTTATCTCTTCCCTGGTTAAAGCTTCGCCATCTCTCTTCTTCAGGATTGTTTCGAGGAATTCCATCCGGCCTTAACCCTCCTTGAGGAAATGATTCCCGTCTTCGGCCGGCGGTGTGGCTCTGCCGACTGCCCCCACCAGCACGAGAATGGTTATCAGGTAGGGAAGCATCTGGATGAACTCGTCCGGAATAAAAGGTATCGAGATCCGGAACTGCAACGCCTGGGCAAATCCAAAAAGCGAAGCTGCCCCAGCTGCACCCCAGGGCGTCCATTTCCCGAATATCATCGAAGCCAGACCGATAAATCCACGCCCGGCGCTCATTCCCTTGGTGAAAAAGTTTGCCTGTTCAATTGCCAGGTATCCTCCTCCGAGACCGGCCAGTGCTCCGGAAATCAGCACGCCCATGTAGCGCATTTTGATCACGCTAATCCCGACGCTATCCACCGCGGCCATGTGTTCTCCCGTCGCTCTCAATCGAAGCCCGAGTCTGGTGCGATAGAGGAAGAATCCGGAAGCGAAGAATATTGCTATGGTCAGGTAAATCACCGGGGATATCGACCAGAGCCGGGGCAGTGATTCGCTGACGGCGATCTGTGAGCCCCCGGTAAGGACCAGCGCCAGAAAGAAGGTCGTGCCGGTGGCGAATAGGTTTAGCGCAACCCCGCTAATAATGTGGTTTGCCTTGAAGGTGACGGAGGCGACGGCGTGAATCAATCCCATGCCGATTCCGGCCACGACCGCCATCAGTATACCCAGCAGCGGGCTTCCCGTTATATTGGTTATAATAGTCCCGGTAAACGCCCCCATGAGAATTATTCCCTCCAGGGCAATGTTTATTACGCCGGTGCTTTCGGAAAACAGGCCACCCAGTGCGGCCAGAGCAATTGGTACCGCCATGCGTATAGTCGCCAAAAAGGTAGAAATCGTCAGTATCTCTAGTATCCAGTCCACGTTAACCCCTCTTCTGTAGTCTTTTTATAAATTTTCGGGAAAGCTCGAGCACTATCACGAGAATAATTAAAATTATGGCCTGCATTATCTCCACTATCTGTCGCGGAACGTTGGGGAAGAACAGCTGAACTCCGAGGCCTCCGTTCTCCAGGAACCCGAAGAGCATGGCGGCCAGGATGATTCCCAGAGGGTTGTTTCTTCCCAGCAACCCTACCGCAATTCCGGAAAAACCTATCCCGCCGTACTCACTCTTGAGGAAGTAGTGACTTCCCGGACCGAGGATGAAGTTTGCGGTCGCCATACCGGCAAAACCGCCGCTTATTGCCATGGTCATAACCGTTCGCCTCGATATATCGATTCCAGCGTATTCCGCCGAATTTGGATTCAATCCCGTGGCCCTTATCTCGTAACCAAGTTTGGTTTTCTGGAGAAGTATAATTGTCAGGACTGCCAGAATAATTGCAACCAGAAACATTACATTTGCCCGGGTATGGGCCGGGAACCAGGGAAATATCTTCCCGAGGCTCGGGGAATAAGCCCCCTTTGCCACGGTGGGTGTATGGGGAATGCCCCATTCGGGGTTCATGAAGTGGTTCTGGACCAGATACTGGACCATGGCGATGGCAATGAAGTTCATCATTATCGTCGTAATAACTTCATGTGCCCCGCGTTTTACCTTTAAGTATCCCGGTATTGCTCCCCAGAGCGCACCACCCAGAAAACCTGCCGCCAGGCAGAGTATGAACAGGATCGGAAAAGGGAGAAATTTAAACGTGAAGCCAACCCAGGCAAGAGATAAACCTCCTATGAACATCTGCCCCTCGGCCCCTATGTTAAATAGCCCCGCTTTGAAGGCGAAAGATAGAGCCATTGCAGTGAAGAAATAAGGCGTTGCTCTGTAGATCATCTGGCTCACACCCCGAAGCGAGCCCAGATTTATCTCGACCATCTTGGAAAAGAACTGCACCGGATTGGTGCCGAGGAAAGTTATTACTATCCCCCCGATGCCGAAGGCAATCAATATCGCAACCAGGGGGGCTACACCGTTCATCAGTACCTTAAATAAAATCTCGTTTCTTCCTTCGCTATTCATAGAGTTATATCATTCCCGATTAGAAAGATTTCCCAGAGCTTTCCGATGAACTTTCTCTTTTTCCTGGCGTTTGGAACCGGTCATGTATATTCCCAGCTCTTCCTTGGTTGTCTCTTCGGCGTCGAAAATCGCGGTAAATTCTCCTTCGTACATTACCGCTATTCTGTCGCTGAGGGACATGATCTCGTCCAGTTCGGAGGAAACGAGCAATATACCTTTTCCCTTAGCTTTTTCCTCCATGAGGCGCTTATGGACGAACTCTATCGCTCCGACGTCGATGCCTCGCGTGGGCTGAGCCGCGATAAGCAGTTCCGGTTTCTGCGAGAGCTCCCGGGCGACTATCAGTTTTTGCTGGTTACCCCCGGAGAGGCTCTCCACGAGCGTCCCCGTTGCAGGAGTCTTGATGTCGAACTCTTTTACAGCATTTTCCGCGTAGCTTTCCATCGCTTTAGGTTTTAAGAAGACGCGACTCGAATAACGCTCGAAAGTGTGATAACCGAGCACCAGGTTTTCCGTAACAGTGAAATCGGTTATCAGTCCTCGATCCAGCCTGTCTTCCGGTATGTGTCCCATGCCAGCTTCCCTTAATTCTTTTCCGTTTGCTTCCGTGTAATCGGTATCGCGAATTTCAACAGTTCCATCGGAGAACCCTTCTATTCCGGTTAGAGACTCGATCAATTCTGTCTGTCCGTTTCCCTGAACGCCGGCAACCCCGAGGATTTCCCCTTCTCGGATGGTGAAGGAGACGTCGTCGACCAGTGCTCCTTCTTCATCCGCGACGCTCAAGTTTTCCGCGCGCAGAAGCTCTTCTCCGGGTTCTACTTCCTGTTTCTCTACCCGTAAAAGGACTTCCCTTCCAACCATCATGTTTGCCAGCTCGTTCTTCGAAGTATCCCTTACTTCCTTTGTTCCTACGTCTTTGCCGTCCCGCATGACCGTAACTCTGTCCGCGATATCCATTACTTCGTTGAGCTTATGGGTTATAAATATAATCGTTTTTCCCTGTTCCTGGAGGTTGTCGAGGATTTTGTACAGGCTTTCTACTTCCTGTGGCGTTAGGACCGCAGTCGGTTCGTCAAGTATGAGCACTTCGGCTTCTCTAAATAAAACCTTGAGTATCTCTATTCTCTGCCGGGCTCCGACCGAGAGTTCTTCGATCCTAGCCTCGGGGTCGATATCGAAGCCGATGCTGGACGCGAGATCCTGAATACTTTCCTTTGCTTTCTCCCTGTCGAGTACTCCGTAATCCGCGATTTCTCTGCCGAGAGTTATATTATCCACGACGCTGAGCGGTGGAACGAGCATGAAGTGCTGGTGCACCATTCCTATACCGAGTCTGTTTGCCGCTTTTGGGTCCTCGATTTTTACGGGCTCGTCCTCGAAATAGATTTTTCCTTCATCCCTGGAATAGAGACCGTAAAGGATTTTCATAAGGGTGGTCTTTCCGGCCCCGTTTTCACCGACCAGGGCGTGAATTTCTCCCTGTTCCACGGAAAAATCCACGGAATCGTTGGCCAGTACCCCGGGAAAACGTTTACTGATCCCCTCCATCCTGATGAGCGAATCCTTCCCCTGTTTGCTGTCTTCTGCCACCGTAACCCCCTCTGAATTATGGGATAGAAAAGAAAACGGACCCGGCGAGTCCGCCGGGTCCGCGATGGTTATTCAAATTGGCGTTACCTCATTACCGGTTCCTCGGGCGTAACTTCCTTGGGTAAAGCTGGAACGGAGAACTGATCTTCAACTATCTGTCGCTTCAGCTCCTCGGCCCTGGCAATCATGTCGTCCGTAAGCAGATTTTCTTTTGGTAGCTGTTCTATGCTTTTCGGAGAGATCTGAGTTTCCCCCAGAGCTGGTAGGCTGACGCTCCCCGTTTCCTGGAGCTTCTTAACCGACTTCGGAAATTCTTTTACTCTGTTGAAGACGTCGACGGCATAGCCTACTCCGTCTTCTTCAAGCCCGAATACCTTGTCCATTCCTCCCTCGAATTCGCCCTGAACGACGTCGCGGATCGTCTTATAGACCGCTATGTCGACGCGTTTGAGCATGCTGGTAAGGACGTGTCCGGGTGCAAGGTAGTTCTGATCGGAGTCGACGCCGATAGCGTAATTACCAGTTTCGGAGGCTGCTTCTATCACGCCTGTGCCGGAGAGTCCGGCTGCATGGTAAATTACATCTACGTTGTTGTTGTAAAGGGCTTTTGCCAGTTCCTTACCTTTTGCCGGGTTGGCGAAGGCGGCACCGGTGGTTCCCACGTATTTTGTGGATACCTCAATTTCGTCGTTGACGTACCATACGCCAGATCTGAAACCGGCTTCGAACTTCTTGATCAGCGGGGTTTCCATGCCGCCGATAAAGCCGACTTTCTTTGTTTCACTGTTCATGGCGGCCAGAGCACCGACCAGGAAAGATCCCTGCTGTTCGGCGAAAGATAACCCCAGGAGGTTAGATGGGACCTCTGCTTCGCCGCCAGTATAATCTACTACGGCAAACTTTACCCCCGGAAACTGTTTTGCCAGAGACCTGGCGCTGTCGGAAAACAGGAAGCCGACGCCGATGACCAGATCGAACCCCTGAGATGCCATCATCCGCATTGCGCTTTCTCTGCCTGCCCCTCCGGATCCGGGTTCGATAGTGGTAAACGTTATCGGTAGCTTGGTAAAGCTTTCAAATTCATCACTTCCCTCTTTTGCCCAGGTTAGACCGCGATACGCGGAGTCGTTAAAGCTCTTGTCACCCTTGCCACCTACGTCAAAAACCAGTCCAACTCGATAAGTTTTATCGCTCTCCTGTGCCATACCGGTAAAAACAAATCCGGAGATAAGTGTCAAACTGAGAACAAGTGAAAAACCGATTAAAAGTTTGCGATATGATCTCATATTTACCCTCCTTTGGGTGGGGAGTTAAGTGAATAAGCCTTCAATAAAGCCAATAGACTGAAATGTCTGCCAAAAAGTTTAACGGATCACCCCCGGACGAAAAGGTAAGTGATCTGGTTTGAGGGTCGGAGAAGAGCCTCGCCCGTTGCAGCTGGAGAAATAATTTCTACCTCTGAAAACTGTTCTGATTATTTGAGCCCTCATGTCTTTCGGATATTGTTTTCCTTATAATACAGAATCTTGCCAGAAAATCTCACCCTTTGAAAAAGGGCGCTTATGCGGTAACAATGACTTTTCAAATCGGCTCTACTCTGCCTCGAGCGAGGGAAATTCCCCCCATGATCGCGCGGAAAAATAATAAGGAAGTAAAGGTTTAAGGTCAATTATTTTGTTAATTTGGCTTCTCCAGAAACCGCTACCGGTTTTTATGAAGAAGAGAGTTTATCCATCCGGTCAAGGGCTCTCTATCGTGGCAAGGGTCTGGTTCAAATCTACTGTTTCCCCCCGTTCCACGAGGATTTCCTTTAGTACTCCCCTGGCACCGGCCTCGACGGAAAAAGTTGCCTTCATGGTTTCTATTTCCGCGACTTCACTATCTTTTTCTACCTCGTCCCCGACCGAAACCTTCCATTCGACCAGACTGACCTGATCCACCTTGCCAAGCTCCGGGACGGTTACTTCACTGATTTCTGTTTGCGTCATCTTATCACCTTTTATTGCTGGTATAAATTAACCGGTTCGTTCTTTGCTGATGTTGCCCCTATTGCTGTATCGTTACAGGTATAACTACTTTGAAATCATAAAACTATTTTCGCGTGGGTGCAAATCAACTATAGGGTTCGGGACAGCGGCCCCCGATGTTTAATCCGATCGGTCAATTAGTCCGAGAGCGGTAAATTCTTATCAGGGCGAATTACCGGTAACTTAAACATGCCCCTTCCTGCTACTGGTTTGGAGCTGGGTGCCGTTTTATTTAACCAGGTGATTCAATTCATCCCCGGGGGAGGCCTGAGGGGTTCTCTGCTGGTTATTGGTAACTTGACTTGACTGCTTGTTTTAGTTCTTTTATTTCTTCATAGAGTAGCGGGGTTTCATCTATCATCCCGTCGATCTTTTTGTGGGAATGCATGACAGTGCTGTGGTCGCGGCCGCCGAACTTTTTCCCCAGTGCCGGGAAGGAGCTCTCGGTTAACTCCCGGGCAAGGTAAATCGCTATATGTCGGGCCCGAGCAATTTCTTTCTTTCGGCTCTTTCCCTCTAGATCATCCGTGGTTAAGTCATAGTTGTCCGCCACCGCCTCTTTGATTGCTGAAACTGTGAGCTCTTCCGGTTCAGCTTTTTCTTCGGGTAAAAAGTTCTTTACTTCCTCGAGTTTCAGCTTCCCCTCGGCCAGGTTTGCATGCGCCACGGCTTTTATTAGTGCTCCCTCGAGGGCCCTCACGTTGGTCGATACCCTTGTAGCTATTAATTCAAGGACCTCGTCGTCGACCTTAAGCCCTTTCTGGCTCGCTTTTTTTCTCAATATCGCCACTCTGGTTTCAAAATTTGGTGGCTGGATATCGGCCACGAGACCCCAGCGAAACCTGGATACCAGGCGATCCTGGAGATCCGAGAACTCCTGAGGTGGCCTGTCGGAAGTAAGGACTATCTGTTTTCCGTTACCGTAGAGCTCGTTAAAAGTGTGGAAGAGTTCCTCCTGTGTTCCCTCCTTGTTTTCGAGAAATTGTACGTCGTCCAGCAGGAATGCTCTGACGGACCTGTATTTTTCTCTGAATTGCTCCGTTTCGTTCTCCCTTATAGCCTGGATCATTTCGATCGCAAACCTTTCAGAGGTGGTATAGACTATCTCGCCCCCGATTTTCTGGTTGTGCAGATAGTTACCGATCGAGTGGAGCAAATGGGTTTTGCCCAGACCCACCTTGGAATAAATAAATAACGGGTTGTAGGAATCCGCCGGCGCCTCGGCTACTGCCCGGCTGGCAGCGCTGGCCAGCTGATTGCTCTTACTTTTGACGAAGGTGTTGAAAGTATATTGTCTGTTTAAGGCTATGCTGCTCTTGCTATCGCCGCCTGTACCGGACCGGGGCGAGCCCTTGACCTCCCGGGAGGCCTGTAGCGGGGAGTCTTTGGACGGGTTTCCATCCGGACTGACTGGGGGAGGTTGTAAGTCCTGCTCTCCATCCTGTTCCGATCGATCTCCGCCCCCTTCGGTTTCCGAAGCATTTGCCACCCGAATTACGATCTCCTTTGATTCTCCGATTATCTCGTTTGCTTGCGAGTTAATGAGATCAAGATAGCGTTGCTCCAGTCCCCTTTTGATAAAACCACTGGGAGCGGCCAATTCGAGTCGGCCATCCTGGAGGTCAATGAGCTCTAAGTTACCAACCCAGGTCTCGAAACTTGCCTCCGGTAGCTCCTTTTTTAGATTTTTTTTGATCTCCTGCCAAAGAGAAATTGTTTTGTCTTTCATCTTATATATCCCGGAAAATAATGATACATTTTTCGGAGTATTTTACAAATTCACTCTCCCCTCAGCCCCCCTGCTATTACTTCCGTAGCAAGGGGGAGGAAACCCTGATGACCACTAAAACTACCTCCCACGGGCTCATTGAACTATGACGGTCGACGGGTCGCCGGTTGGCTGGTGATTTTAAATTCGCCAAATTTATCTTCCCCTGAGGCAGGGGAGGATAGAGCATAATCGGGGCAAGCGCCTGAAGAGAACTGCCATGATGGCCGACATCAGGGGAAGCGAGGATCAACCCGTTGGAACGTTGCCGGAGAAAGTAGTTCTATTTGAAATTTGACACTGGAGTTATAGCTCGCTCCAGTTACTCCCTGCCGCAACGTCAACCTTCAGCGGAACCCTGAGCTGCAGGCTGTTTTCCATGATTCTTTTGAGTTTTTCTCTGGCTTCCTTTACCCTGCCACTGGGGACTTCCAGAATAAGTTCGTCGTGGATTTGAAGCAGCAATTTCCCGGGCAGTTCGTCGGCATTTAATTCGCTCTGCACGTCGATCATGGCTACTTTCATAAGGTCGGCGGCGCTACCCTGGATCGGCGTATTTATCGCGTTGCGCCTGTCGTAATTTCTTCGCTGCCAGTTGTTGCTGTTGATGTTCGGCAGGTAACGCCTGCGGTTGAAGATCGTGGCGGCGTAGTGGTTCTTTTCCGCCAGCTTTATCAGCCTGTCCAGGAATTCCCTGGTTTTCGGATAGAGATTAAAGAACCTGTCGATGTATTCCTTTGCCTCTTCCTGCGATATGCCCAGGTCCCGTGATAGGCCGTATTCCGTTATGCCGTAGACGATTCCAAAATTTACTCGCTTGGCTCGATCCCGCATCTTTTCATCGACTTCGTCCTTTCCGGCACCGAAAATTTCAGCTGCCGTCTTGGTGTGCAGGTCTTCTCCGCTTTCAAACGTTGAAATCAGTTCTTCGTCCTCGGAGAGATGGGCCAAAATCCTCAATTCCACCTGGGAGTAGTCACCTCCGACCAGTTTCTTTCCCTCGGGGGCGACGAAGGCGCGGCGCAATTCGCTTCCCAGCTGCGAACCCTTCGGTACGTTCTGGAGATTGGGATCCGAAGAGGAAAGCCTTCCGGTTGCGGTCGCCGTCTGGTTGAATGAGGTGTGAATTCTACCTGTCCTCGGGTTTATCTCTTCCGGAAGGGTCTCGACGTAAGTGTTGAGCAGCTTGCTCAGCTCGCGGTATTCTATAATTTTCTCCGGTAACGGGTGCTTCTCGGATAGTTCTTCCAGGACCTTTGCGTTGGTCGAAGGACCGGTTTTAGTCCTCTCTATTACGGGAAGTTCCAGTTTTTCGAAAAGAACCTTTCTTACCTGCTTCGGGGAGTTCGGGTTGAGGCTCTCGCCGGCCAGATCGTCGATTTCCAGGCCCAGCGCGTTGAGTCTTTCCTGCAGACTTTCCTTCCCTTCCCCGAGTTTTTCCTCGTCGAGTTTTATTCCGTGAAACTCCATATCCCGTAGCACTGGAATCAGGGGGAGTTCAATTTCCTGGAAGAGATCGGTTTGGTTCCGCTCGTTTAGCTTCTCCTCGAGAATTTCTTTCAATTTCCAGATAATTGCGGAATCGCTTACGGCGTAAGGTGCGGCTTTTTCAAGCGGGAGGTTTCTGAAATCGAGTTCTTCGTCTTCTCCAAACAAATCAGCAAACTCGGCCTTTTCCCGCCCGAGATAGGTCCGTGATATTTCCTTCAGGTTATGCTGGCGCTTACCGGGTTTCAGCAGGTATGAGGCGAGCATGGAATCGAAGGTTATCCCGGAGAGTTCGATGCCCGCTTTTTTCAGGACCAGTGCGTCGTATTTGAGGTTCTGACCGATTTTTCCCAGAGAAGGGTCTTCCAGAAGCGGCTTTAGCCTGTCGAGCTGGGGAGATTTAAAGAAAAGTGAATCCTGGTCGGAACTGATCGGGATGTAATATCCGCCTTCGGAAGTGAGAGCGATAGAAATTCCTACCGGGTCGGCCTCGAGTGGATCCAGGTTGTCCGTTTCGATGTCGAAAGCGAACTCACCTTTATCCTTCAACTTCTCGATTAGGGCTTCCAGCTCTTCCCCCGAGTCGATTACTTCCCAGTTGACGGGATTTTCGGACTCGCCCAGACCTTCGAGAAACGATGCTAGCTCCAGCTCTTTCAAATCCTGCCGGAGCCTTTTCAGATCGGGTTCGCGGCTCCTCAGGTCGCTTAATTCGTATTCGAGCTCGAAATCATCTCGCAAAGATACGAGGTTTTTGCCCTGACGGGCCTGTTCTTTGTGCTCCGCGATGCTATTCCTAACACGGGTTGAAGATATTTTGTCCACGTTGTTCAAGACGTCCTGCAGACAGTCGAACTGCTGCATGAGTTCCTTTGCTCTTACTTCACCGACCTGGGGCACTCCGGGGATATTGTCGGAAGTATCACCGGTCAGGGCCAAAAAATCCCTTATTTTCTCCGGCGGAACGCCGTACTTTTCCCGAACCCCATCCGGGCCCATTACTTCGAGGTGGTTGTCGTCATCTGTATCGACAATGCGAACGTCTTCATCGACCAGCTGGGCCAGGTCCTTGTCTCCGGAGAAAACTAGAACCTCCAGGCCCCGTTCCCGGGCCCGGTTTGCCAGCTTTGCGATTACGTCATCCGCCTCGTAACCTTCTTTCCGGATTACTCTGTAACCCAGACTGTCTGTAATTTCCTCAATTCTGGGTATTTGTTTGGAAAGTTCTTCCGGCATTTCCGGCCGGTTTGCCTTGTATTCTTCGAATTCCTCGTGTCTGACGGTCTTTCCTTTTGAATCCATCGCGAGGACGACGTGGGAGGAAGGGAATTCCTCCAGAACCTTCTCGAGCGACTGGAAGAAACCGTAAATTGCGTTAGTTGGGAATCCGTCGCTGGTTGCCAGGCCGCGGATCGCGTAAAAGGAACGGTACATAATCGCGTGGCCATCGATCAGCAAAAGCCTCTCCGTTTCAGTTTCTTCCGGTATAAGGCTCATCCCGTACCCCACTGTTCGTTGACGGCGGACCTCGTTTCCATGCCGCAGCAGAGTGAAACACCGATGGCGTCGGCGGCATCGGCCGGTGATGGCAACTGGTTGAGCCCCAGCAGGCGCTGAATCATAGTCTGTACTTGTTTTTTATTTGCCTTTCCGTAACCGGTTATAGTTTTCTTTATTTCTAGCGGGGAATAACTGGTTACGCTTGTACCGGAAGCCGCCAGAATTATGACCCCTCGAGCCTGTGCGACGAGAACGGCCGTTTTCTGGTTGTTGCTGAAGAAAATTTTTTCTATCGCGACTGTTTCCGGTTCGTAATCGGAGACCAGTTTGCTGACGGAGTCATGGATTTCCTCCAGCCTTTTGCTCATTTCGTCTTCCGAGTCGGTTCGAATCGCCCCGCTTTCGATAAGTCGAAAAGATCGCCGAGCGGTCGCTTCGATTAAGGCGTAGCCGCAGGTGGCTAGTCCGGGATCGATTCCCAGAATAACTTCGGATTCGCTCACAGTAGCTCAGCCAGTTTTTCCATTCTTGGGTCCTTTGCCTCCCCTTCCGACTCCTCTTCACAAGAGTGGTCCTCTTCCTCGTTCAGATTTGCCCCGCACTTTGGACAGAGCCCTTTACAATCCTCTTTGCACAGCGGATAAGGTTCCAGGTCCAGCTTAATGAATCTAATTATATATGGTAAAAGATCGATGGTCCCGCTGCCGCTTTCGTAGCGGTAAATAGATAAGTTGCCCTCGCTCGTTACCTCGGCTTCCATGTCGGGACGAAATTCGATCTCCTCGTGTCTGTCTATTTTCGTCTCAATGGGTTCGAGGCATCGGCGACAGTGCTCGATGACGGTCGTGGAAAAGTCCAGGGAGACGTTTATTACTTCCTCGGAAGTGAAAATTGCTCCTCCGGTAACTCTCAGCTCCTCCCTGACTTCAAGCTCGTCATCGTGAAAACTTATCGACTCGAGGGAAACGCTCTCGTCGATCGGGGTTAACTGCCCCTCGTTGCTCTTGAGTTCGCTCAACTGTAGTTCCATTTTGATCTCCTCCAGCAAAGGAATTTCATGATGAAGTATATGTTACAGGGGAATTGTAATCAATTTATTTGCTCAAAA
>CAZENJ010000034.1:8845-18273 GCA_964513485.1 uncultured Thermotogae bacterium | reverse complement strand
AAGGAGAGAATCGCACGATTTAGGTTCGAATAATTAAGGGGATTACCGTGTACCGTGAAGAGACAAGATTTATCCCACTATATATAGCAAGGTTTTCAATCGCTCTTGGTATTACGATGCTGCTCAACTTTATAGCTATCTACGCCGACCTCTACGACGCGAGCGGCTTCTGGATCGGGATGTTCACGACGAGTTTCACCACTGTTCAGCTGGTAACGCTTCTCCCGATTGGCTGGATTTCCGACCGCTTCAACAAAAAAATCATCCTGCTGGTCGGTCTGGGCACTCTGGCCCTGTCTTATATCGGGTTTATTTTCGTCGGCGGCGTGATATCTTTAACGGTCGCTCGAATCCTTCAGGGAATTGGTTTCGCCGCCGCGGGAACTACTTGTCTTGCCATTACCGGCGAACTGGCACCGAAAGAGGCGCGGGGAAAGATAATCGGTACGTCGAACGCTTCAAGGCTATTGAGCAGTGCTCTGGGAAGCGTCATGGGTGGCTGGATGCTGCAGATCTGGGGGTTCACCCTGCCCTATACGCTGCTCGTTATTTTAACGGTAGTCTCCGGGATACTTACCTATGTATTCGTCGAAGAGGACGAATCGAGAATTCAGGGACTCACGTTCAAGATTCATGCCCGGAACAGGCGAATTCAATCGATAACCTGGTTTAGAACGGCCTATGCTTTTTCCGTGATGATGGTACGAACCTACGTTCCGGTATTCGCAAGACTGGCCTTATCCCTTTCGGCACTTCAGATCGGTGTAATTCTGGCAGCGGAGAAAATAGTTAACATGTTTCTCCAGCGATATTCCGGGAAGATTTCCGACAGAATAGGTCGGTTCTCCATGCTGTTCCTCGGGGGATCTACCTACGCTATCGGAGCGATCTTCATCCCCTTTCAAAAAAGTTTCTGGGCTTTGCTGGCAATCAACGGTTTTATGGGGTTAGCAGATGCCTTCCGTGAGCCGGCAAGCATGGCCCTGTTTGCCGACGAAGGCAGGGGGAGCGGCATAGCCTCTTCCTTTTCCATCAGGAGTCTTATCTGGCAACCCGGAGCGATAATTGGACCCATGATCGGCGGCGGCCTGATGGAATGGCTCGGTTTCGGTTACGTTTTCTGGCTGGCTTCAGGCTTTACGGTCTTCGGACTCGGTGCCATGGGCCTCTTTAACTTTCTGTTTTCCGACCAGGTATTCAACGGCAGCTGAGAAATATTTATCTAGTCCTGTCAGGCTAACTCGATCCTCTTTAACTGCCTTACCTTAACTGGATGAAACTCTTGATATGCTCTTTTTCCGCCTCAATTATGTTCTCTATTATCTCTCTATCCTCCGAGTTCTTAGCTTTATCAAGTATTTCATAGAAAAACAGCATCGTGTCTTTCTCAAGGGATATAGCAATCGAGACTAACTTATTCCTGTTTTTGGCTTCCTTGGCCGCCCTGACCTTTTCGTTAGCGGAGGTGAAAACTTTTGAACCGGCAAGGGCCTCAAGATAAGTGTCTTCCAACTTTCCGTATAATTTGGAACTCAGGTCTTCCCCCTGTTCTGTCTTTGTCTCTCCCAGTATACTCTCGAGATTCTCCTTATGCTTTACTTTTTCGGCCGCGAGTTTCTCGAATAGGTCTGCCAGTTCCTGGTCTTCGGTTTCGGAAGCCATTTCTTCGTGGAATTTCCTTCCGCTTTCCTCGACTCCTATTGCTAGCTTTAGAGCTTCTTCGGCTGAATAAGGAATATTTATCATTGTTCCTCCCGGTGGATAGTGCTTTAAATTAACAAACCGAGTTCCCGAAGGCGTCGTCCGTTTAAACCCGGTTGATAAACTAATTTAAATAAATTTATTCTTTTACATGCGTTAATGTTACCGGGCTGGCTCGTTTTACTCAAACCTTCTTCTCCCTGGAAGATAACTTTTGCTCCAACCGAGACACCGGTCGACGCTATATGAGGACCGTCTGCCCTTTGATTATGTAGTCCGGTAGCTCGGTTTTTTTAACCTGAGATATCTTGCCGGAATGCTCCTTGTATTCGTAAACCTGGTACATACCGTGATCCCTGGCAACGAATATATTGAATACGTGATCCGACTCCAGGCTAACGATTAGCCCACAGGCGTTGCATTCGTATTCCATCGTCATTACGCTATGCAGATGAAGGGAAAAGTTTTCGCAGTCGTATTCGGCGGCCTGAGATTTTGCCTCATCGATAATCGATGAGGAGAGGGCATCGCGTAGCGGTTCTACTTTTGGGATAGTGTATTTTCCGTAAAGCAAAAAACTCCTGTGCTCAGGCAGGTGGTCTTCCAGAATTGATTTTACCTGTTCCTTCTCGATTGTATGATAGGTCTTCCTGATTTTTCTCCGATCGATTAATCTTCTCAGTTCGGTCATAACCCATCGCCTCCCGTCCGGTTAAGGAAATATTATTTCGTTCATTTGCAGTTGCAGCGGCAATACATGCTCCCGGGCCAATCACCCCCCGTAAACTCTTACCGGCTAAGGTCCTGAAGGTCAAAACAACCGGGATTTATCCAGCAATTCCGGAACGTGTTCTTCCCACCCCATAGGCATCAGATGTACTCCCTGACAGCAATCACTTGTCTCTCGAATTACCCGCGCACAGACGTTCAGGCTTTCTTCCACCAGGTCATCAGCTTTTTCAAGTCCCTCTATTACTCTGTCAGGCACGAACGCTCCAGCTATGTTTTCATTCATGAAGCGAGCCATTCCCGGCGATTTCAGGGGAAGAATTCCCACCAGAACCGGAACCTCCACTCCCTCATCTCGTAGCTCAGATAAAAAGCTCTTCAAAATTTTCGGCTCGTAAATTGCCTGTGTCTGAAAAAACCTCGCACCGCGTTCGGCTTTCATTTTTGCTTTAAATACCTGGGGCTCAACCGGGTCGGCCCCGGGATTTACAGCTGCACCAGGAAAGAGATCGGTTGAACCTTTTAGCTCGTTTCCCTCCATATCGATCCCGGAGTTCAATTGACATATCACGTCCAGCAGCTGGGGCGAATCCAGGTCAAATACGGGTTTCGCGTGAGGATGATCCCCCATGGTCGTAAAATCCCCGGTCAGCGCGAGGACGTTTTTCAGCCCGAGTATTTCCGCGCTCAGCAAGTCCGATTGCAGGGCTATTCTGTTCCTATCCCTGCAGGTCAATTGATAGATCGCTTCGTAGCCCAGATCCTGTATTCTGTGCGAGACTGCCAGAGATCCAAGCCTCATCACGGAGCTCTGCTGGTCGGTTACGTTGAAAGCGTCAACCAGATAACCAATTTCGTCCAGTTCCTCCAGTGTTTGATCGATATCCGTCCCTTTTGGCGGCCCCGCCTCGCAGGTGATTACGAACTCTCCTGACCCGATCTTATTCCGGAACTCAGCCATTTTCGCCACCCTCTCCGGCTTCAATTGCCCAGAAAAGGGACTTTCTTTTCTCCATTTCCGGAGCGAATTGATACTTTTCTCTCGCCTTCGGTTCGTTATAGGTCGCCAGTAGATCCAGTCGGTCGATATCCTTCAGGCGCCCGTAGATCAGTTCCCAGCCACAGGGGCGACCGGGTTCTACTTCACACTCCCCGTCGTGAGAGCCGCCACAGGCTCCGTTCAGCAACCCCTTTGTACATACGGTAAGCGGGCAGAGGCCACCGGTATATTCCAGCAAACATTCGCCGCAGCGCTCACAGGTTTCCTCCGACGGCCAGGCCCCGTGGAAATGCCCCATAGAAACCGTGTCGTTAGCCGGGTGAATCTGTTTTTCGACGAGCTTTCCCACCGCCTGAACCCCTATTCCACAGCAGGCGCCCAGAATTGCATCCGCCTCTTCAATCCGATCCGAAACTCTAGCGAGCCTCATGCCCACCAACCCTTTATTGCATAAAAATTCAATTACCCGGGAACCGGTTACCTGCCATCCGTTTTCGACCAATTTTTCCGAAAGTTCTTCTACCTGGTCTTCTCCGCCGCTACCCGAAGCGGCGGCACAACCTCCGCATCCGAGGACAAACAGCTTTTCGTCCCTCCGCAGGTAGGACTTTATCTCCTCCCACGGCTTCTGTTCGGAATATATCATGGATTATCGCCACCTTCTTTGCTGTCAGTGAACCGCACAGGCCATACATGGATCGAAGGAACGGACTATTCTCGCTGCTTCCAGCGGGTTGTCCGGGTCGTCGATACTCGTCCCGATGAGAGCCTGTTCTATCGGTCCCGGAACGCCGGAGCCGTCCCGTGGGGAAGCGTTCCAGGTCGTCGGAACTACCAGCTGATAATTCTTAATCCGTTTGTCTTCGATTTCTATCCAGTGACCGAGCATGCCTCTCGGCGCGCTGGTCAGTCCGACTCCCCGACCACTTTCCGGCATTTCGTAGCCAACACAGGCAGATGCTTTCGGTTCTAACCTTTCGATCCAACCTTCCATCATCCGAACGATACATTTACACTCCACGGCCCGGGCAAGATGTCGTCCCATCACCGAGGGGAGTCGACCCAGCCCGACTCCGGCCTCCTCCATTGCCCTTCCCAGTTCCCGCTCCACGAGTTCGTTGCCCTTTTTGTAATTTATCATCATCCTTGCTGCCGGTCCAACTTCGAAAGGTCGGCCCCTGTACCTTGGCGCTTTTACCCAGGAGTAGGCACCTTCTTTATTCGCGTCCGGGAGGCTCCTTGCTTTTCCCGGATGCCCCCGTCCGTCTTTCGTATACCAGGAGCGAGTAACCTCTTCCGTAATTTCCTCCAGGTTCACTTCCTCAACCGAAGGGTTAGACTTATTAATCAGGACGCCACCCTCAAGTCCTTTTTTCGTATCCCCGTGGGTTTCCGCGTAGTCCTCTGTGTAAAATCCTCCGTACTCGATGAAGCCGGGGACCCCTTCACCGATCTCAAAGTAATCATCGTAAGCTCTGGCCAGTTCAATTGCCCCGGGCAGATATCGGTGATCGACGAACTCTTTTATCTCTTCCAGCCGTGACCGGAACTTGGTCATCGAGTCCAGATCGGGCTTTTTCGTAGCCCCACCTGCTACTGTCCCCATGTTGTGAGGCATCTTCCCTCCAAATATTGCCACCAGCTGATGGGCTTTTTTTCTAATTTCCAGCGCCTCGAGGTAGTCCCCGGCAAGATCTTCAGTTACCCCGGTTCCCAGGCGGTAATCCCCGGCATACTCCGGCACGAAAGGGGCTCCGTCCGATGTTTTAAGGTAGGTTTCCAGGTCCCGGAGATCCGGGTCCCGGGACTCCAGACCCGCCAGGTCCCCGGGGTTCATGTAGTCGAGGGCGGAAAGGTGATAAAAATGCAGGACGTCGGAATGAATGAAGTTGCCTCCGAGAATCAGGTTACGTGTTAACCAGCCGTTGCGAGGAATTTTTTCTCGGATTCCAAATGCATCGTCCAGGGCCAGGACCGAAGCGATCGCATGTGCCGCCGGGCAGACACCGCAAACCCTCTGGGTAATCCTCTGTGCGTCCCGGGGATCCCTGCCCGACAGCATCTCTTCAAGACCACGAAAGAGCGTGCCGCTGCTCCTGGCCGATGTTATAGCTCCTTTCTCAATATCCAGGTCTATCTTGAGGTGACCCTCAATGCGCGTTATGGGATCGATCGATACCTGTCTCACTTTAGCCTCCTGTACATCTCTTCGGCCTCTTCCATACCAAATTTTTTATAAAATGGGCTCATCAGGTCGGGAAAACCGGGTTCCGTACAGCCTATACAGGGGTGATTGTTCCGGATGGGCCAGTTCAATCCCTCGAGCCAGCCCCGGTTCGGACAAGGGCTATTTGTATAGGGACCTTTACATCCAACTTCTACCAGACAGCCCTCCTCTCCGATCGTCCTTGCAAAATTTCCCGTGGAAAAATCGCCACGCCGGGGACAATGGTTGTGAATCAGCTCGCCGTAGACCTCTTTTAGCCTTCCAGCGTCATCCACCTCTTCCTCCTGCGGTATTCCGGATATAATCACGTGCGCCAGTGTATCCACAAACCAGCTGGGTTCCGGAGGGCAACCCGGAACGTTGATGGCGGGTGTTAATATACCCATTTGTTCCAGGTGTTCGGAAACCGAAATGCAATCCGTCAGGTTGGGATTACCGGAGGGTATTCCTCCGTAGGAAGAACACGTTCCAATGTTGACTACGGCCGAGGCATCCTCGCCCAGTCGGGCGACCTGTTCCGAAAAAGGTTCATCCCCCACAGTGCAGAATTTACCATCCTGTCCGATTGGTACGGCACCGTCGACGACGAGAATATATCCCCGGGCCGACTTAGTCCTTTCCAGGACCTCAAGCGCCATCTTACCAGTCCCCCCCATCAACGTAGCCATAAACTTCAGGCCGATGGATTTGCCGGGTACCAGCTCGTCCAGCAGGAGGTTCTTCAACCTGGGGTAGGGAGAATTCATCAAAGATATCGCACAGCCCGTACAGGCTGCTCCCTGAACCCATATCACCGGATTTACTTCTGTTTCTTCCTGCAAGCGACCCACCTCCTCTACAGACAGTCTTTCAGAGCAGTTTATCGCATCCTTAACAATCAAGGACCAAAACTTCTATAAGGAGATAGAGCTTAAGTTCGTTCTATCGAAACGTCCGCCAGATTATCCCGGCGCTCTTTCCGTTCGGGCCGCTTCGGGGGTCGACACAGCTCCGGTGCGTCTATTCCCGGACACCGCGCTATTTTTACCCCGGTAAAAGTGTTGATTTTATTTATCCACTCCCTGTCCGTCAGGTTGACCGGGTTTAATATTATGTTCCCGCTTAAAGTTCACTAATTTCAATTATGCCATACTTTTATTAACTTTGTCAAATTTATGTTGAATATATGTTATTGTTTTCACGTTATCAAAGTATGTCTGTAGAATGTCAAACGATTTATCCAAAGAGGTTGGCCCACGGGCGACTCTGGCGAAAACTCCCGGTGGCCAGAAGTGGACTTACTTTTTTATTTGGCATTTCCCCCTCTATCCGGCAATATTGTTAAAGTGAAAAACCCGGATTAGCTTGTCTCGTGCTGCCCAGCCTTTTGACAGTCTAGCAGTTCATTTTACGGATTTAACTTCAACAACAGCGATTTGAGGAGGATGATTATGTCTCTCATAAACTATAGTTTTCACTCCCGCAGCCTGGGGATGGATAGCCCGGTAAACATTATCTTGCCTGAACCTTTTCCAGCCTCTGAAGAGGAAGACCGAAGAGAGGAACGGCAGGTTCCGGAGGTGGGCTTTCCGACTCTTTATCTGTTCCATGGTCTGTCGGACGACAACACGGCCTGGATCAGAAAGACCGCGATAGAGCGCTACGCCGAGGATAAAGGCCTGGCTGTAGTAATGCCGGATGCAGCTCAAAGCTTCTATACGAATATGGCCTGTGGTCCGGACTACTGGACTTACGTTAGCAAAGAATTGCCCCGCTTCTGTCAGAAATATTTTCCCCTTTCGGCCAGAAGAGAGGACAATTTCGCGGCCGGCCTTTCGATGGGTGGCTACGGTGCGTTCAAGCTGGCACTGCGGAAACCCGGGCGCTTTTCCGCCGCAGCCAGCCTGTCCGGTGCCCTCGACATCGTCGGAATCTTTGACGAAATCGAAGACCCGGATGAAAGAGGGAAACTGGAATGGATTTTCGGAGATCTGAAGGAAATCCAGGGGGGCAACCGGGATCTTCTCCAGTTAGTCAGGGACCTGGAGAGTTCCTCCGATCCCTGGCCAAATTTATTTCAGTGCTGCGGAACCGAGGACTTTCTCTACGGGGCCAACCTGCAATTCAAAGGACTTCTGGAGGGGCTATCGCTGGAACTCACCTACAGAGAAGAGGAGGGAACGGGCCACGAGTGGCGGTACTGGGACCGGATGATCCGGGAAGTCCTGGAATGGTTGCCTCTTTAAATCGGTAAGAAAAAGTATCTCTAGTAAGTGAGGTCGATATGATAAGTTTTGAGAAAAATTTTGCAGGTATCGAGATTTTCGTACTTCTAGTCGTCGTTCTTATCTCCTTTTCGGGGGGCGTTTCGGGGGAGCTGGAGGTGACGAAAAAGGTTGCCGCCCCTCCGGAGCTACAGGGACTGATAAATCCCGGGAAAAGGCCAGGGGGTCCGACCTGGCTTGGGGCCGACGCTGCCACCTCGGTAAAAATAACCCCGGACCGTTACGTCTGGCTGTTCGGGGACAGTATTCTCGGTAAGAAGGAAAACGGGGGGCGGCAGTACTCATGGTTCATCCATAACACCATAGGAGTCGCGACGAGAAATCGTTCCGGTAATTTTTTGGAGATAAAAAAATACTACCGCAAAATACACGGAAAGCCGGCGGCCATTTTTTCGAGCAAAGAAGACGATCACTTTTACTGGCCGCTGGTCGGGGCGGACCTCGATTCATCGCTTCTGATCGCGGCAAGTAAAGTAACCACAAAAGGAAGCCAGAACTTTAGCATACTCGGGGCCACGATCTTTAGAGTCAAGAACCCGGCGGACCCGCCGAAGGACTGGACTTACGAGAAAAGGTTTCTCCCGAAAGAGGACGGAATCACCTGGGGTAGTGCGATACTTGCCCGGAATGATTCCGTCTATCTCTTCGGGCAAAAAGGCAAAGGGCTCTCCGCGATGACAGTTCTATCGAAAATTAGCGCCAGGGAGGCAAAAAATGATAGATGGGACGACCGCCAATACTTCGCCGATGGCATCTGGAAAAAAGATAGTAATCCGGAAGCGCTAAAAGGATTGCCCGGAACTTCGGAAACGACGATCCAGCACAACTCCTTTTTCGGCTGGTACTGTCTCCAGATCCCGCCGTTTAGCTTCGACGTTCACCTTTACACGGCAAGGAGGATAACGGACCCCTGGACGGACCGGGGTTCTGTCTACGAAATCCCTTCCCCCTGGAGTTCGGAGAAAACTGAAAAAGGAAAGCACGTATTTTCGGCCTACGCCGCCAAGTCTCATCCGGAACTGGCAGGGGAGAAAAACGAAATCGTCCTGACTTATAACGTAAACCTCAACCCGTTCGTTCCCGGCCTTAGCGACAAACTTGGGCAGTATATCGGACGGGAAAAATACTCGGGGCTGTATATCCCCAGGTTCGTGTCGCTGAAATTCCAGCGTAATAGTCACCCATAGGAAAACATTCCCGCAGTATCTCGGCTACCGCCCAAACTTTATTCGGACCACCAGGGGGCGAAGGCGGTCCCCCGGTGCTAGGAAAAATACTACAGCTTCACGACTTCGCCGGTGTAAGTATAAAACAATTCAGCAACGACCTCTTTTTCCGGGAAAGTGGCGGCCACGGCTCTCCGGTAAAGCGATAATTGTTTTCTGTATTCGTCCTCGCTGGACCTGTCGAGGTCCGTCTTATAATCTATCACCTCGACTCGTCCTTCCAGGACGTGCAACAGGTCAATTGAACCGTGGTAAACGACCTTGTCCGCACCCTCCTTTTT
>CAZENJ010000034.1:0-8704 GCA_964513485.1 uncultured Thermotogae bacterium | reverse complement strand
GTCGTCTTTCCGGACCAATCTCTCCGCAAACCTATGAATCATGGTCCCGAATTCCGTCCCCCTGCCTTCCTGACCGGCGCCGGCGGAAGAAGTTACATCCGTTACCGCCCGCTTGATCGGTCGTTTTTCGTCGGGTTCCGCGACGGATAACCTCTTCTTTCTCCGTCCGGTATTTTTCCCTTTTATTTCTTCCGGATTTGGTTCAAGCTTTTCCGGCTGGATATCTAACTCCCGGAAGAACCGGCCTTCTCTCCCAGCTTCGGCGGAGAGGAAGAGGTAGTTTTCCGCCCGGGTCATGGCAACGTAGAGCAATCTTCTTTCCTCGTCGTAGCCCCGTCCGGTTACCCTGGCAGCAAGATACTCTTCCAGATTGTCATAGGTGAACTCGTCTTCCTCAGAATAGATTTTCCTGGCCCTCAGGCCTATCGTATCGTCGTAAAATATACTCCCCCTGCCGGAGTTTCTACTCGGAAACACGCCTCTATTCATATTGGCGAGGAAAACTACCGGATATTCCAGACCCTTTGCGGCGTGAATCGTCTGGACTGTCGCGGCTTCCTCGCTGTCGCCGTCCACTTCGTAGGTCGCGTCCATCTCTATGTTGTTTTCGATAAAATTTATCATAGCACCGAGGTTCATGTAAGACGTCTCGAAAGTTTCCTGAAGAACCTGAATAATCGCAGCCGTAAAGCCATTATCCATTCCGTATCGCGTAAATACCTTTCGGGCCAGTTCAGCTATATCGTAAGTGGCTTCAAGCGCCTCGACGAACTCCAGGGCTTCGGGAGGATAATCCTTGTTGTCCAGAATGTATTCAATTTCTGCGATATTGTAGCCCGCCTCGTCCAGAATCACGCTCCAGCCTCTGCGGGAACTCTTCCGTTTCAGGACTCGCAACCAGGCAAGGAGCAGTATCCCGGGATCGGTCTTGAATAATTCCACGCCGCCCTCGTAGGTGACGGGAATTCCGAGCTCCCGTGCCCGTTTATCAAGCTGTCGCGCAAAAGACCGGTTGCGGGAAAAAATAGCCACGTCCCGGTATTCTACTTCTCGCTCCTCCACTTTGCTCCCCGGTTCGCTTTCCCGATAAATACAATACTCCCGGTTCCCGACCACCCGCTCGAGTTGTTCCAGAACCGCATCAATTTCTTCTTCGGAGACGAACCCGGCAATCTCAGTATTATACTTCTCTTTTGCGGCACGAAGAGAAACCACATCCTGGTCCGGATCCACCTTCTCTTTCCTGTTGCCCTTTACGTAAAGCGCCTCCTGGGAAAAATCGAGTATCTCCTGGGAAGACCGGTAATTTCGCCTGAGCGCAATTTTATTGACTTCCTCCGGTCCAAAAGGAACCCTCCGTTTATCGCTGTTGATGTCTTCGTGGTAGCGAGTATACCTATCCTGGAAGTCCGTTATATTTTTTACCGCGGCGTACTGAAAGCCGAAAATGCTCTGTTTCCAGTCGCCCACTGCAAGGATATTGCCCGTTCGGGAAAGTAAGAGAGAGAGCTTGAACTGGATCTCGTTCGTGTCCTGAAATTCGTCTATCATGACGTACTCAAACTGGTTTGCTTCCCGCAACTCATGGTTTTCCATCAACAGGACAAAAGCAAACATCAATTGAAAAGAAAAGTTCAGAAAATTCTGACCGAGGGCGTAATCCAGGTATCCGAAATAAATGTCGTGGATGAAGTCGATTAACCCGTCTCTATCCTCTCGGAAAGCCCTCTCCATAACTTCCGGGTCCACCCGTTTTCCGTCCTTAATATCGTACTTGCTGCTGATTTCCGCGGAATCAAATGTTTTCTCCCTCATCCCGTTCAGGAGGCCCAGCAGCCTTGACTGTTTCTTCCCGTTCTTCCCCGACAAGGGTTTATTGACCGCCCGCAAAGCTTCTATGTATTTCTCGTAGTCGCCCAGCAGCTTCGAACGACCATCCCTGTACCAGCCGTCTTTTTCCGGAAATATCCCCTTGGCGGCGAGAGATTTTATCAGGTCGAGCAGATTGTGCTCGTCGTAGACAATTCGGGCAAAATCCTCGTACTCCCGGTGTTCGTCGCGAAACATACCGTAAAAGCCGGAGAACTGCTCTTTTTCCTGAACCTCGTTGGCCACGGTTCTCGTGTTTTCGGTGAGGTGGTCCTCAAGTCCCAGGAAAGCAGGGGCGGCAAAACCATCTTTCAGCAGTAATTGCTGACAGAAGCCGTGAAAGGTAGCTATCGGCGCATCCCTCAACTCCGAGAGGTCGTGATCGCAGTAGTTGATGATCTCCTCTCGCATGTTCTCGGCCGCGTTCTCGGTAAAAGTAGCGAGGAAAATCTCGTTCGGATTCACCCCGTTATCCAGCAACTCGGCATAACGACGCGAAACGGTGAAAGTCTTCCCCGTACCCGCACCGGCGTCAACCAGGTAAAGCCCTTCCTTCTTTCCAATTAACTTCTTTTGATTCCCTTTCGGCTCCGGACTCATAAGCCCTCACCCGATAGTATTAGATCCCTGTGGTCAACCTGTTCCAGATCTTTGTCTCCGACCGGAAACCTCTTACTTCGCCAGCCCTCCAGGTCCGCCAGCCTCTCCCGGACGAAATTTTCAAAGCGATCAAGATCTTCCCGGAAAAAATTTTCCGTCCTCAGTCGACGCATCGTGGTTTTTAAAATCGAGCTTATGGCCTTATCCAGCTGGTTCTCGGTTAAATCCTTTCCCCGGCCAACTTCCAGGTGCGGTTCGCAGAGCCGTTTCATTTCCTTTCTATATTTGATCGCGTCCCCTCTTTCATAAAAATCCCGGTCGTCTACTTCCAGCCGGGAAGTGACCTCTAGAAACTTTTCCCGGCCAAGCGGGTCCAGCAACTTGTTCCTGGCTTTAACACCGTAAGCTGCTTCGAAAAATTCCCCGCTTTCGATAAATTCACCGAACTTCAGCGGATAATAGGTTATGCTGGTCAAGTAGTCTTCCGGCTTAGCCCTCCCCCGCAAGATGGCTCCCAGGTCGTCAAATACGTGAAAAAACTGAAATTTAAGCTCCTCTTCCGGAAGTACCTCCCGGTGGTGGAGCAGGTATGCCAGCGATTGAAAGTCCGGCCCCTCGTCGAAAAGATCCACGTTCGAATTTTTTACGACGCTCCCCGAACTTTCTTTCCTCCCCGTCTTGTAATCGAGAATTTCCTTCCCGTTAAGCAGATCAATCTTCCCGCTGACACCGATACCTTCGTCTAAAAAGTACATTTCGGTAAACTTCCGGTTGATTTCCCTGTCGAACTCATCGGCTAGAAAATTATCCCCTGGGCCCGGTCGGTACTCCTCGGAGTTTAGCTCCGGGGCCTCGCGAATATCCTTTTCTCCCAGGTAACGGGATAACAGCTCTGCACCGAGCATGAACTCCGTCTTCAGTTGAGGCAGGTAGGCCTCGTCAACTATCGGGGCCATCCTTTCAACCATTAGATCGACGAACTTTTCCAGCCCCTTCCGTTCTACAAATTCAGGGTAGACCGCATAAAATTCCGCGAATTCGTGAAAAACGGTACCCTTTCTGAGATAATCACGGTCCGGCGTCTCCACCAGGAGAGAGAAAAAATAATCTCTGGGGCACTGCACCAGCTTATTCAAAGCGGTTGGACTCACGGCCCGGACCGGTTCTGGCCTGCGCTCGACGTGATTTGAAGTAAAAGGGGTTTTGCCGGGCCCGGACCTCCGGTGGCGAACGAAATCTTCTCCTTCGGTCCCGTCGGTGAAGCTGGATAGTTCCGGCTGTAACTCGTTGAAATAGGTCGTAGGACTTATCTCCCGATTCATCCTTCTATTCTGTACCAGGTAAAGCTGCTTTTCCCCGTTCTGGAGCAGTGCTTTGAAGTTATTTAGGTTTCTCTCTTTCGCCCTGTCCCTATCTCTCCAGGGCCGATCATCGACTCTGCGATCCCACTTAGTGGACATACCGAGGTAAAAAACGACCGGCCTATCTATATACGCGACAGATCCCGGCCGAGCCAGCAGGACACCTCGGTGGATTCCGTCCTTTTCCAGGGCGAAGCTATCCAGGTAGTACTTCAGGTCGTTCAAATTACTCCCGGAGATCGGTTCTTTCCACAGTTTCAGGTCCCGAAATATTTCCTCGACGCCTTCCTCCACCCGCAGACCACTTTCCTCGAGCGCTTCAAGTACTTCAGCAAAAGTTCCGCCGCCCGACTCCTGCAGCAAGCGATAGACTTTCCTTGCTTCCGGAATATCGACTTCCGAAAGGTACTCTTCTTCCCTTTTTCGGGGGGTCTCGTAGCCCAGTTCGTTAATGATCGGCTCAACTTCCTTTAAACGGACCCGACCGGGGCGGAGCCCAAGGGTAAACAACTGGAGCAGCGTTCTCAGCGACTCCGAATCCTGCAATTTCAGAGAAGCCTGAAACTCAATCCCCGATTCCCTGAAAGAAGAGCGGATCAACGAATCGTACGGACTATCCGGATGCAGCACTACACCGACGTTTTCCTCTCCGAGGGACTTTACGTTATCGGTTACCGCACCAACGAGCTGGCTTGCCGAGCTGTAGACGTAAAAGGGGGGTAAGTGGACTTTTTCTTCCGCAAAGATATCTAACCTTTCGTAGTCTTCCGGAAGTACGGATAAATCCAGTCCGTTAAACTGGTAAGGAGCCACCACACAAACGTCACGATTCGCGGACAGGCTGAAAGATTCCATCTCCCGGTAAATATTGGGGGTACTCTTTAATATTTCCACTATTTTTTTCGGCTTGCGTTTTTCAAAACCCCTTATCCCGGGAAGTCCTTCGAGCGTTCCGGTCTCTTCCCAGAAGTCAATTGCATTGCTCAGCAGATAGGAAGCTTCTTTCCAGCCCAGGTCCGTTTCATCGATAATCCGTAAAAATAATTGCCTTTTGGATGCTAGTCCGAAATTCTGAAATTTCCGGTAAATCAGCGTTTTCGGGGTATAAGCCAGCTTGCCCAGTCTCGGCGACTCCACCCTATTATTAATCGCGTCGGCCAGCGAAGCTTCGGCGGTTAAGACTATATCGTAATTCTTTGCCTTTTTATATATTTCATCTACAGTCAAAGTTTTTCTTACCCGCAACCCCATCACCGCTCTTTTATTCGATTATTACTCCTCATCTTCCCCATTGCCACCGAAATGCATACCAAAAGTAATTATTGGCGCATTTACCTGCTTTATCGGCCCGATCAATTTCTTCCCGTCGAGATTCCACTTATTTGCAGTCCCCCAGAGGTAGCTGGCACTCGTTCTGAGAGAAATACTGGAGGTTACAGCGAACTCCATGGTAAGAGAAGGTTGAATTCCGAAGTACCTCTTATCCATCTTGTGTCTTTTGGGAGTATCCGTGAGCGCGTCATCGAAGGAATCGGGTATGCTTTCAGTAATTCTAAGACCAATCGTCCCAGTCCCCGCAGTGGCTCCCGCCATCAGGGTAAACCTTTCTGTTGCATCCATCCCTGCTTCAAATAACACACCAAAGAAGTTTAAGGACAACTTGCCGTTCCCGTTAGCAAAAGAATTTGTCGTTGACCCCTGGTAACCGGCCCCGCCCAACCTAAAATTATCGGATATCTCGAAAAAGCCGCTCCCACCGGTTAAAAATATATTACTCTTGAACCCTTCATAACCCTTATTCACCAGCTTGTCATTAAGATCGTTAAAGTTGACGAAGGCATACCCCGTCTGCCCCCGCTGAATCATACCATTATCTTCGTCTTTGGCAAGTGCCGTGTGAGACGGAAGTATAAGCGATGCCGAAAGAAGAGCAATCATGATCAACACCAGAAGGGGGCCTTTCCTTACCTTCATTTTGCCTCCTCTAATACAAAAAATGAAAAAATACCGACCGAAAAACTAATCTTCCATTTGTTCTATACATCTAACCATATTATGAAGTCTCTCAGGATAATCCAAGCTTAAGTTTCAGAATTGTCCGGGTTACGACACTTTTGTCGCTCTTCCGGGCCAACGAACCCTTTTATCACTCAGCCTAATTCTTCCAACTAAAATCTATCGCGCCCAATTTCTTGCCTGGACCCAAACCGGGATACAGCCCACAAACCGTCGCCGCCCCTTTTCGCCCAACCGGGGAAAGCCCTACGAGCGAGCTCCAGGCCTCCTATCCAGTCGCTGAAGCCGGCAATCCAGAATAAAGGCACGCACTAAATTGGGGGGAAATAGATTACGGAAAATATTGATTCAAGTCGGTGTGACGAAAAGGTACACTGTGAGAAAGTGACATGCCCCACCGGCAAGAACAAAAAGGTGCCAGATAACGTGGTTATAAGTAAGATCCTTCCAGGCGTAGAAAACCACGCCCAGAGTGTAAAGCAAACCGCCAATTAACAGAGTAATTAAACCCGCCAGACCAAGGGAAAAGAATAATTTTGGAAGCAGGATCAGGGAAAGCCAGCCCATTAAGATATAAGTTGCCGTACCAATTTTGCGAAAATGGCCCTTTGAAAAGCTATCGAATAATACTCCCGCAAGTGCAAGCCCCCATATTGTTCCAAAAATTGACCAGCCCCAGGGGCCACGAAGACTGACTAGAGTAAATGGAGTGTAAGTCCCCGCAATTAGAATATAAATAGAACCGTGATCGACGAGCCGGAACAGAGATTTTAGCCGGGGAAAAGGCATTGCATGGTACAGGGTCGAAGAAAGAAAAAGAAGAATCAAGCTGATACCGTAAACAAGAAATCCGGCAAACATCCACCCATTTTTCAGGCGTGTTGCTTTCAGCAATAACATCGTGAGACCGACAATGCTTCCGACGGTGCCCAGTCCGTGCGTAGCGGAATTGGCAAGCTCAACCCGTTTAATTGACAGTGGAGCAACCCGACCTTCCCGGTTATGTTTCACTTATGGCTCACCTCCGGGCAACTGTACTTTTTTTATCCGAACCAGAAGGGGCAAACATCCGCAATGGGGCAAATAAAAAAAGCCACAGGCAGTAATTACCTGTGGCTAATCTATTCAAGTATAGTTTATTCTTTGCTGAAAAAACCAGAGTTAGGCAACCTCTACGTTAAGAGCCTTAGGTCCTTTTTCGCCTTCTTCAAGATCAAAGGTTACTTCCTGGCCTTCTGACAGCGACTTGTAACCCTCGCCGACTATTTCAGAATAGTGAGCGAAAGCATCTTCGCCGTCTTCCTGTTCGATAAATCCAAATCCTTTGTCATCATCGAACCACTTGACTGTTCCTGTAGCCATAATATAAAAAAACCCTCCTTGTCTGCCACGATTTGACTGTCCTTTTGGCCTCGAACAAGGTAGGGCGTGTCGCCCTTTAAGACCCTGAAGCACCGGATACAGCCATACTACTAACAAATTATCCAAACTACTAATTGCTAAATACTATCTATTGTTACTATATTGCAGACTAATTAAATATAAAGTTTCCTGGAGGTAATAACAAGCCCCATTTTCTCCTTATCTTTATCATCTTTTTACAAATTACGAATCACGATTCGATCTATAACAAAATCGTGTAAAGAGTCATAGCCCCGACAGTTCCAAGAACCACGAGTACTATGTCGATATCCAGGTAAGCCAGTACGAGCGCTACAGTCCCTCCGGTTAACCCGAAATAAATGTCTTCCTGAACGAGAAAAATACCGGGAAATATTAAGCATCCCAGAATCGCATAGCGGAGGTTTTCCAGCACGTCCTGAACAAAAGACGGAAAGTCAATTTCCCTGAATAGAACGAACGGCAACATCCGGGGGATATATGTGACAACTGCCATTCCTGCTATCACCAGAAATAGACTATCGTACGTCAACTCGAGACCTCCCCTTCGGAGCCGCTGCTGGCTCCCCCGAAGACCAGCGAACCGAGCGTAGCGGAAATCAGACTCGCAGTAACAATCGCCCAACCCGGGGATATAACCAGCCTGAGTCCGGTGTTCAACACACCGGCAAGTCCGGCGATCAGTATGACCGATCTATTTTTATGAATCGATGGAACCAGTAGACCGATAAATAAGGCGTACAGAGCTATTGACATGCCGGTTTTTAAAAACGAAGGCATACCCCTGCCCAGGAGATAGCCAACACCGGAGCTGGTTACCCAGCTCGCGTAGGCAACCGAAATCAGGCCAAACATAAACTGTGACGTTATCCGGTCAGCCTTAACCGAGGAAACGGCAAACGTTTCATCGGTTATCCCAAAAGAATACAACGCCTTCAGGTAAGTTTTGTCTCCGGAAATCTTTTCGTTTAGAGAAGTGCCCATCAAGAAATGCCGAATGTTTACCATAAAAACCGTAAAGACAATCTGCGCCGGAGTTACACCCATCGACATCAAGTTGAGTGCAACGAACTGTGAGGCGCCGGCGTAAACCATCAGGCTCATTCCAACCGTCTCAAAAAAAGTTAAACCCCCGGCCCGCGCGAGTATTCCGTAAGTCATACCTATCGGGAAGTAACCTATTGCTATCCCGACGGCCGAACTTACTCCATGCAAGAAATCTTTAGAAACGAACCGCGCTGGTTTCATTATTTGAGGATAAAACTCCGGTTAGGATCAAAGTTTTTTAATTTGGTCCTAAATCGTACGATGCCCTCCACCTAAACCAACCCCTAACTCAATTTGCAAGTAAATATCACTACTATTTGAGACACTTATTTACATTCACCAAAACTTGCCGAGTAAGCCCTCCAGCACTTACTTTGCACTGATTGTCCGTTTCTAGGATGTTTCGCGAA